>JBGGNE010000477.1:0-9162 GCA_041287705.1 Methylacidiphilales bacterium | reverse complement strand
CATACCGGAAGATTTACCGACGATGGAGGGGATGAATTTCACCTTCACCAACGACACGGACCGGTATGAAGGCCTCGACAAAGCGTTCGATTACCGCGGCGACGTCACCCTGACGCTCGCCAGCGGTGAAACGCTTAGCGCCTTCATCTTCAACCGCGAAGCCGACCTGAAGCCGCCGCGCATCTCCGTCTTCGTCAAAGGCGAAGACGCCCCGCGCTATTTCACCTACTCGGAAATCAATGCCGTCGCATTTACCGGCAAGGACCCCGCGAATGGCAAATCATGGCGCAACTGGGTGGCCAAGAAGCACTCCGAGCGCAAAGCGGAAGCAGACAAGCTGGAAGCTGAGCTGAAGGACAAGGGTTACCTGTAGAGATTCTTGCTTATTGGCTTTTCGGAGCGAAAGGTGTATTCTCGGGTATGACACGTGACGAGTTTGTAAAACGCTTAGGTACACCATTCGGCATCAGCGTTTCCGATGCTATCATAGTTACTCCAAATGGGGAACTCGACTGCGATGGCGAACTAAATGTGAAGGAAGACATATTTTCCTTCACATTACGCTTGCCTCCGGGAAGTAAACCTCCTGAAATTCCAGGAGGGGTCGTCAATCAGGTAGATTTTTGGAAGCTGGAGGGTTTGATTGGAGGGAATCTTCGTTTTATCGTGCCTGCTATTCCTCCAAGCCATAAAATTAGTCATTCTACTTCCGCTGGGGAGACGCACTGTTCATTGGAGCTTCACGCGACTAGCTTAGAGTTCGTACATAAAGGAGAAATGCAGTGGGCGAACTTAGATAACTTGGTGGACACACTAAACGCCCCCGGTGCGCAGGAACAACTTGAAGCTGGTGAAAGGATTTCATTTCCAATAGAGCCAGATGCTAATACTGATATTGAATTCGTCGGAAAAATAGTAAATCTGCCTCTTATATCTTACACTCACCCCACAACTACTACGGTCTCATGTGAAGTTATTGGTAGTTCTGAAACAGTAAAAAATAATACACAGTTTGGCATTTTAAATGGCGACTGGGAATACGTATTACGCGAATGCGAGACGCATACTGAGTACATTTTTAGATCAAGAGAGACATATAATTTTATTAGCATAGATGATGAAATCAAACATTTTGGCGCATTTAAAAAAGCCTTGGCATTTATTTTTGGAAGGCATTTTTGGCCACTTACAGTTCAACATCGTCGGTCGGGTAAAACAATTCTCGATAAAGTGGGTCCATTAGTTACTGGCGCTGATTCAAAGCACAAACCATTTGGTAAAAGATACTTTGTTTCTGCTCTGGCAGGCTCTATCAATTGGAATTTCAACGATATATTGTCAAAGCTTTATACATATTTCGATCAAAGATCTGAACTGAGTGAAGAAGTTGCTTCACTTGCGCACTTAGCTCGCGAAGCCTCCAAATCAGAAATAAATCGTGATCTAAGAATAATAACTTTGTGCGCTCTCTTGGAAAATCTAATAAGAGCAATTGGAGAACATACTACAGACAAAGAAGCTGAAAAAGAAGCTTTATTCAATACTGTCAAAGGAGAAATACTTGAATGGATTGACTCAAAAATCCAGAAATCCGAGGGCTGGATAGATCAACAAGAATCTAAGAAAAGAAAAGTCTACAAAAGATTTTGGGGTGCCGTTAAAGCTCCTGAATTCTGGAATATTGAGCAGTACTTTCGTGCCGTAATAAAAGAACTTGGCTTGACTTGGGAAGGCAACTGGGACAACCGATTTAAAATTTGGCAAACGCATAGAAACGTAGCGATGCACCGCGGTATATCTGGCCAGGAGTTAAATTCAACAGAAATAACTTTTAGAGCAGAATCCTCATTAGCGTGTTCGATAAACATGATTATTCTTAGGTTAGCAGGCTATAGAGGGAAAACCAATTCCTGTACTTACTTTGACGAAATTTCAGACGTCTAGTTGCAAAGTCGAGTACATTAAGATCTCTCCAACGTTTCCCCAATCAGATACTCCGCGAGCTTTGTGTGCGTGTGATGTTGCAGCACAAATTCCTGTCCTTCAGCAGCCATGGCGCGCAGCTTATCCTTGTGTTGAAGTACGGCGCGGACAACCCGTTTAATGTCATCCCCTTCACAGCGTAATAGAAACCGTGAACGCCTTCTACCAGCGGCATGTGGCGGTTGGTGTCAGGGTGATTCATCAGCGGGACGGATCCCATCAGCGGCGTCCAGTAATGGCGCATGCAGTCCCACCCTGCGCCTTCGGGACTCCAGACCAGCCAGGCTTGTGCGCAGCGCCGCAGAAACTCCGCCTGCGGCAGCGCTTCGACTCCCGGCGTAAGGCAGTGGAGATCGATGTTGTAGCCTCGTCTAGTAATTCAGCCAGCTTGTGGCGGCCAGACTCACGCTCCCAGGAGTAACCCATGGCGCCAGAAAAGAAGACGTCGGTCGTTTTTTCCACAGGTTCCGTCGCCAGCGGACTTTGCCAGTTGGCGGGCAGCGTCACACCGACGCTTTGCGGGCGAAGCTTCTTTGCCCAGGAGATGTAACGCGGATTTCGTACAATATTGAAGAGGCAATCGTTACGCTTATGCGGGAACAGGAAGGCCTTGTAAGGATTACGCGGCGACTGAGGCTTGAAATAGCACGTTGCCCGGGCCAGCAGCGCCCAGTTCTTGCGCGGCTTTCAGCGTAAAGAGTTTGGTTCCGGTCGGTAAACTCTGCCGATCATTGGCAGGGCAGAAGTAGGTGTCGGACCGCCGAACGAGCTCCGAAAACATTCCTTTGATGTCGCATGATTTCGCAATAAACAATAGGCGAGGCGCGTTCTTGGATAGTGAGTACGACACGGGTTAAGCGGAAGGTTATAAGTGGAACTGCTCAGGGGTGTTGCACCCTATTGGGGGATGCGGGATATAAGCACAGGCTGTGCAACTTTTCCCTGTCCGGAAAAGCTGAAGATGAAGCCAGTAGGTGATGCATTTCATTCCTATTTTACGCTGGCAACTCTCATGGGCATGACTTAAAAATTGCTCTCTTGTGAGTAACCCCAGTCCTGTCCTATTACCCGAACCTGCTGCCGCTAACCCTGTGCTGACCAAATCCGTTGTGCCTCAATCGCTTGCTACTCCTGGACTGATTGAGTTTCTGCCTGAAAGCCGCACTTTTTTCCTGCAGGGCCCTAGCTCTACTTATGCTCTCGGGATTCATAAGCTGGGTCATGTCATGCACCTGCACTGGGGTGGCAAAATTGCTGCGGAGGACATTGGCTACCTTAACCCCGGCTCGCGACGCGCTTTCTGCCCAACGCCTTGCACAGAGGATTACGACTTTTCTCCCGATATCGTTCCGTCCGAGTACCCGGTGTTTGGACGCGGCGATTTCCGTTCGCCTGCTCTGGAGGTGCTGCAGTCCAACGGCTCGCGCTGTATTGATCTGCCATACGTCAGCCATGAAATCATCGCCGGAAAACCCGCGCTTCCGGGGCTGCCTTCTACCTATGTCGAAAGCGACAGCGAAGCCGCCACGCTCATCCTGCATCTGGCGGATCCGCTGACCGGACTCGAGGTGGATCTGCTTTATACCGTGTACGCGCAATGGGATGTGATCACGCGCTCGACGCGGATTACAAATCCTGGTCATGCCGTTGCTGCGGTCACTCTTGCGCGAGCGCTGAGTGTCAGCGTAGATTTTCTCACTTCAGACTACGATCTGCTTCAGCTTTCCGGCGCGTGGGCTCGCGAGCGTCATATTGAGCGCACGCCGCTGCGCTCGGGAGTGCAGTCTGTCGACGCGCGTCGTGGAGTCAGCAGCCATAATCAAAATCCGTTTATTGCGCTTCTGACTCCTGGCGCGGATGAAGATCAGGGCGAAGTGCGCGGTTTCAGCCTTGTCTACAGCGGCAACTTTCTGGCGCAGGCCGATGTGGATAACTACGGCTCCACCCGTGTTTCCCTGGGCATCAATCCATTTGAGTTCAGCTGGGAGCTCACGCCCGGTTCTGTATTCCAGACTCCGGAAGCGGTAATGGTTTACTCGGCTGCCGGACTCGGCGACATGTCGAACACCTATCACGAGCTGTATCGAACACGTCTGTGCCGCGGCAAGTTCCGGGACGACACGCGCTCCATTCTGGTCAATAACTGGGAGGCCACCTACTTCAAGTTCGACGCCGAGCGTATTGAAGCGCTGGCCGTATCCGCCAGTAAAGTGGGCATTGAGCTGCTGGTGCTCGATGACGGCTGGTTCGGTAAGCGCAATCAGGATGACTCCTCGCTAGGCGACTGGATGGTAGATCTGAAGAAGCTGCCGAAGGGATTGCCGGATCTTGTGCAACGCGTTAATGCGCAGGGGCTCCAGTTCGGGCTCTGGTTCGAGCCGGAGATGATTTCACCGGACAGCGATCTGTATCGTCAGCATCCCGACTGGTGCCTGCATGTGCCTGAGCGTTCCCGCACGGTGGCGCGCAATCAGCTGGTACTGGATTTTTCACGGCAGGATGTGGTGGATTACATCCTGGCTTCGATGTCGGCGATACTGCGTTCCGCGCCTATTACTTATGTGAAGTGGGACATGAACCGCAGTCTTACCGAAGTTGGCTCGGCACTGTTGCCTGCAGGGCGCCAGCGCGAGACGTCGCATCGCTTTGTGCTGAATCTTTATCGTCTGATGGAAGCGCTGGTTACGGAGTTTCCGCATGTGCTCTTCGAAGGCTGCTCCGGCGGCGGCGGGCGGTTCGATCCTGGCATTCTCTACTACATGCCGCAGATCTGGACGAGCGACAATACCGACGCGGTGTGCCGCCTGAAGATTCAGTATGGCACCAGCCTGGTGTACCCGCTCAGCTCGATGGGTTCGCACGTATCGGCATGCCCGAATCATCAGGTGCACCGCACAACGCCAATGGAGTTTCGCGGACACGTGGCGATGGCTGGTAACCTGGGCTATGAGCTGGATCTGGGCGAATTGCCGGAGGAGGAAGCCCGCATCGTGGCGCAGCAGGTCGCGTTTTATAAGCGCACTCGCGGGCTGATCCAGACGGGCCGTTTCTATAGGCTCATCAATCCTTTTGAAGGCAGCGGCAATGCGGCATGGATGATCGTCAGCCAGGATAAAAGTCTGGCCATTGTGTTCTATTACCGTGTGCTGGCCGAGCCTAATATTCCGTTCATCCGTCTGCGGCTGAAGGGGCTGGATCTGGGCAGAAAGTATGTGGTGCACACCAGCGCCGGCAGTGGAAAAGAGCGCGATTCTTCAGGCCACGACATCGACGACCACGCACACAAGCTGCCGGATGTCGTGCGTAGCAGCAGCGTTTTGCAGGAACTGGGCCTCATGGTGGTGCCGGAACACGGCGATTTCCGCAGTCAGGTCTGGGAGCTTGAAGTGGTTCCCTGACGGCAAGCTGGTGGCCGGCCGAATATCATGGCCGCGATGCAACAGCGCATTGCGCGACAGCCTGGGACTGTGCATACTGCGCGGGTGACGCCTCTTTCCGAACCCGTGCTGGTGCTGACGACCGCCGCCTCCAAGGCTGAAGGCGAGTTTTTGGCGGGCCAGATTGTCAATGCGCGCCTGGCTGCCTGTGTGAATGTGTTGCCCGGCATGGAGTCCTACTATTGGTGGAAGGGCTCCATGCAGGTAGATCGCGAAGCGCTGCTGATGATCAAAACGGCGGTGCATCTGGTGGATGACCTGACGGATCTGATTCGCGCCAAACATAGCTACGAATGCCCGGAAGTTGTGGCGATCAAACCGGATGCGATTGCGCCGCACTACCTGGCCTGGTGGCGTGAAAATCTTTCCGCGGGGAATTCCTGACGTGAACAGGCTGGCCTTGCGCATGCTGTTCGGCGACCAGCCTAAATACATCATGCTGGTGTGCGGGCTGACGTTCGCGTCGCTGCTGATGACGCAGCAGACGTCGGTCTTTTGCGGTCTGATGATCTGGACGACCTCCACGGTGCGCAATGTACGCGCTAAAATATGGGTGGTTGATCCCAAGGTTGAGCAGGCCAATGAAGTGCGACCGCTGCGCGATACTGATGTTAACCGGGTACGAACGGTGCCGGGCGTCGCGTGGGCCCTGCCGCTTTTTTCGGCTATCGTACAGGCGAAGCTAATCGACGGTACGTTCCAGAACGTCATGCTGATGGGGCTGGATTCCGCGACACTGGCCGGCCGCCCGGCGCGAATGTTGCGCGGCTCCATCGAAGATCTTCGCCTGCCCAACACGGTGGTCATTGATGTCTACGGCATCGAAAAGTTAAGCCGCGGCCACCCCAAACCTATTGATATAGGCGACGTTTTTGAGATTAACGATAAGGAAGCGCGTATCGTGGGCATCTGTATTGCGGAACGTTCTTTTACAGGCGCGCCCTATGTCTATACCACCTACGAGAAAGCGCTGAATTACGCTCCGAAACAGCGTAAGATGCTTAGCTTTGTGATAGCTGAGCCCGTGCCCGGAGCGGATACCGCAGAGGTGGCAAGGCGCATTGCATCGGATACCGGCCTTCGTACCTACACAGAGGATGAATTCTTCTGGAGCACGATCTGGTGGTATGTTTACAACACGGGTATTCCGGTCTCCTTCGGTACAACTATTGCGCTTGGCTTTATTGTGGGTGTGGCCGTAAGCGGACAGACATTCTATACGTTCATTCTGGAGAATCTGCGACATCTGGGTGCTTTGAAGGCGATGGGTGCCAGTAACTGGACGCTGATACAGATGGTTGTATTGCAGGCGTTTACCGTGGGACTTCTGGGCTACGGGATAGGTGTAGGCCTGGCTGCGTTCTTTGGCTACATGGTGCTGGATAAGGGGCAGCCACCATTCTATATGCCGCCGCAGCTTCTCATTTTTACATTTGTGGTTACCGTACTTATCTGCTCCATATCCGCACTGTTGGGCATACGCAAAGTAGTGATGCTGGATGCGGCTATTGTGTTCAGAGGTTAATGTTGTATGTCATGGTTTAACGGTACACGCCCGGCAGTTAAAGAACAGACGCTTCCCAAAGATGCAGAAGGGCGCGAGCTTGCCGTTAAGGTGGAAGGATTGACGAAGACTTTCTCGATTGGCCGAAGTGGTACGGAGAAGCTTTTGGCTCTGAAGGCAGTCGATCTGGAAGCTCGCTCCGGGGAGTTGCTCATGATCGTGGGGCCTTCGGGATGCGGTAAGACGACGCTGCTCAGTATCGTGGCGGGCACGCTCTCTTTTGACAGCGGCAAAATCGACGTGTTTGGCTCGAAGCTGCACGAAATGAGCTCTTCGCGGGTAACGGCTTTTCGTGCGAAATCCATCGGCTTCATTTTCCAGTCTTTTAACCTGATACCGACGCTGACCTGCACGGAGAACGTGAGCGTGCCGCTGCTGATCAACGGGATTGAGCGGGTCGAGGCGGAGAAGCGTGCCGAGGAGATGCTGGCCAAAGTGGGCCTGGGCGGTCGAGGCAGCGAGCGCCCGAATTTTCTTTCCGGCGGCCAGCAGCAGCGCGTGGCGATTGCTCGCGCTCTGGTTCACGAGCCGCGCCTGGTGATTTGCGACGAGCCCACCTCGGCTCTCGACAGCCAGACGGGTGCCACCGTTATGGAGCTGCTGCGAACCGCTGCGCGCAAAGCCGGTCGTGCCGTCATTATTGTCACGCACGACAATCGCGCCTACAAATACGCGGACCGCATTGTGGAGATGGAGGACGGCAAAGTGCTTCGCGTGCACGAGGATCCGTCGGAAATGGCGGGGCACTCCTAGAGAGCGTCGAAGGGTTTTCAGGCGTTGCGCATAATTTCAGCCGGGACGCATTTTTCTCCTCGCGCCTCTGCGCATCTTGGGCAGAATGTGCGCGGATCGATGCAGTATGGACTTCTCCACCCCACCACTTGAACTTCAAACCGCCCCGCCGGCCGCCGCCATTGTTGCCGTATTGAATGGCAGTGACAGCAGTGCTGTCCGGGCAACTACAAGCATGTCGCTAAGGATGGTATGGCAAACACTGGGCGACCCGACGCGCCTGCGCCTGGTGGCACTGCTCGGCGAGGACGAGTTGTCGGTTGCGGAGCTTCAGGAGATCCTGCATCTGGGGCAGTCGCGCATCTCCACCCACCTCAGCATCTTGCGCACTGCCGGAATGGTAGTGCCGCGCCGTGAGGGCAAGCACACCTATTATACCATGGCAAAGGGGCTGGCCGCCCAGGAACGCAACCTGATCGCCGCCGCTCTGGCCACGCTGCCGGAAATCCCCGAAGCGCAGGATGATGCGGCGGCACTGAATGTGGTGCTGGAGAAACGCCGGGGCGCCGCCCGGGATTACTTTAATCGCATTGCGGGTCGCCTGGGCAAGAGCTTCTGCCCGGGGCGCGGCTGGAGCGAAGTCGGGCCTATGCTGGCGCTGATGATTCCGCGCGTAGTAGTGGCGGATCTGGGCGCGGGTGAGGGGTGGCTCTCGCAACTCCTGGCGCAGAACGCCGAGCGCGTCATTGCCGTGGATAATTCGCCCAAGATGGTGGAATTCGGCAAAGAGGAAGCGAAGAAGAAGAAGATTACCAACCTGGACTACCGGCTCGGCGATCTTGAAGCGCCGCCCATTTCGCCGGCTTCGGTGGACGTGGCCGTGCTTAGTCAGGCGCTTCATCACGCCGTAAATCCGCCGCACGCCGTGGCCGCTGCCGCAAAGCTGTTGCGTCCGGGCGGGCGTCTCATTATTCTGGATCTGAACCGCCATCATGTGGATCAGGCGCGTGAGATGTACGGGGACTACTGGCTGGGTTTCAGCGAAGCCGATCTGCGGCAATGGCTGAAGGAGGCGGGGCTTACTCGCATCCATGTGCAGTTGCTCACTCCCGACGAGAAGCCGCCGCATTTTCAGCCCTGCCTGGCAACGGGCGTGAGGGAAGTCGCGAAGGTGTGAGCTGCTAAGCAGCCATGCTCTCGCCCAACGGGCCGGTGAGCGGACTATTCCTGCATTAGCTTCTTACGGAAGTACGTTGCGGATTCCTCATAGCCGAGGGCTTTGTAGAATTCGGCGGCGCGGCGCGTGGCCAGCGCAACCATGCGGCAGCTTTTAATACGGGCCCACTTTTCAAAGTCTTCCATGAGCATTTTGCCGATTCCGGCGCGTCGGAAATCCTGGCGCAGCATGATTTCTTCCAGCCAGGCGACGCTTCCTGTGGCGAATAG
>JBGGNE010000476.1:0-4740 GCA_041287705.1 Methylacidiphilales bacterium | reverse complement strand
TTTCTTGCGGTAAGCGGCCATGGCGTCGCCGAAGGTGAATTTTCCGTCGGCCACCTCGGTCTGCGGTCCGTCCGCTTTGTGGCGCTCGGAGGCGTCCACGTGCTCCTTCATGCGGTTTTTCGCTATGGAGAGCAACTTTGTGCGGAGACTTGTCCATTTCTCCTTGCCACGTGCGTATGTTCTCACATAGTATCTTCCGTTCCGATTCTTGTAGAGGAACTGGACTTGCGTGGAACTCCACACGGAACATGGTTCATCGTTCGTTTTCACTAATGAACGTAGATCCACACCGTATATATAAGTCGAAAGACTTCGAAAAGTTCCGATGTAAGTACTTGATAGTTAATACTGGACAGGTGGCTGAGTGGTTTAAGGCACTCGACTCGAAATCGAACGAAGTCTAAAAGCTTCCGTGGGTTCAAATCCCACCCTGTCCGCCCCTTTTTTTGTTTTCTGTTGGCACGCGAAGCTCTCGTCAGTGGTTGCGCGATACTGAATGATCTAACTTTTCAGGTTCATTTATGGTTTGCTTCCGGCGGCGCGTGGGTGATGATGGGGGCGGGCTCGTGTGATATGCATGGAGCCGCGCCTCATGGAAACTCCTGATACCACGCCACCTGCACCAGATCCCCACACGCGTTCCGCATCGGATGCCGCTTCCCCCGGCCCGACGGGGTCGCCCCAGGCACCCCGATCAATGGGGCCGCGCCTGGTGGCCGTGCTGCTGGTGGCGGCGGGCTTGTGGGCGGTGTTGACGCTGCGGTTTCAGTCGGAGCTGTGGCCGCTGTTTCCGGCGGGGCTGCGCAGTGTGGAGGGGCTGAAGCTGGCGCAGTCCACGCTTTCCACGGGGCGCGAGCTGATTCTGGTTATGGAATCGAGCCCTTCGGAAGCTGTGGATAAAGACAAGGACAAGGCGGCCACGGATGCGCTCGCTCTCTTAACCACGAAGCTGGGTGCGTTGCCTTCAGTTGCCGCGGTGGAACCGATGCTGACCGGCTCGCCCTTCCCTGGCGCTTCGCCGGCGCAGACAGGACAGACGGGGCAGGCGTCGCAGAAGGGGCAGATGAAACCTTCGCTGCTGGTCGCGTGGTTTCTGGCGAATCTGCCGGAGGCGGAGTTTCAGCGTCTGGTAGGCAGGCTGACTCCGGAGGCGATCTCGAAGCGGGCGGAGGAGGTGCTGACCGAGATGTCGGGCGCTCCGGAGCCGGACCAGCTTCTGATGCTGCAGGCGGATCCGCTGAAGCTGGAAGAGCTGGTGCTGGCGACCTTTCCGGAATCCACGCGGCACGCGCTGGAAAAGCTGAAAGCGGATATGCTGGCCAAGGCGATTGCCGCCGGGCCTCCGGGTGCCGGTGCTGATTCCGGTGCCGCATCCGCTCCTGCTGAAGCGCCCGAGGGCGATGGCGGCAAGCAGCCCCAGCCTCACACTCCGGTTCCCGCTCCGGCTCAGCCTCACGTTCATGCTTTGCAGATTCGGTCCGCCGCGCCTTTACAGGGGTTTGAGGCGAGCCAGAAATTTGTGGCGCAGGTTCGCTCCGTCATCGCGGAGGTCATCCCAGACAAAGCCGGCAATTCGGGGAATGCGGGCAGCAGCCCCCTGCGCGTCTATCTTACCGGGCGGCCCGCCTTTGTCGCGGAGATCTCCTCGCAGATGCGGACGGATATGCAGGTGATGATCACCCTGGCAACTGTGCTGGTGGCGCTGGTATTTTATCTGTTCTACCGCACGCTGGCGCCGCTGGGCTGGATTCTGCTCTTCGTGGCGTTCTCCCTGCTGGCGGGGGCCATTGCGGCGCGGCTGGTTTTTGGAGAGCTTAACGTGCTCAGCATGGCCTTCGCGTGCATCATTCTGGGTGTAGGCATGGATTACTGCATCCTGGTCTATCACCTGCACGCGATGCGCCTGCGGACCAGAGAGAGCTGGGCCACGCTGCGTCACGCCATTTGGCTAAGCGCCGTTACCACCGCGGCGTCGTTCGGCATCCTTTATTTCTCCAGCTTTCCGGGATTTCAGCAACTGGCGGTGTTGATCGCGGCGGGATTGCTGACGATCGCGTACTTCGCCACCACGTGGCTTGGCGAGGTGCTGGAGGGCTCACGGCCGGGCATCCCCGCGTGGATCGATCCCGTGAGCGCCGCCGCGGGGGATCTGCTGGATCGCAATAAAACGGCCGTGCGCTGGACGGCCATCCTGGCGCTCGCCGCCGCCCTGGCGGGCGCGCCGTGGTGGATGCATTATGGCTTCTTTAATCCATCGCTGGATAAGCTGGAGCCCAGCCACAGCGAAGCGCTTCGCGCGCAACGTCTTCTGACCAGCGCCGGTCGCCACGACCCCGCCGAGACCGAGGGCCGCATTCTGCGCGGCACATGGCAGCAGATCCGCGCCACTCTTGCGGGGGATATAGCCTCGCTGAGTGCTGCCGCTTCTGCATCTGCTTCTGAAAGCCCGGCGCAGGCCAAACAGTTGCAGCAACTTATGGGCGTGGCCGTTCTGCTGCCCAGCTCCTTCGATATCGACCGCAACGCCGCCGCCCTCCCCGAGGGAGATGTGGCGCAAACTTTTACCGCGGCCATGGATAAAGCAGGATTCGAACCGGAGTTCGGCAGCGCCACGCGCGAGGTGCTGGACATCCTGGTGCGGTGGAAGGCTTCCAGGGCAGGAGTCAGCACCGCTACCTCCCCGCTTTCCGATCCGCTCGAGCCCATCGCCCGCATCGTGCGCTCGATCTCCAGTACTCCGGGGCCCCAGCGGGAGCCATTCGTGTCTGAACCCGAACACCTCGCAATCGTCCCAGCCGCTCCGCAGTCCGCGCAATCCTCCCCCGTCTCCCTATCCGCAGCCGCCGTCCCCGTCTCCTGGCCGCTGCTGAAGCAGGAGCTCAGCGCAGCCGCACTGGCCGATTTCTCGCGGCTCAGCGTATTCATGCTCGGGGCCATTACGGCGCTGTGCTGGCTGGCGCATCGCTCGTGGCGCATGGTGGCCATCAATCTTATCGCGCTTGCGGCTTCCATGGGATTACTGGGCTGCCTCCTCATTCTCTTTCATAACTCGCTCAGTCTTATGTCCTTGCTGGCCGTGCCGCTGCTTATCGGGCTGGTGATTGACTACTCTCTGCACTTTCTCCTCGAGCTGCATCACAGCGACGGCTCCATCCGCGAAGCCTACCGCCATCTGGCCGTGCCTGTCCTGCTCACCGGCATCACCACCCTTATCGGCTTCGGCGCCCCCATCGCCAGCAACCAGCCCGCGCTGCAGAACTTCGGCTTCGTCATGGATCTTGGGATTTCCTCCGCTGTCATCACCGCGCTGGTCCTGGTGCCCGTGCTCTACCACGCCATCATCGGCACCCGCACCGAGCACCCGCACTACTCGCGCGCGCTTTACTGTGTGTCCTGCTTCAGCTTCGGCAGCTTTCTGGTGCGCTGTATTCCCCTGCCCGTGCTGCGCCGGGTGGCCGGCAGTTGCGGATGGCTGTACGCCGCGCTCAAGGCGCGCGCGGTCTACAATGTCACGCAAAACCTCGTGCTTCTGCAGTCACCCGCCGCCACACGAAACAGCGCGAATCATCTGAAGGCGCAGGCGCGCCAGACGTACGCGCAGTTCGGCATGGCGCTGGCCGACTACTTTGCGCTGGGCGTACGCTCGCGGGCACAGTCGCTCGCCACCATATCCCGGCGCGAAGGTTACGAGCACCTGAAGGCCGCGCATGAAGCCGGGCGCGGCGCCATTCTCGTCACCGGCCACATCGGCCTCTTTGAACTGGGCGGCATGCTGATGCAGGAGTTCGGCTTCAAGACGATCGTCCTTACCCTGCCCGAGCCCAGCTCCGAGCTGACCGACTGGCGCGCCGCCTACCGCGCCCGCTGGGGTGTAGAAACCATGATTCTGGGTGACGATCACTTTGTCTACGTGCAGTTGATGAAACACCTGCGCGAAGGCAAATTCCTGGCCGTCCTCATCGATCGCCCGCACGGCGATATCACGCGAACCGTCCCTGTATCCTTTCCGGGGGGAAGCGTCGCGTTCTCGACCGGCCCCGCTATGCTGGCCGCCCTGACCGGCTGCCCGCTCATTCCCACCGCCTGCGTGCGCCTGCCGGATATGTCGCACTCCCTGCAGGCCTGGGCGCCCATCCCCGTCCCCGCCGCCGCCGCACGCCACCCGCATTTGCTGGAAGCCGCCACCCTGCAGGTCGCCAACTGCCTGCGCCCCGTCATTCTGGATCACCCCACCCAATGGTTCCAGTTCGTCGTTCCCCGCCCCATTCCCGTCCATAAATCTTCCGCCTCTTCCGTCGTGTCAACAACCTCGGCACCAGGCACTACGTCCGCCATCAAGCTAAAGTGCGACATCCCCCAGCCTACGACCTGACCTCTCGGATCTTCTCCGGATGTAGATGATCGATATATTTTGCTCTCAAGTGCGGAAGTTCTGGTAGAAAAGCAGAGGAAGGGTGCAGAAGATGTAAAACAGGCTCATCCACTATAGCCTCCTTCTGGATCAATCCGCCCCCCTCACCCCTGTCTCCCCACAAAGTCAGCTGACCGCCGTGGAAAACTTGGGCTGTTGCTGGCGATAGGCGGCGGCTCGGGCTTTCATGGCGGCGGGGCCGAAGTTGCGCTCGTACACATTGGCCACCACGAAGAGGGTGGCCACGCCCGCTGCCATCATCAGCGATGCGGCCCAGGGCGAACCGTTCTGAAAGCCCAGGTTAACCCAGTAGGTAAACGTGTACAGAT
>JBGGNE010000475.1:0-10732 GCA_041287705.1 Methylacidiphilales bacterium | reverse complement strand
CGTTGTGTTAAAAATGTACACGCCTCGCCTCACAGTACTGGGTAGCTATGCGGGTTTCGTTCTTAACGCAACGGCCGCAACGGCGCGACGACCGCCACCAGGGAATCAGGCAGGCGGAGGGATGGAAGGCTTGGCGAAGGCCTGTCCGAATCATCCGTAGGTACGATAATGACATCGGCCAGCTTCTGTATCTTCCTGATTTACTCCCGGCCAGGCCAAGAGAGCGCTCACGCGCGAGTGTTCCTCTTTTTGGCTTTTACCCAGGGCGCCGGCGGACCTGTGCCCTGGGCTGGGGCTGGTGTTGCGCACCTTTGGTGCTTCGGATGCACCCGCTTCGCTTGTGCTACGGAAACGTGCTCCCCGGCAAAGAGGTGTGTCTGCATCAAGACTGCTGTGGGCCGGGACAAAGGGGCAAAGGAAACGGCGGAAGCTGAGGAAGGGACAGACTTTCTTCCTCTGTAAATCCCCCGTTGCGGTCGTCGCGCCGTTGCGACCGTAGCGTTAAAAATGTACACGCCTCGCCGCACAGTACGGGGTCGCTATGCGGTTTCGTTCTTAATAACGCAACGGCCGCAACGGCGCAACGGCCGCAACGGGGGAATCAGATAAACAGGTGGGGGGATCAGAAGGCAGGAATGCAGTTTCACCCATCACCCAAAGATCACGGTCCACCGATCACGGATCACCGACTAGCGCCGGCGATTCGCGATTGCTTTTTCGAAGACGTCTTCGTACTGGCCGACGGAGTCGTCCCAGGTGAAGTGCTTGCTCATGGCGTTGCGGCGCAGGCTGGCGATGTGGTGCGGGCGATCGTACCAGGTGCTGGTGGCCCAGCCGATCGTGTCGTACAGGGCGTTGGGCGTCGGCAGGTTGAACTTGAAGCCCGTGCCGCCGCCGTTCCATTCGGTGTAATTCTCCACCGTATCCTCCAGGCCGCCCGTGGCGCGGACGATGGGGAGCGTGGCGTAGGCCAGGGAATAGATCTGATTCAGACCGCAGGGCTCGTAGAGCGACGGCATGAGGAAGAAATCGCTGCCCGCCTCGATAAGGTGCGCGACATCGTTGTTGTAGCCGATGTAATCGCCCGCGCGACCGGGGAACGCCGAGCTTAACCATCGGAAAAACATCTCGATGTTGGGATCGCCGCTGCCCAGAACGGCCAGCTGAAACTCCATATCCCCCAGAGCACGCGGCAGTGCGGCGCGGAGAAGATCGAAGCCTTTCTGCTCGGCAAACCGCGAGACGATGCCGAAGACCGGCAGGTTCGGGTTCACCTGCAGACCGAAGCGGCGCTGCAGTTCCGCCTTACAGATAGCCTTGCCGGCCAGATCTTCGGGCGTAAAGGTGGCGGGAATCAGCTTGTCCGTTGCGGGATTCCAGTGCTCCAGATCGGTGCCGTTCAGGATTCCGGAGAAATCGTGGCTGCGGCGCCGGATGTACTCCGCGAGACCCTGGCCGCCAATCGGCTCCAGCAGTTCGCGTGCGTGCGTGGGGGAGACGGTCGTGATGGCATCGGCAAAGTGTATGCCGGCCTTCAGCAGATTAAGGCCGCCGTTGTCTTCGAACTTGTCGGACGTAAAGTGTTCCCAGCCCACACCGTAGTAGTTCAGCACGCCGGGGTGATATTTGCCCTGGTGACCGATGTTGTGGATGGTAAGGACGGAAGCCGTGCCGGAAAGCGGTGACAGAACGTTATCCCATGTTTTAAGGAAAGCCGCGGTGGGGGCCGCGTGCCAGTCGTGCAGGTGCATGATGTCGGGGATCCACGAGACATCCTTGCAGTACTGCATGGCCGCTTTGCACAGCAGGCCGAAGCGGTAGGCGTTATCGGCGTAATCAGAAAAAGCGTCGTTGTACAGGCCCGGGCGACCGAAGAAGCGGTAGTGATCGACGAACCAGACCGGCACCAGCCCGTCCAGAAGCGCCTCCTGAATGCCCACCCAGTTTTCCTCGTGGTTGCCCATGTGGACGCAACATGCGGAAGCGGGCTGCAGCCCGTACCGGGCGCGGTCCACCAAAGCATACAGCGGCAGAATGATACGGACATCGTGGCCGCTGCGCTTCAGCGTTTTGGCGAGACCGGCGACGGCATCGGCCAGACCGCCCGTTTTGGCATAGGGCGCGCACTCGGCGGTGACGAAGAGGATGCGTCGGGAGCCGGGTACGGTGGCCACGGTGCCGGGCAGGGGAACCGGGGTTGCTTCGATGGCGGCGGCGATATCGGCCAGGGCATCCTCGGCTTTATCGGAGAGCGCGGTCTCCACGGTGGGACCGGAAGGCGTGGGCGGTTCCTGGGCGGTCTGCTCTTCTTCCACATCGAAGGATTCACCCTCCAGTGGGGCAGGGAGCATCTCTTCGTCGCCGGAAGTCACTTCTTCTACGGGCGGGATCTGGGCGGGCTCGGGTTCCAGTTCCATTGCCAGCGTGGGGCCGGCGATATTGAGCGAGTCATCCACGATGCCGAGGCGGCTTTGGCCGACGGCTTCAATTTCGGTGGCCAGAGCGTCCACGGCTTCGGCCAGGGGATCTGCGGGCGCGGGTTGTGGGGCGGGGGCCTGGATGGGTTCCGCTACGGGAACCGCCGCTGCCGTTGTTACTTCGGGCGCTGGCGCCGCCGAAGCTGCGGATTTCGAGCTTTTGCCGGAGGATTTGGCCCTGGAGCCGGAGGTCGCGGAACTCTTTTTGGGCGCGGCGGCAACCACAGGGGGAGCCACAGGCTCAGGCAGAGGGGCGGGAGCCGGTGTGGCAGACGCGGCGCCCTTGGCGGAAGAGGCTTTCTTCTTCGACGCTGGAGCGGCGGTTGCTGCGGCCACAGGAGCGGGCGCGGGTGCTGGGGATGCCGCTTTGGCAGCAGACGCTTTTGCCTTGGTGGAGGCAGCCGCGGGCTTTGCCGCAGGTTTGGCCGGGGCCACGGGCAGGGGAGTCGCGCTGTCAACGGGGACAGCGGGGGCGGCGGTAGTGGTGGAGCGCGGTTTACGCGATTTATTGGTGTTACTATCTTTCGCCATTTTTTGGGGTCTTTCGTTCAGGTTTTAGCTGTGGAAAGGCCGCATCTCCCTGCTATGTAAGTCTAAGGAGTCCCGGACCGGGCGCCATGGTGTTGGCACATTATTCATTTGTCAATAATTTTGAGCGCCATATTCCCGGTGAAAAACGCAAGGAATAGAAAATCGGTATTGCCTTAATAACTATACTGAATCACTATACACATATTCTCCCCCTGTGACGAGTGCGCCGCTACATCATTTAAGCCGAATCATTGATTCTGAAGTCTTAGCTGTAGCGCGGGTTACATAGGATGATACTTACTCATAATCACACTATATTTACATTCCGTAGCCGGCGGTGCTTCTTCTTGTGCATTGGCGGCCAACTTTTTTTGACGTCTTACTTGCACAACGGGGGAAGCTGCCGTTAGCTTAAAGGTATCGATTCAAATTATATCTATCTTATGAAATTTACTCATATACTTCCGGTTGCCATTCTCTCCGTGGCTATGCTGACGGGCTGCGCCACAACCGGTTCAACATCCAACGATAATTCCGGCAGCACCAGTCAGGCCACGCTCGGTGGCTCGCAGCTAAATACCGCTTACGCCCTTTACCTGGAGCAGGTCAAAGATCAGAAACGTATCGATCAGATCTTCATCACAAAGAGCGGCTCTCCCGATCTTCGCGCCATCACCAAAGATATCTCCACCTTCAGCAAAGCTGAGCTTGAAACACTGAAATCCTACGAAAAGTCCGGCATCCGCATGAACCGTACCGGCCTGCCCACAGCAGAAGTGCAGACGCGGCAGACCATCGAAGGGATCAAGACTTCGCAGCTGCTGGGCTCCAGCGGCAACACATTCCGCTCCCGGCTGCTGGCCACGGAAGTCGAAGCCGTTATGTACGCCCAGGCTATCGCCAAAGTGATTGCCGACGCGGAGAAAGATCCCGAACGCAAACAGCACCTGGCGCAAAGCTCCAGGAAATGGGAGGAATTCGGCGCCCGTCTGGACGCGCTGCTGTCCCGTTAGTTTATAGCAACTTGTCTGGTCATCAGGCAGATAGCTGAACCCGGCGAGCTCTGCAAACCGGTTTTCCCCTTCCACCTCATACCTTGGGCCGGGGTGGAAGACGTATATTTCTGTGGATCTTCCGCTGGCTAGCTGGCTTTTTGCCCGGGAGCCTGTGGAGATGCCGGCACCGGCGGTATCTCCACAGGTTTGGACGATGATGCTGTTCCGCTCGCACCTGCACCTGCCTTTGCCGCAGAGGGCCGGAACTCCAGCCAGGCCAGCACGATGGTGGCCGCCAGCATAATGAAGGAGAGAATCTGGCCCTGGGTGATGAAGCCGAAGTAGTAGTTGATCTGCGCATCCGGCTGGCGAAAGCACTCGCCGATGATGCGCATGATGGCGTAGCCGCCCATAAAGCTGAGCGCCACCACGCCCTGCCGTTTGGTGTGCTCGCGGATATACCACAGGATAAAGAAGAGCAGAAAGCCCTCCAGCCCGGCCTGGTATAGCTGGGACGGGTGGCGCGGAATTCCGTCGCCGGCAGCGGGGAAGATAACGGCCCACGGCACAGTGGTGGGGCGTCCCCATAGTTCGCCGTTAATAAAGTTGGCCAGGCGTCCGAAACCGAGCGCCAGCGGAGTGACCAGTGCGGCCGCGTCGGCCAGATTATAGAAGGGGATCTTGTAAGCGCGCGCGTAGAAATAGATGACCAGGATGGCGCCCGCAATGCCGCCATGGCTGGCCATGCCCGCAATGCCGTGCCAGCCGCCGGGTCCAAAGCCGATGATGCTGAGCGGATTTGCGGCCGTCCGGGGAAAATCGTACAGCAGGCAATAGGCGATGCGTCCGCCCGTCATGACGCCGAGCAGGGCCATCCAGGTGACAAAATCCGTAATGTGTTCACCGCGAAGGATGCTCCAGCCGCGCTTTGCCTGATAGTGCAGGCCCAGCCACAGCAGCAGGAAGCCAAAGACGTAGGCCAGCCCGTACCAGCGCGGCCCCACGCCGGGCGAGATTTCGAAGATGAAGGGCGGGATATTGTGTACCCAGTACCCGAGCAGGGGGGAATTCGGCAGGAAAGGCATGGAAGTACGAGCGGTGCGGCAGGGGTCGCCTGGGGAGAAGGCGGAGCAGGGCGTTGCGAGGGGGAAAGGTAAAAAAGGGAGAAGGAAGGACGAGATGCGTGCGTGCGGTACGCGTGCGCTATGTTGTGAAATCTGCCCTGCTCTGTTGAGCCCTGCCGCACTATATAAGCAGGCCGCGACGGCAAAGCAAGCCGGGCGGTGGGAGGTCGAAGAGGGCCGGGTGATCGATTTCTGACTGTGACCCGCGTTCGGGCGGAAACGTTAAAGCACGGCCCGGCAGCGGGTTCGCGCTCTTTTTCAGATTTTGCAAATAAGAATGACACGAAGCGCGCGGGCAGGCGTCGAATGTGAGCATGCGGGCGGCATGGGCTCCGAATTAGCGGCGATGATCCAAAAAAAAGAATAAAAAACCAGGGCGCAGCATGTCGCTGCCTTGATCTGCCGCGATTTCCCGGCATAGTACCGCCTGCACTTTATCTATGATGATGATCTATTTTCGCCGGAACAGATTTTCCTGGGCCAGAATTGGCATGTGTATAGGTGGAGGTGGAATGTTGCTGCTGATACTGGTGGCCGCCGTCGGCTGGCTGGGTGCGCATGCGCCGGTCTGGACGCTGTGGCTGACATCCACAACCACCGTGGGCCGTGGCGAGGCAACATCGGGCGTCGGTAACCGTACCGGAGCGCTGGCCGCACGCCTGGAAGGTCTGGGCGCCCGCGATGCCGCGCGGCAGTTACGCGAAGCCGAGCAGCTCTACCACAAGATGGATCGCCAGAGCCGCGCCGCAATGGGGCTGCCCCCCGCGGCTGGTCCCAACGCCGTCTCAAACTATTTAAAAGAGGAAGCGATCCAGCGCCTGAGCCGATCCTTTGCCGAGAGCCAGGGCTCCACAGAAGGAGGCCGTCGCGAGTTCGCTCTCTTTAACGCCATGGAGCAAAAAGCCGCTTTGATCCATGCCGGCACGCCCGGCAGCAGCTCCATGAAGCTGCAACCGGGAGTGATCAGCGAGCTGTAAGAGAAATCGCAACGATGCGTGCCCTATTCAAATCAATGAACCGAACGCTCCTTTACAAAGAAGAGTTCATGTCTTTAAGTTCTTTTCTTAACTCGTTCACAATTGTTTTGTTCAAAAGGGCTTTTTCAGTTACCGCTTGAATCCATTGCACAGCAGAACCTCTTGTTCCGTCTTTTAGTGCAATCTGACTAACATCCACATTAGATTTTAAAAGAGCTTTTTCAATATAGCGGCTTAAAAGACGAGCCGAAAGTTCGTTGTTGACGTTCAATTTCGATGAAGAATCGGTCGCTTCTGCAAATTTCAGAAGCCCAAGCATCATGATTTTAATGTCTAAAGGTTGCCAATCCTGCTTCTCTTCATAGACACTACTCCAACGTGCGGAAGGATCGTTGAAAGCATATAGAGCTACATCTGCACTCCCGCTCTTCAACACTAACTCGACAGAGGATTGGATGGCTCGCGGAGTATCCGCCTTTTGAGAAGTAAGAATCTTTACCGCCCCCAACAGGGCTTTTTTGTCCCCTTCCGACAGATTCATACCTTGAATGACCAACCCGATATCGGGTGAAGCATCACAGAACGAGACGCTTACGCCTACAAGCATAAGAGAGTACAATATGGCGTTCATATGCTTAACAGCCAAGGTTATTGTCGGTTCCATAGGTTCTATTGTCAATGGCGCCTGTCGCATCTGCAACAGCACCAGCGACGGTGCGATTACCGCAACTATACCGCCTCAGCTTCAGCTTCATTTGCCGAGATTGAGCGGCGGATACGAGGCGGCAAACATATAAACAGGGAGGCGGAATCCTGGATATAAGATGCGAGCAACCTTATGTACTCAGCGGCGCTTGGTCGGTTTTACTGGAAAAAGGGAGAAAAGTAGAAAAGCGGAAAAAGGGGAAGTCCTATTAATTGATACAGGACCAGAGCAAAAAGTATTTCCATTGCTCTTTTTACTTCCTGTCAAAATAATTACTTCCCCTTTTTCCGCTTTTCTACTTTTCTCCCTTTTTCCAGTAAAACCCATAACGCGATGCTGAGCACATAAGGTTGCTCGCATCCTGTCATGCGGATTCTCTGCACTGTCCTGCCTTTTCAGTCGGGCTGGCTTATCGCGAAGCGTGCTGCGGAATGCCTGTGAACTGCTGGGCCTGCTCATCATAATTCAGCTCGGCCTGATGAGTGCGGATGAGGCCCTGCACTAACTGGATCAGCGTCAGAGAGCAGATATCCAGGCGGCGCCATATGCTGCTGAGAACCTGCGGGCGGCGCTCCACCAGCTTCCAGATGCGGTCGATCAGTTTGTAGGAGTTGGCGTCCTGCCACTCCAGGTCCATTACCAGGCGGACCAGACGACCTTCCATGCGTTGCAGGCGCTGGGGAAGCGCCATAAAGGTATCGCGCATGCTGGCGGCTTCCATCAGAAGGCCCATGCCGTCCATGGTAATGCGGAACGCGTCGTCGAAGGGAAGCGAGGGGCGGTCGCGGATCTGAAACGCGAAGGTGCCCTCGAACGAAGGCTCCAGAAAGATCTGCCACACGGCTTCGATGCCCTGAAGATGAGCAAAGCGGCCATTGGTGACGCCGCCGCCGGTGAAGAAAAAGCTGCCGATGAGATCGTTGTGCGGATTAATGAGGCGCAGTTCGCCGGTCTGGCCACTGCTGATAATGGTCTGGAAGATCAGCAGCATATCGAAACGAAGCAGGCTGCCGCCGAAATCCACCGAGTAGCTGTTGAACGTGGCGCGCTCCGTGGTTTCGTACAGGCGCTCGGCCAGGTAGGAAGCCATAAAGGCGCCAAGCTGTGGAATGCGTCCCATCAGGAAAATAAAATCCTGCTTGGAGATCTTCATCAGCTCCACTTCTTCGCATGTCACAATGCCGGCCACACGCACGTTGGAGGTGAGGACGCCGATCTCGCCAAACACATCCCCGCGGGTGAGGTAGGAGAGGCTGCGCGACTGCTTGCCGTCCGGGCTGCTTGTCACGACTTCGACCACGCCGCGATCCACGATATAGATGGCATCCGCCTCCGCCCCCTGGTGGTAGACAAACTCCCCTTTATGAAACTTCATGGGTTTCCATAACCGCATCATCTCTCGTTGTTTCAGAGATTCCAGGCGATTAAAGAAGCCAAAGAATTCGCTTCGGGGATAGGCGGAGGGGCTGCTCATGGATGCATGCGTACGTCTGTTCTAAGTAAATATTATACTATAGAAACGAGCGTGGGTTTATGTTTCTCAAAGATAGCAATCTCCCTGACTCCCACGAGCTTAAGGAATTCGGCCAACTTTTCGTAGTCTTTAGACATTTCCGTGTAAGCGTGGGCATCCGAGGCGATTGTGATCGGGATTCCCAGCTCCAGGGCTTTGCGGACGATGGCTTCGTCCGGATACTGGATGCCGATGGGTTTGCGCCAGCCGGCGGTGCTGATCTCCATGGCGAGACCGGCGTGAGCTATTTTTTCCAGTACCGGCGTGAAGAGCTCCACTAAGGGTACTGTCGGAAAGAATTTGAAAATCTTTATAAGATCCAGATGGGCCATGCTGTCGACGTGGCCCAGGACGATCATGCGATCCAGTTCGGCAATGTATTGCTCGTAGACTTCGTCGAAGTTGCGCTTGCCGAACTCCGCCGTGTGGTCGGCGTGGTCGAAGGGCCAGTTGCCGATGTAGTGGACGCTGCCGAGCACGAAATCGAGGCGGTCCCAGTGGCGGTCGACCCAGGCGCGTCCCTGGACGCAGCTCTTCGGGTCGTTATCCAGCTCAATTCCGGCGCGGATATTGAGATCGGGATTGCGGTCGCGAAAGATGTCGATCTGATCGAAATCGACGGCTTCGTGATAGCGATCGTGGTCGGTGATGGCAAAGTCCGTAATGCCGCGAAGGCGCGCGCGATCCGCCCAGGGCTGTAGCAGCTCCTGGCTGTAGGGCTGCAGCTTGTGCGCCTGCGGATGCATGTGGTAGTCGCTAAACAGCTTCATAGTGTGGTAAGGAATGCAATGTAAAGCAGGCGAGCGACATGTGAAAGCAGTAATTCCCCACCTACCCACCAGCCAGCCAGCGTGACGCTGGACCCTGTTGCTGACGGCCCTTCGGGGGCCGTCGCCGGGGATGGATGGGTTGCGGCGCGTTTTTTGGGAGGTAGGCGACGGGAGGTTGCTTGAAGGGGAGAGAGGAGAGTGGTTGTTTGGGTTGAGCTTGATTAACCAAGCTAATCCAGCAGTTTTTGCGCCAGTCTCATTATATGCAGAGATTCGAGGTTAAGTTGACCTCGTATTCGGCATGGTTTGATCTTATTAAGAATTGCGCATGGTGCAATAAAAAGAGTGAAAAATCGTGAGGAACTTGCACTCTTACAGGTACGGCATGTAATATACATTGCTCCAAACGCCTTGCAGACAGCAGTTTAGTAACAGAAGCCGCAGCAGGGTGTCGTTTCAACGGCCAACACCCGTCACATCTGCCGGACATGGCGGGACGACCCACGAATCCGAAAATAATCTTCCTCAGACCCGTGCGCCTGTCTGTGCGGCTAAAGCTGCCCGGCAAAAAGTGCCGCGTTGCAGGAAGTGTTCGACCTGTCCATGCGTCATTCGGGTCACCAGCAACCCAAAGTGGCTGGCCGGCAGTTCAATGTGATCGGTCGCACCGGGTAGTTGCGTTTCCTCTACAAGTACGGTGCCGTCGCAGCGACCGCGCATGCCGACAACTTTGCCCGCACCCATGGGGAAGGTGCCGGCAATGACGCCGAAATCGCGGTGCTGCCCCTGGGGCGGGTTCCAGCACATGTGCACGGGCGCTGCGGATTGCTGTTGAAGGTGATCCTTCATGGTACGCCCCAGCATACGCCCGACAATGGGCCAGTTAGCCACGCGCGTAGCGGTCCAGGTGCTTCTGAAGGGGCTTCCGATCGCGATAGCTCGCCCCGGTTTCTGCTGGGGGAACTGCCTAAAGAGCTCCAGCAGGACAATACCGCCCAGGCTGTGGGCCACAAAATGCACGCGGTCCGCCGGAATCTGCGCCGCGAAATCGTTCAGCCGCCGCGCGTTATCCTGCAGCCCGTGCCGCGTGTCGGAGTAGGGGAAGCGCTTCGTAACGTAGCCGCTGCGCCGCAGCCTCATGGAAAGCGCGGTAAACTCAAACCCGGTCATCCACAAGCCATGCACCAGCACAATCGCTTCGGTGCCCGCAATGGGCCGTGGCGCCGCCGAAACGGTGGATGCGGACCCGGGCGCGGTTAAGTTGCCACCAGCGGTGGTATATATATGACTTGGGTGCTCCGAATGGTCCATAACGTTTACCTGATGCTCCGGGTGTCCTCTCTGTCCGGTTTTAGATCGCGCAGCCGCGCTGGCGGGAGGAGCCGCCGCGTGGCAATGTACCCTACCGCCGTGCTCCGTGCAAATCATCGCCGCCGTTGCACCAGCCGCTGCAGCCGTGACTTTGCGAAGGAACCGGCGCCGCGTGAGCATGGCGCCAGGGCCATCTGTACCGGCGCCGTCATCGGCAGCATGGACTGGAGAACGCGGGCGCATGGCTCCTCAGCTATGGCACGGCGCCGGGTAAAGATACAGCGTAAAAGAGGTTCCTCTAAAGACGCGGGACGCGGGCCATGCTGGG
>JBGGNE010000474.1:0-9108 GCA_041287705.1 Methylacidiphilales bacterium | reverse complement strand
GCCCTCGCTGATCTCCAGCACCAGCACGGCGCCTTCAATACGATAGATCACGCGAGCCTTCATGAAGCCTTTGCGCCGGTAATGCTGCGCTATATAGAAGGCCGCGTCATCCGCCGTTGCCGGGGTCAGCCCCTCGGTGCGCATGTTTTCGCGCTGATCGCGGATCACCTCCAGAAGTTCGGATTCCTTGATCTGCGAGTTGCCCACTATCTGCACACGACCGTCGGAGATGGTGCGGCTCGCGGCGCGTCGCTCGATATCCACTGGTCGCAGAGAGCGCTCAGGATCCGCCCCGGATTCCAGCTCACTGTCGCGAAGCTTGAGCGGCTCCGGCACTGCTATCTTCTTCCAGCGCTCGCTGCGTGCGGCGGCTTCTGCCGCGGTCTCGCCGGGCAGGCGGTCTTCTTCGGTGGAATTGGTGGGCTGCGGCGGTTCGGCGGAGGCGCCCAGGTCCGGCGTGGAGTTCATCCCCTGCCCCGGCGCTGACGGCGTGGAAGGTCCCGGCGCACTGGATGGCGCGTAGGGCATCGTCTCGGATGGCTCGGGCGCTGAGCTCTGCGCCATGGCAAAAAACGGCACAACGCAGGCGATGACGATAAACGTCACCACCGGCGCCACGCGTGCCGGAAGCCATGTGAGAGTCTTCATCGAAAACGTATCAGGTATTTAATGCCGCCCTTGAAATTGCCGTCCACGCCCACATCGCCCAGCAGCAAGAGCTGGTCGTTAATGCGAAATGTCGTGCGAACGCCGTAGCCGCCCTTCGTGGAATCCATCGTGGGAGTCACGGAGATGCGGTTAATAAAGTCATCATCCGAAGTTCTCTTGCGGGGGCCGAAAATCTTGTCATAGACCTTCAGGAAAACAAGCCATGTTGCCTTACCCGCAATCACGTTGCCTCCCGACATCAGTTCGCTTGTCGTGGAACCGGTGGCGATCAGCGACACAATATCCTCCTGCGGCAGCGGCGGCGTGCTAAGGAAGAGCACCTTGGGCTCCAGCACCGTTCCGTAGATCTGCGCAATGATGTCGTAGTCGTTGATCTTGGAGCGGCCGCGAATTTCCAGCCGCGCGTTCAGGCCGCCGGTAAACAGAATCAGGCCCGTGCCGATGCGCAGCTGGCTGAAGGGCAGTGCGGCTTCGATCTGCCGCAGCGTCACGCGTCCATTCACCTGCGGGTTCTCGCCCTTGCCCGTGATGCGCAGATCCACCAGCACGTTGCCGTCGGCGCGATTACTGATGATGCGGAACGGCTCCTTGGTCGTGACGGCAACGTTCAGCGTCCAGTCCTTTACCGGCGCGATCTTCACGGAAATATCCGGCAGTGTGCTGGCGGGAGCCACCGGCGCGGGGCGTCCCGGCAGACCGATGGGCAGGATATCGATTTCCTTCTGAAAACGGCTCTTCACCAGCGCAATGCTCCCCGCCACGGTGGCAGTTGCCAGCGGACCGGTGAGCGTGATGCGCGCGTCGCTGCGCACGATCATGTTGTCATCGCGCGTTAACAGCAGATCACTTGCGGTAAACGTGAAGTTAAGCTTGGGCTCCACCAGATTCTCAAAATCCGCGCCACCCGCCAGATGGAACAGCCCGCCCGCAATGAGGCCGGAACACTCCTCAACCTGCATCTTCTTTTCATTAAAGGTAATGCGGCTGCGCACGTCGGTAATAGTCGGCAGCGTGGCGTTGTTGAAACGGATAAGGCTGGCGTTGGCGATAATGTGGCCCACCATGCGGGGCTGGTTGATCGTGCCATCCACCTTCACATTTACAGAGGCATTGCCCTGCGCCTCGATGATCTCCGGCGTCGCCTGCTCCACCAGCTTCAGATTGGGCAGCTCAAACTCCGCGGAAAGTTTCACCGGCGCATTGCGATCCAGTTCCCCGCTCTCCAGAATCTTTTCGACATTGCACGGCAACTCTCCCGAGATGCGCAGAGGGGGGATCTGTGGCTGCGTACCCTGGGCCAGCAGCGAGAGCTTGTTATCTTTCAGGAAGATATCCATGCCGAACTCCGCGGGCTGAACGCCGCTCAGCGCCTTCGCCTTCAGATTCTTCGCACGAATGGTAATGGCCGCGCCCAGATTATCCACGGAGCCCTCAATGTCCGCGGTCGCCTGTACGGTGCCGCTGCCCGGCAGCGTTACGCCAACAGAGGACGCCAGCGTGCCGATATCGAGCGGCTCCGTACGGATCTTCGCCACGATGTGGTTGGGCGCGCGCAGCATCTCCGCCGGTTTGGACAACTGCGCGAAGTCGAGTGGCGCCTCTATCTCGCCAAAGCCCAGCTCCTTCTTATTCTGTCGCAGCGAAATGTTCAGCACCGAGAGCTTTTTCTCCTGCCAGTTCACGTCGGCCGAAACGCTCAGATCCTTCGCCGCGATGCGCATGCCGGGGAAGAAGATCTTGTTCGGGTCGTACACGCCCTTCACCCGCAGGTCGATCCCCTTGATCTCGCCAAAGCCAAGCTTCTCCACCACCACATCCGCGTTGCCCTGATGCGCCATCTGCCCGTCGGGCGGGAAGGAGCCCTGCGACTCAAACGCGATATTTACTTTGCCTGCCAGCGCTTCCGAACGCCCAAACGCCTTCAGCAGCGGCTGAAAAGTCGCCAGATTGGACATTGCGCCCTTCACTTTGGCCACGTAGGCGTACGGTGCAATCAGATCCACCTGAGCCGTGCCGTCAAACTTCGTCGCCTGACCGTTGACGCCCAGATTCATGGTAAGCGGCGAGCGCGGGCGCAACTCACGGGCGGCCAGCGTATCGGCCACGTTTAGTGGCAGCGCGCTCTTCACGACCAGCGGCGGCAATTGCGGCTGAGTCACCTGCGTGGTCACGCTCAGCACGTTCTCGCGCAGATCCCCTTCAATATTGCACAGCGCGGGCGCGAGATTCGGGTTGGCATCCGAGACAATGTGGGAGAGCTGCACGCGCAGCATGCCGTACAGCTGAGAGAGACGGCCGCTGGTCACCACCTGCGCATCCAGTGTCGCATCCACGGGCACTTCGACGGCAAAGCTCTTGGCCAGTTGCCGCACGTTTATCCCCTCGGCCTTCAGCTCAGAAGAGATCTGGCCGTCGGGACCGATCAGCTTGGCGGGATCTGACAAATGCTCGCGATCGAACGGCATGCTTACGGTGCCGGTCAGCAGCGTCTTCTGCTTTTGCACCAGGGAAATCGGGGCAATGCGCAGCAGCTTATCGCGCCAGTCGACCGAGGCGTCGAACTGAAAGTCCGCCGAATTCACCCGCACCAGGGGAAAGGAAATCTCCTCCGGCGAGTATTTGCCCTTCACGCTGATCGCATTAATGATGGTCGGGCCGACCAGCAGATCCTTTACCACAAGGTTGCACGTACCAAAGTTCTTCATGCCGGCGATGCCCACCTTGCGATCCAGCTCGCCCTGCCCCTGCCAGTCCACCTGCAGCTTCCCGCCAATGCGATCCTTAAAGCCAAATGCGCTCAGCAGCGGCTCGAAAACGGCCAGGCTGTCGATACTTCCCGCCGCATCCATCTCATAACGGATAGGCTCGATGACATTGACGTTGCCGCGTGCCGTAAAGCGGGTCGCCTGATTCACATCCAGCGTGAGCGATTGCAGTTGAACTACGCCGCGCTCCATGTGCGCCAGCACTTCGCCGCGATCGATCTTGGCGCGACCAGACCGCACCATCATCTCCACCGCGCTGAGCTGGGCGTTCATGTCCATATTCCAGCTCTTCACGTCGTTGATCAGCCCCGCAAACTTCAGATCGACCGACGCAATCGAGCCCGTCACCGGCGTGTCGGATCCGATCGACTCGCGGATCGAATCCAGCGAAACATTCTTTACGTTCAGCGTGGCGGTCAGCTTCTGATCGTTTTCGCCCGGCTCCACATTCATCACCAGATGCGTGGTGCCATCAAACGTGGTGCCCAGAAAATCCAGACTGACTTTGCCCACCTCCGCCTTCGTTGTATCCAGCACCATCTGCTCGATACGGACGCGGGGCGGCAGCGCCAGCTTGGTCAGCGTCAGCTTGCGCGCGTTCCAGGCCACACCCGCGGAGAGATCATTCCACGTGCCGACGCCGGGCAACTCCAGCCGGCCGATGCGCAGCGTGCCGGGGACACCGTCCGAGACGTTCAGGTTCAGATCCACCACGACCACGTCGCCGGTCTTCTGCTTGCCCTTGAAGTTGATGTTGGTTATCGCGATTTTGCCCGGGATGGGGATCGGCGGCAGCATCAGCGGAGCCTTCTCCTTCGGCTTCGCTTTGGGATCCTTGAAGTCCAGGTTGATGACCACATCCACATCCTTCGCTTCCAGATCGGTTGCGAAGCGGGGCAGACCGGAGAAGATCAGACCCACGAGGCTGTACTGCACAGCCAGGTTACCGGCCTTGATCTTCTCCACCGGACCGGCTTCCTTCGGCACAATCTCCAGCTGCTTAAACGTTACGCCGTAGATGGGATTACCTTCCAGCTCGTACTTGATCTCCCAGTTCTGCCCTTCCGCCACCCAGTTGACGCCATAGGTGATCGCCATGCGCAGCAGCACGCCGTGCATGAAGAAGAGAAACACGGCGAGAACGCCGAAAAAGCCCAGGATCCACGGCCAGCACCCGATGATCCGGCCCCACAGGCCTTTGCGCTTTGGCGGCTGCCCGTCGCCGCTGTCGGGCGTAGTGCCGCGTCCGGACGAGGCTACCGGCGACGGCGCAGCCTTGGATCCGCTCGCGGGCGCGGAGCGGAACTGTTTGCCGGGCTTGGGGTTGTGTTCGCTGGAATCGGCCATGCCAGAAGGATTGCGTGCTAAGGCGTCGTGTGCAGGCTGGGTGCCGGCGTGGTCGTTTGTCTAAAAGGGTGCGAGAGTATGGCGCAAAAGAATAAGGAAAGACAGCTTTAGATGAAGCCTAAAAAGGGCCAGATCGAGCCGATTTTGTGAGCTGGAATGTCAGATTTTGCAACGTAACAAGGCTCAGAATCCGTTGTGCGGCGCGATGTTATATTCATTTGTATCATAAATCAAGTTTTTCTATCGAAATGCGTGTTTTCGACTTCCCAGCCGCTACAGGAAAGGGGATTGTTGCGGCAGGCTGAATTGTAGCCTATCATTCCTCGTACTCCTCCATGCCACGACCAGTGCACCTGAATTATTCATTGCGCCTATGCGATTTCCTTCGCTGGGTGGCCGTGTGCTGTGTTGTTGTCTCCAGTGTGCTCCACCCGGGGTCCGCCCAGGCGGCGCGCGACTGGTTTATCAAAGCCAACTCGCCTGACGACGCCGACGGCACCATCGCCAAACCCTACAAGGATATCTACTGGGCGCTGGAGCAGGCCAAAGACGGTGACTTCATCCACATCGCCGCCGGCACCTACACCGGCAGGCTGGATACCGCCAACTGGACTCTGGACACTCCGCGCCTGCGCATTCTGGGCGGCTACAACGCGGACTTTACCGAACGCGCCCCGTGGAAATACGTCACGCGTTTCGCTTTTCAGCCGGGATCCAAAGCGCGCAACACAGGCACAATGCTTATCGGTGGCCGCGATCACACGGGGTGTGTGGTGGATGGCATTGTGTTTGATCAGCAAAACAGAAACGTTTACTCAGGCGCCGAGCCGCTCTCCAACCTGGACGTGCAGCGTTCCAGCCGCGATCCCGTTATCTCGCTGAGCTCCCCCGAGGTCGAAATCCGCAACTGCCTTGTCCTGAACGGATCCGGCACCGGCGTGATTCTGGCCGGCGAAGGTTGTCGCTTTGAAAACAACGTGGTGATGAACATGGCGGGCTACCATCTGCTGGAGATCCGTGGATCCGAGCAGCAGAAGCCGACGGTCATCACAGGCAACAGCTTCATGTTCTGCTGGAGCACCTCCGCAGGCAAAAGTGAGGATGGCAGCGCCGGGCTGAAGCTGTGGGGGGGGACGAAGGCGGACATCACGAATAACATTTTCCTTATGTGCGACGGCGTGGCGGTGGAAGTCGACACGAAATCCGACCGTGTTACGCTCAAGGATAACGTGTTCTGCCTTAACGGCACGGCGCACATCCGGTACAGCAGCGATGGCCGCGATGTCTCGCTTACCAGTGCCAATTTCGGTGATATCAAGGATCTCGGGTTCATCTCCTCTGAGAACAACAAGGTGGTGGAGCCGGAGCTGCAGGAAGTGGACCGCGCCTGGATGGAGCGGGCAATCAATCGCGGAGCCGAGATCACCGCCGGCAAGATCAAGCCCGAGGAATGGGCCAAATTCCGCCTGGCCATGGGGCTGACAGCGCCGGCGGATGGCAAAGGCGCGCAGGGCTTTGCCATGGCGTACGATCCCCAGCAGGCGGTGAAGATGACCTGGAAAGGCCCGACGGGCTCCAAGAGCACCAGCTTCCCCGTGCAGTTTGTGGCGCCGCTGGTGCGCACGTACTGGACCATTTCGTACGATATCTTTCTCTCTCAGGCGCAGGCGCTGGGCAACAAGGACGTGGCGCTCTATGCCACGCTGGGACGCGAGGTAAAGCAGTACCCGTTCGGCGGGATTACAGAAAAAGATTTTCGCGCGTTCGAGCTCATCCCCTCCCCGCTGGGCGCTCTGGATTCCCCTCCCCTCGTCTTTATCCGACGCGGCTCGCCTGCGGAAGCCACGCTGACTCAGACGCTGGCCCTTCAGCCGCCCCCCTCAAACGCCACGCGCGAATTCCTCTTCCGCGGCGCCGTGCGCTGGGAGGAGAATGTGGCGATTCAGCGCAAGTGCGCGCTGGTGCTGGATGATCTGATCGCCCCGGCGCTGGACCGCCCGACCGGTCGCGACTGGTTTGTGCGTGGCGGCAGCCAGGGAGGCAACGGCAGCAAGGACAAGCCGTTCGGCGATCCCCAGGAAGCGATCCGCATGTCGCTGCCCGGCGATGTCATTCACGTGGCGGCGGGCGAATACCTGCGCCCGGGAAATCGCGGCGGCTGGACGGTGGATATCCCCAACCTGACGTTGCGCGGCGGATATAATTCCGAGTTTACCGAGCGCATTCCGTGGCGTTTCGTCTCCAAGCTGGGCGTCGCGGCGGGTCCGCAGGCGGGCTCCATCATTCGCGGCGAGGAAGATCACTCCGGGCTCATTCTCGACGGCTTTGTCTTTGATGGCCGCGACATGAATCAGTACGACGGCAACGGCAATCTGCTGCCGGATCGCTCGCCCCAGCAACCGCTGGTCAGCCTCACCTCGCGCGGCTGCATGGTGCGCAACTGCCTCCTCGTCAACGGCTCGCTGGGTTCCGTAACCCTGAGCGACGGCGGCGTGATCGAGAACTGCGTCATCCTGAACTTTCACTGGCAGTCCGTGCAGCTCATCTGCACCGGTGCGGCGCGGCGCACCTTTTTGCTGAGACAGAACACGCTTCTCGCCAGTTGGTACGATCGCCAGGGCGGCCCGGGGGGCACCCCGGACGGCGCAGGCGTGGTAACGCGCGGCGATGTCTCGCTGGAGCTGGACGGCAATATCCTGGGCTATCAGGATTCCGTGGGCGTCTACTGCGGCTCGCCTCCAGGCCGGGTCCGCATGACCAACAATCTTTTCTCCCGCAATCTCTTCGGCCATTACACCGACGCGCAGCGCACCTTTCTGGATGACGACAATCTGGCCGCGCAGGTAGGCTACGCTGGTTTCTCGTGGGCTGCCGGCAATCTGGTGGGCGATCCCCCGCTGCCCTGGGATAAGGACTGGCTGACGGCCTGGATCAGCCGCGCGGCGCGCGTCAGCCGCAGAGGCTCCGAAGATGACTGGCGTAAATTCCGCGAAGCCAACGGCATTAAAGCCGAGGACGTGCAGGGTGTCGCGACCAGCGGCGCGCCAGTCTATGCCCGCGCCTATGACTGGCGCAACGCCCGCGTCTTCTTCCAGCCGCCCAACGGTGAAGTGCATCCCGGCGCCCGCGCCGTGCCCATATCCGTTCATTTCCTGGGAATCCCCGCTGCCGCTCCCCGGCCGGCCCGCACTTATCAGCCCACGGAAGTTGCCGCGCTGCAAGCCACCGCCTCCTCCCCCGAAGGTCTGGACGCCAAAGCCATCGAAATCACCGGTTTCCTCAGCGAGACCACGACGCAACAGGTCCCCACGGATCTTATCGAAGAAACCAAGGTAGGCACCTGGACCGCCGTGGAGATCCACAGCCCGCAGCGCAATGATCCCGCCCTGCTGGCCGTGGTCAAAAGCGACAACCGCCTCTCCCGCATCCTGAAATTCGCGGATCGCGGCACCCGCTACGTCCTCCGCGGCGTGGCAAGAAAGAGCGGTCGCCTGGGCCGCGCCGTCCTCGTGCTGGATTCCATGGAAAAAGAGCTGCCGCCCCAGCCCGCAGCCGCAGCGGCAGCTCCCGCGCCTGCCCCAACAACAGCACCTGCCGCTTCCCCAGCGACACCCGCGGCTGCACCTGCTCCGGCTGCGCCGCAACCGGCTGCCGGGCAACCTGCCGCGACCACTCCCCCCGCGCAACCACCTGTCGCCGCCCAGCCCCAACCTCAGCCTGTTCCCGTTCCGCCCGCTGGTGCTGCCACGGCTCCACCTTCTCCCCCGACAACTCCCGCCGCGCCTGTCTCTGCACCGGCTCCCGCCATTCCTGCACCGGCGCCAGCGCCCGCCCCGTCCACAGCCCCTTCGGCGGCTCCCACCACTCCTGCGCCCGCCAACCCACCGGCGGCCCCCGCAACCAACGCCGGCCCCGCCCCCGCATCCTCCGCTCCAGTCCCCGGCGCCTCCCAACCCCAGGGCGTAGTCGATCCCCAGGTCACCGGCTAAAACGTCTGCGAGGCAGGGACGCCAGGATGCGAGCGACCTTATAGCGCTCGGCAGTGCACCTCGCTTTTACTGGAAAAGGGAGAAAAGTAGAAAAAAGAGAAAGCGAATGCTGCTGGCAAAAAGTCAGCACAGCTCCCCCCTTCCTCCCCTTCCCGCTTTCCTCTGCTTCCTGTTAAAATAAACACGTTCGTGCCAGCGACAGATGTAACAGTTACATCACCCTTCTCTCCAATACGTGTCTATTTATATAGGAGGAAGGGGAATACTATCGATTCATTCACTCTCCTCTTCTCCTTCCCCCGTAGCGGTCGTCGCGCCGTTGCGACCGTTGCGTTAAT
>JBGGNE010000473.1:0-3728 GCA_041287705.1 Methylacidiphilales bacterium | reverse complement strand
GGGTTTCTCTCTGGCCATCACCACGCCCAACGACGAAAAGACGCGCGAATACTTCAACAATCTGGCCGCCGGCGGCGAAATCACCATGCCCCTGGCCAAGACGTTCTGGAGCAGCAGCTACGGCATGCTGAAAGACAAATTCGGCGTCGCCTGGATGGTAATGACGGCTCCCAGCCAGCAGTAAGTGTAAGCAGAGCCAGACCCTCCCCTGGATTTAGAGCGCTTTCCGCGTATCTGGTCGAGGGAAGGGTCCTTGGGATGATAAAACCCTTGCATCCCCTGGTCCTCCTTTGTGCTTCGTGCCTTTGTGCCTTTGTGCCTTTGTGGTTATTTCCCCGTCGATTCTCATTCGCCAGACTACTATCAGAATTTACCACAAAGACACAAAGGCACGAAGGGGGGACCAGGAAGAAAGTGCATTCTTCCTCTGATTTCCCACCAAAATTCACGTTCTGGTGAAGAGCTCCCCGCATGGACACAGGAGGGCAAACTCAGGCTGACATCGCATCGCAAGTATAAGCTGGCCTAATCAAAAATTGCGCAATCTGATATAGACACCATCTATAGGAGACATGAAAACTAGCGATTAGCTTTATAACTCACCCCGAGATATCTTTTGGAAATGACGCAGGCCGACATTCATGTACCGGCGTTTCTACAACCCGTTATTCCATAAGGCCCCCTCTTTAATGAGTACTCTCACCACATCCGCAGGAAATCCCGTAGCTGATAACCAGAACTCGCTAAGCGCGGGCCGCCGCGGACCGCTGCTGTTGCAGGATTACCAGCTCATCGAGAAGCTGGCGCATCAGAATCGCGAGCGCATCCCCGAACGCACCGTGCATGCCAAGGGATCCGGAGCGTACGGCACCTTTACCGTTACGCACGATATCACCAGATATACCAAAGCGGGCATCTTCGCGCGAATCGGCAAGCAGACCCCGGTCTTCCTGCGGTTCAGCACCGTGGCGGGTGAAATGGGTGCCGCCGATGCGGAGCGCGACGTGCGCGGGTTCGCCCTGAAATTCTACACCGACGAAGGTAACTGGGACCTCGTCGGCAACAACACGCCGGTCTTCTTTGTTCGCGACCCCATGAAGTTCCCCGACTTCATCCACACCCAGAAACGCCACCCCAAGACCAACATGCGTAGCGCCACCGCCATGTGGGATTTCTGGAGCCAGAGCCCTGAAAGCCTGCACCAGGTCACCATCCTGATGAGCGATCGCGGCCTGCCGATCGGCTACCGCCACATCAACGGCTACGGCAGCCACACCTACAGCTTCCTCAACGCCGCCGGGGAGCGCTTCTGGGTCAAATTCCACTTTAAGACCAGGCAAGGTATTCAGTTCTGGACCAACGCGGAGGCCGACGCCGTGATCGCCCGCGACCGCGAGAGCTCCCAGCGCGATCTGTTTCAGGCCATCGAAAAGGGCGAATTCCCGCAGTGGGATGTGCAGATCCAGATTATGCCGGAGAAGGAAGCCGAGACGTACCGCATCAACCCGTTTGACGTGACCAAGGTCTGGCCGCATGCCGATTACCCCGTCATCCCCGTCGGCACGCTGGAGCTGAATCGCAACCCGGAAAACTACTTTGCCGAGGTGGAGCAATCCTCCTTCAGCCCCAGCAACATCGTTCCCGGCATCAGTTTCAGCCCGGATAAAATGTTGCAGGCCCGCATCTTCAGCTACGCCGATGCGCACCGGTACCGCGTGGGCACGCACTACGAGATGCTGCCAGTGAACCGCCCGCTGTCGCATGTGGCCACATATCATAAGGATGGAGCGATGCGGTTCGATTCGCCCAAAGCGACGAATGCCTACTACGAGCCCAACAGCTTCAACGGTCCGCAGCAGAATGATCGCTTTGCCGAGCCCCCACTGAAGATCAACGGCGATGCTGATCGCTACAATCACCGCGAAGGCAATGATGATTACTCCCAGCCCGGCGCTCTGTTTCGCCTGATGAGCTCCGAGAGCCAGGAACGTCTTTTCAAGAACATTGCCGCCGCGATGTCCGGCGTGCAGGACGACATCGTGCAGCGCCAGCTGGGCCACTTCCACAAAGCCGACCCCGCTTATGCCGCCGGTGTAGCCAAAGCGCTGGGCGCCACCTGGAACGCCCCGACTGCCGACTCCGCCCCGATCCAGGTCGTGCACCCGGAACTGGCGGACGCGCAGCTATGATCCAGAAGTCCGCCGGGCATCTTCATTCCTGTAGGGGAAAATCAATGCGGACGCGGGTTCCCACGGGTTGACTGGTGATGAGCAGAGGGGCACCCACTGAGGATGTTAATTTTTGAATCAAAGACAATCCTAAGCCGAGACCGGTTTGCTCGTATTTTTCGCGATCGAATTGTCGAAATACTCCGACACGATCTATTTCCTCCTGTGACATCCCTCTTCCTTCATCCGTAACGGTAAGCTGTCCCGAGGCACTAAGTTCGATGAGCACGCGCGTGCCATGGCGCGAAAACTTGCACGCGTTATCCACCAGTTCCTCGACAATGTGGCGCAACTCATCCCAGGTGACGATGGGCGAACATGTCTCGAAACGGAACGTGATGTCGTCATGGCGCCGATGCAGCTTCATCGCGTCTTCGACGGCAAACTTAACGCACTGTACCACATCGTCGGGGGAAAGCGGCAGGCGGGCACGGGGAGGAGAATCTTTCTGAAGATCGAGCATCAGAAGGTAGTTTCGGAGAGAGCGATGAAGCCGAAGCGCGGATTCATGGATATCCTGATGCATCTCGCTGACTTCCTCTGGGCTGAGTGTCGCAAAACTGGCTTGCAGGATTTCCACCACGCCGATAATGCCGGCAAGAGGGGTAAAGAACTCGTGCGGCAACTGGGGCGGCACTAACGAGCCAAGCTTGTTCAGCATTTCATCTTCCACCCGCCAGTTCACTGCAGCACGGGCAAGACGCGCTTTCACACAGTTCACCAATGCTTGAACCGTTACGGGCTTGACAAGAAAATCATCGGCGCCTTCGTCCATACCTTGCCGTGGAGTGATCAGATCGGGCCTTCCGGTCATAAGTACAACCGGCCTGGACCTGAGTTCCTTATCTCGACGAATCTGCTGCAAAAACGCTGAGCCGTCGCCATCGGGCATATGTATGTCGCTTATAATCAAATCCGGAAGGTGCTCCCGGGCCATTTCAAGGCCTTTAGTTCCTGAGTTGGCTTCGATTACCCGGTAACCATGATGTATGAGAGCCATTTTTAACATTCTCAGTAACTGCGGGTTATCATCTATAAGTAAAATGGTTTTCATGCAGGCGAAATGGCGAAACTTATCTTCCTAAAGCAAACTGGATGGGTATCAATAAACCGGGAAGAATCCTTTTCTTGTGAGAGAAGACAAGAAATTTTAAACAGGAAAAAAATGCTTTTCCCGGAAAGGTTTGACCTCCCGTCTGCCCATGTGCTTCATGACAATCTTACAAAAGGAAGTTCAAGGCTGGTAGATGTTTTTAATTTATTTCGGAAAAGCGGTCGGGCTGAGCTCTCCAGACAATGGGCAGAATGCTGACGTCGAATTTGCAGATGAAGTCGAAACGCCCCTTTGGTATTCGTCATCTGGCGTGGCCTCCGCAAAGATGGCTTACCATTAAAGGTAGGCGTAGCTGTAGGTCCTGTCGGGCGTCGTCGCGCCTGTCGGAGTGTTTTCGAGTTTGACGAGGCGGTTTTTCGCGGTCGTAGGTGTAGGTGAAGGTGTCG
>JBGGNE010000472.1:0-18743 GCA_041287705.1 Methylacidiphilales bacterium | reverse complement strand
GCCGGCAATACCCCCGCCACCGGAGGTGGTTGCAGTGTTGGAATCGAACGTGCTATTGCCCACGACGAGAGTGCGGTCATTGTGAATTCCGCCGCCGGTAGTACCGGCCGTGTTTTCCTGGAAAGTGGAGTCGTAAATCGTCGCGCTTCCCAGGTTGATGAGGCCACCGCCGGTGGCGGAGCTGGTGTTGGTGGAGAAAGTCGTGCCCGTGATCTGAATGGCAGAGCCGCCGCCGACCCTTATGCCGCCACCGTTTCCGGCCAATGCCTTGTTGGCGGAGAAAGTGGAGTTGCTGATCTTAATCAGGCCGGAGCCGTCGGCGTACAGGCCGCCACCATCGGCGTCTGCCTCGTTGTTATCGAAGGTGACGCGGTCGATGATGAGGGTTCCGGAAGTGTCCGTGAGGATGCCGCCGCCATTTGTGCCCGCGTTCGCAAAAAGCTTCGCATTGGTGAGGGTGAAATTGCCCGACTTGAGCCTGATAGCTCCGCCATTATCGGCCGGCCCGCCGTCGGCACCCCCGGTAATGCTCAGGCCGCTAAATGTCACCATGCCGGAACCCGGGTCCACAACAAAAACGCTGCCTGGGGAGGGAATGGCGGGCCCAACGGTGCCGTCCACAATGGTGGTGGCGGCACCAGTGCCGGTGAGGGTGAGCGCTTTGGCGATGTTGATATGGCTCTCCTGGTATGTGCCCGCCCCCAGATACACCGTGCCACCGGCAGTAACCGCGTCCACGCCGTTCTGGATAAGGCCGCCGGTATTGAGGTAGACCCGGGTGAGCAACGAAGTGCCAGAGAGTGTGCCACTGCCCAGCTTAATGCCCGCATTCAGATACAGCGTCGCCGTATCCAGCGTAAGGCTGTGGTTAAAGGCGGCGGCGTCCACCTCCGCAGTCACCGCGATAAAGCTGGTCGCCTGCAGCGAAATATTGTTGAACTGCAGCAACCGGACAAGATCCGCCGCGTTAAGCACGGAGTCCATGGTGGCCACGACAGACGTCGGCCCGGATGTGAGACTCGTCGTGATACCGTTGCTAATGGTGATGCTTTGCGGATCCAGCAGCAGCGTGCCGCCGCCCGTATCCACCATGCCGGCAAAGTTCAGCAGCCCCTTGCTGCTCACCTCCACAAAACCGCCGTCCCCGCCCCGCGCCAGAATGCTGCCCTGGAAATCCGTGCGCTCGTCGCTCCAGATGATAGCCGTGCCACCCTGGACCCCGTGCCCGTCGGAATTGATGACGGAGCCCGTCTCCACCACGGTCGTCTTCGCGTTGGATACCGTGGCGTCCTTGCCCTGAAATCCGCCGCCGATCTTCACTTCGCCGCCCTTCCCATAGCGGCTGCTCGCGTCGATAACAGAACTCTTCGTCAGCCGCACGTTATCCCCCGTCACCGCGACGGTGCCGCCATTCTTCCCCGGTGCACTGCTGCGGGCGATCAGCTTGCCGGAGTTTTGCGCCGTTCCTCCCCCCATACCGGATGCAACGTCACGTTGCTCTGCTTTCAGCACAATGCGGCCGCCGCTCTTATCCACACCCGTGGCGCGGATGATTCCGGTATTATTGACCGCAAGCGCATACTCATTGCCGCCCGCCGCGCGCAACTCCGCCGCCGTGGCGCGTATGGAGCCGGTGTTCATCACCGATCCGGAGCCGCTCCTGATAAAGACGCGCTGCCCCTCCGTACCGCTCGGCTTCACCAGCACCTCGGAACCGCCCGCGAGCACGACCTGCCCCTTTTTCGCGGAAATCTTCCCGTGATTCTCCACCCGCCGCGCGATCAGCGTCACATCGCCGGCCGTCGCCTTAATCTTGCCATAATTAACCACCGAAGCGCTGGAGCTGCCGCTGAACGTCAAGTCGCCGCCGCCCATAAACTGCGCATCTGCAACATCATGCGTGCTTGCGGTAAAGCCGGCCGTATTCACGCGTCCCGTCTTTCCCACCACCACGCCATTCTTATTCACCAGGAACACCTGCCCATTGGCTTTCAGGCTGCCATCCAACTGCGACACGCTGCTGCCCGTCACCCGATTCAGCACCGCGCTCTTTGCACCAGGCTGCACAAAAGTCGTCGTCTCGCCCTGCTTAATGCTAAAGCTGCCCCAGTTCACCACCGCACGGTCACTCTGCTGCGTCACCGTCACCTGCCCCGGCCCCGTGGAGATGTTCGCCGAGCCCCCCGCCACCGTCCCACCCGTGGGATTCGCCTGTAGAAGCATCACCCCGCCCCACTTCCCAGGCAGCAACATCATGCCTGCCACAAGCAACGCGACAATGGCCTGCCGCTGCCCCATAGCAAAAGCACGATAAAAAATAAGGAACATAAAAATAAAATCCGTGCTGAACCAGGGAGAAGGTTCAAAATCGAATCGTATCTTAAAAATAGAGACGTCACATCAATTCTTATTTTTTATTTAATCAGTAATATTATCATTAATGGGGCGCATGGATTTTTGACAAGATTATCGATTCAGAGCCTGCCGGCCCGATCAACCAAACTATTGCGATGGCATAAGTTGAAACTTCAGCATCGGGCCGCTTTTCGTGTGGGTGCATCCATCATCTTCATCTCACTGATTTACACATTGGTGATTGCCATGCACGGTGGATACTTCAGAAGGCTGTAATTCCAAAGTTCCTCTCACAGGTTGCGTCATTGCGAGATTGAGCAGTTTGTCGTCCAGCTTTCATCGACGGTATGGTATTTATCCGCTTCTCTTTCTTAATAGATGGAACGATGGTGCGCTGCTGTTTCGAGGCGATATCCTCGTGCTAGAGCGGTTTAAGCAGCGGTGTGTACAGGAGTATAAAGATGTATTAAAAGGTAGAGATGAAACCGTTATCGATGGATTTGCGGGAGAGGATCGTGGCCAGTGTGGATGCGGGGGAGAGTCAGGTGGGGACGGCGAAGCGGTTTTGCGTGTCGCGGGGGTCGAGGACGGGGAGCATCGCGCCGGTGGTGCCGCGTCCGGCGTACAAGATTGTGGCGGTGCATCGTCGCAAGATGGCGACTCTTGTCCGGCAGCAGCCCGACATCACTCTGGAGGAGTTGCGTGTGGCGCTGCATCTGACGTGCACGCCGCAGGCCATTCATTATGCATTCAAAAGCATGGGGCTTCCTTTTAAAAAAAGACGATTCGCGCTGAAGAAACCGAGCGAGTCGACCTGCGCGTGAGGCGCCGTAAGTGGCGCGATAAGCGCCGCCGATGGAAGATCAGGCGCCTGGTGTTTCTTGACGAAGCCGCGGCCAAAACGAACATGACCCGCCTGCGCGGTCGCGCCCCGCGAGGCAAGCGCTGCTATGCCACCGCCCCTCACGGCCACTGGCACACCAACACGATGATCGCCAGTCTGCGCAGCGACGGCACCACCACCTTCAAGATGGTGGAAGGCGGCACCACGCGCGAGGTCTTCCGCACCTACGTGCGCGACCACCTCGTCCCCACCCTGCGCCGGGGCGATCTGGTCATCCTCGACAACCTCGCCGCCCACAAGGATCCCGAAGCCCTTCGCCTCATCGCTCAAACCGGCGCCCGCGTCCGATTCCTGCCACCTTATAGCCCCGACTTTAACCCCATTGAAAAAATGTGGAGCAAAATCAAAGCTCTCCTGCGCAAAGCCCAGGCAAGAACACTCCACCTCCTCCATGACGCCGTACAATTCGCTTTTAACTCCATTACTTCAAAAGATGCCATCGGCTGGTTCAATTCTTGTGGATACACCTCTACTTAAACTGCTCTAGCGGTGTGTTTAAGACCTCCGAAGTATCCAGTTTCTTCCCGATGGAGGGAACCTTCTGAAGCGCCTCAACCAGCGGCAATGAGGCAGAATTAATGTAGGTGCGCGTCGTCAGATTGATGGATTCCTGCCCGCCTCAGCTTGCCGCAAGTGGCGGGGAACAGGACCCTTAGCGATTCAAAAGGCGCAAGTAAGCGCACAATCTACATTTCTCCCAAGATGACATTATCGTAATTGGGAATCAGATTGAATTCTCCAGTGAGAATTGCTGGAGGATTGGTAGGGAATGCCAGCTATTGTAGTATAGGCGCATGAGATCAATTCATCGCGGTCAACGAGCCTTCACACTTGTGGAAGTGACTATGGCTATTGGCGTTGCGTCCTTTGCGCTGCTGGCGATGATCGGTCTTATGCCGGTTGGTCTGGGGGTTTTGAGGGACTCGGCTCAGCAGACGGTGAATGCGCAGATTCTCCAGCAGGTCTCGGGAACTTTTGTGGTCACCAGTTTCAGCAGCAGGGCGGAATTTTCGGCCTTTGGCTCCACCAACTTGTACTTCGACGAAGAAGCGCAGCTTGTGGCAGGCGCTACGGGAGCCAGGTATCGGGCGGCAGTAACGGCGGCAACTCCCCAACTGCCAGGCGTATCCGGTCGGGATGCACAGGATCTCGCGTTGTCGCTGAAGCGGTTGGATATCGCAATTTCCCGTGTGGATATCCCGAATACGGCGACTAATGCTTACTCGCTCCAAATCTCTTATCGCTAACAGCTTAGGCTAATGAGTCTTATGCAAGATTTACGCCCCCGGGCATATACCATCATTGAGCTTATGACCTCCATGGCGATTTTGTCCGTGTTGGTGGTGATGATTTTCTCGGCGCTGGGGCACGGCACCAGCGTCTGGCGGCAGGCGGGCGCTAAGATGAGCTCATTTCAAAACGCACGCGCAGCTTTTGAAATGATGAACAGACGGGTGAGCCAGGCCACGTTGAATACCTACTGGGATTACTATAATGCCGGCTTTCAACCCTTCCGACTGTCACCTTCCAACACGGTATTCATCCCCAGGTATTATGGCCGATACTCGGATCTGCACTTTGTCTCCGGGCCTGCTGGTTCGCTGATTCCGACGCTGCCGCCCAAATGCTCGGCAACCGCAACCCATGCTCTGTTTTTCACGGCGCCCACAGGGCTGACAACAAACTCGAATTATCACGCGATGCCGGAGCTTCTGGGCGCTTGCGGGTACTTCATCGCTTTTGGCGGCGATGACGCATTCCGGCCTTCTATCGTTACGGGGACAGTCAGCTACCGCTGGAGGCTGATGGAGCTGGCCGCGCCGGTGGAGTCCCTCAGCGTCTTTGCGTCGTCAACGGGCCAGGACTGGCTTGCCACACCGGTTAAGGAGGGACGGGCGCGACCCGTTGCGGATAATATTATTGCGTTGATTGTATGGCCACGGATGGCTCCGCTGAATGATCCTGCGGGAACCCGGATTGCGCCGAACTACACCTACGATACGCGCGCGGGTGGGGTGTGGCCAGGCAATCGTCAACCCGTTCAGTCGCATCAGCTTCCGCCCTCGGTGCAGGTGACTATGGTGGCAATTGATGAGGCTGCCGCCGTACGTATGGCAAACGGGTCGCTCCCGCCGGCCGTGATCACGGAAGCGCTGGCAGGGCGCTTTACGGGGGCGGTAACCAGCTTTGGGGCGGACCTGCAACTGGTGGAAGAGGCGCTCATCAAAAACCGTATTACTTACAACGTATTTACCACAACCATTGCCTTGCGCGAAGCGCAGAGGAGCCAATGAGAGCGCATACCCCACTTTCATTTGCCCGATTATCCAGGGAAAGAAACCTACGGAACCGACGGGCATTGGCGGCATTCTCCCTCATTGAGCTGATTGTGGTTGTTGCCATTGCCGCGCTTCTGATGGTTCTGGCAGTTCCCGCGTTTCAGAGGATGGCGCTCGGCAGCTCCATTACGCGCAGTGGGCAGATGGTGGAGGATCAGCTTGCACTGGCGCGGCAGATGGCGGTGAGCCGGAATGGGCAGGTCCAGGTGAGGCTGGTGTGGCTGAGTCATGATGCGGCGAGCTGCAGGGCGATTCAGCTCTGGGGCGATGGTGCGGCCCTGAACGAGATGGTGCCGCTTACGCGCCTGACGTTGCTGCCGGACGGTATAAGCGTGGCAGCCAGCCCGACGCTTTCTCCCATGCTTAATGACAGTGCTTTGACCACCCTGAAGGCGAGCGCGGCGTTTCCCGGCTATGGCACGCTGAAGTATTGCGGTTTTAGATTCCGCGCCGGCGGCCGCACTGACCTTCCGTTCGACGCGACCAATGCCTTTCTGACTATAGCGCCTGCCCGGCACAGCGCCGATACCGTGCTGCCGGCAAATTATTGCATTGTGCAGATCGACCCGGTAACAGGCCGGGCGAAAACGTACCGGCCCTGACCAGCGTGACGCAGGACCCTGTAAGGGGAAATGCCGTCCTTCGCTACCCTCCGTCACCTCACCTCTTCACCTTTTCTGGATGACATCCCCATGATACGCTCTCTTTCCCCTTCCGCCGCGCGGCGACGCAGACGCACCCGGGGCGTTGCCCTTGTCATCGTTCTGGCGGTACTTGTTCTGGTGCTGGGATTCTGTGTGGCGTTCCTTAGCCGGGTTTCGACGGAGCGAACCTCGTCCGACCGGTATGCCTCCACCATTCACGCGAGGCTGTTGGCGGATACGGCGGTACAGGTGGTTCAGGGACAAATAGATGCGGCTACCCAACGCGGTTCGACACCCCTCGGCCCGCGTACGACATGGAGCTCTCAGCCGGGGCTTATACGTACTTTTGACGATACCGGGGCGCCCACGAAGTCCTATAAGCTTTACAGCTCCGCCTCCATGCAGATGGCGGGCGCGCTGGTTCCCTCTGATGAAACAGCAACGCTGAGCGCGTGGTACGAGAATCCGGCCATTTACACGGATTTGAACGCGCCCGTGGATGCCCGCTTCTCCGGTACGGCGGACACGTGGCCGATACTGAACCCGAGCTCGTTTACAAGCAGCGGCAGCGCACCGCCGACACCGCTGGGTTTTGAGATTGATTCCGCGGCACCCAGGGGCACGTTCCAGGGCGTGACAAATCCGGCGCCCATGCCGGTGATGTGGCTTTATGTGTTGAAGGACGGCTCCGTGATCGCGCCGTCCGGCTCGGGTTCCGATGCCAGCGTTGCGGGGGCCACGGTCGTCAATCCCATCGTGGGGCGCATCGCGTTCTGGACGGATGACGAGACGTGCAAGGTCAACGTCAACACCGCTTCGGAGGGCACCTACTGGGACGTGCCGCGCGTCAACACCGTGCAAGACGTTGCGCTCGGTACGTACCAGCCGGCCCAAAATGAATTTCAGGCATTTCCCGGCCATCCTGCGACTACCAGCCTCTCCGCCGTTCTGACGGATACCACCGCCTTTACGCCGGTGCAGATTTTTGCGCTTGCGCCACGAGTTCAGGAGGGGGGATCGCTGGGCGGGACTGCCATTTCATCCACGGCCGTGGCACTGGACCGAGATCGGCTCTACGCTACGGCGGACGAACTGGTCTTCTCCACAGCTTACTCCGGCTCGTCGGGGAATTCCGGGACGCGTTCTGCTAACAGCGGGATGTCCGGGGATCTTCTGGACCGCAACCGGTTCTTTCTCACCACCACCAGCCGTGCACCGGAGGTCAACCTCTTTGGATTACCCAAGGTAGCCTGTTGGCCCATCAGCTTTACAGATGCGGATACCCACCGCACCGCTTTTGACCGGCTGATCGCCGCTTGCGCTACTCTAAATGGACAGCCTTATTACTTTCAGCGCCAGAACTCCCACAGCATGACGGACGACTATAACCTGATCGCCCGCAACAAAATCCTCTATCCCTATCTCCAGACGCTGATGGCGCGCGATGTGCCAGGCTTCGGCGGACGTCTGTCGACAAAGTTCGGTGCCGACGCGGACCAGATCCTGACGGAGATCTTCGATTACATCCGCTGCACCAACCTGTGGGATGGCAACCTCGCCGTCAATACCGGGCAGTTTACCGAAGGCAAGCAGGGTGCGGCCACCTCCACTAATCATCTGCCGGGGCATGGCCAGGTGGTGCCCATCGCGATCGGCTCGACGCAGGGCTTCGGGCGATTCACCACGGTAAGTGAAGTCGGCATGCAATTCATTTGCACGGCGGACGGCACCGACATGCTGGGCACCAAGAGCGGCGGCGTGCCCTCGAACTCCACCACCAATCTGACGCTCCCCACCAGCCCAACCCCGCCTTTGCAGCCGGGCGTGTCGCCTGTGCCACCTGGGGTGACAACGAAGCAGATCCGCGTGGAAGCCGCGCTGCTTCTGGAGCATTTCTGTGCCATGCACGGCTTTGAGAGCATGCGGCCCGACTTCGCCATCAAGATCGAAGGACTGGAAGCGCTGACCCTTAAGGGAAACGCCGATGCCGCCACCGTGCCTCTGGGCTTCCCCTCGCTCAGCCGCCAGACCAGCACGGACGCGGGCGTGTATATGTTGCGGGACAGTGCCGCGAATGTGCCGGGCCATCTCGCGTGGGGAGGAACGATCGGCGTGATTTACCCGCTTTATATGCATGGTATGCGTGCACGCGGACGCATGCCGCAGGATGCCGCGTTTACGCAAAGCTCGCGCAGTGATGGAGTACTGGACCGGCAGTATCCCTTTGTCAGCGAGCCCGTTACGATTACAGTGAATATCGCCAATCCGCAGATGACACTCAATGGCGCGCCGATCACGATCCGGATTGTGGACCGCGTGACAGGCGCCACGGTGCAGACGCTCAACCTGAACTTCCCCGGCGGCACCTGGCCGGCACCGGTGCTGATGATCGCCAATCTTGCCGCCGACAAGACGACCACGAAGGCGGCCCAGCAGTGGTGGACTTTCCAGGCCGGAGGCAACGGGCAGAGCAGTGCGGGGCGATTCGCCAGCGGAGCCGGGCTGCCCATGGCGAACTACGCCACGATTATGAAGGACTACGATGTTGTACGCACAGCCGTTCCCGTGGATTCGACCGGCGGGCAGACGTGGGATTACCGGCTGTTGGCCGCCGGTTCGACCGTAGACGCAACGCACTTTGCGGGGCATCCCAGTAATGGGACGACGACGCTGGCAGTATCCGCTTTTGCGGCGCCAATCTCGGGCCATGCCCCGGCGAACGGCATTGCGCAGGGCAAGCTGTCCGCCAATGTGACCTACGGCAAACTTCGCGGCCCCGATCTCCCGTTCCCGCTCTCCGCCGACGCCATGAAAACCGGGGACTGGGACAACGGCCTTTCCTACCAGATCGATGGTCCGTATCTCAACAAGCCCGATGAAGGCAATGCGCCCACTGCCGCCACGACGAATGGCAGTGTGCCCTACTTTGGCAATCTTAACCCCGGCACCGGCGTGTTCGCCGCTGTGTTTACGTCGCCTAACCGCACCATGCCTTCGCCGGGGATGTTCGGCTCTTTGCCCACTGGTGTAAAGCGCGACCGGGGATGGGAGACGCTGCTGTTTCGACGCCAGCCGACCCATCCGGGGTATGTGGATTCCGGCAGTCCAGGCACCACGAAGGGCGCCGGCGGCTTCTCCAACGCGCCGGATTACCTCATGCTGGATTTATTCTGGATGCCCGTGGTCGAGCCCTATGCCATCAGTGAGCCTCTGTCGACAGCCGGTAAGATCAACATGAACCAGCAGATCATCCCTTTCACCTACATCAAGCGAGATACCGGGCTCTACGCGGTGATGAAGAATGAGAAGGTGATGGCCATCCTAAGCACCGATGCCGGCAACCCCACGGGAAATTCGGACGGCACAGGCTACAAGGACACGTCCCAGGTCAACAACAAGCCGACGCAAAGTCCCAGCCAGTATCGGCGTGCTATCAACATCCCGGCCACGCTGCAGCAGTTTCAGTTCCGCTTCGATAACGCGGACGGCACGGGGCTTTACGCGTTCCGATCGCCTGCGGAGATCTGCGACATGCATCTTATCCCCGACAACGCGACGATCTCGACGGCCGGCAAGCAGGCAATGGACAACGACATGGCGGCGTTCTGGACGCTCAACGGCCTCACCGGCGACAACACACGCGAGCGCCCCTACACCACCATTTACCCGCGCCTCACGACGAGGAGCAATACCTACACGGTGCACTTTCATGCTCAGACCCTGAAGAAGGTGGCGGGGTCCGATCCCTCCGTCTGGCATGAGGGGCGTGATGTTATTAGCGCCAATTACCGCGGCTCGGAAACTATCGAGCGCTATATCGATCCCAACGCCGCCAATCTGCCGGACTTCGCGGCCAATCCCGACGCCGCGCCCGCGCTGGATTCCTTCTACCACTGGCGCACGCGTTCCTACCACCAGTTCTCGCCGTGACTTCTCCCGTCCGCTCGCTTCTCTGCCCGATCTCACACTCCTCTGACACAACCTGTTCTCCACACAAATGAGAATCTCCTCCTCCACAGCCTCTTCTTCCGATCCCTCCACATCCGCATCGCCACTGGTTAATGGACTCAGCCCGAATAAGCGGATTCCCCAGGGCAGAATCGTGAAGCGCGTCCTCGTGACAGGCGCCGCCGGATACCTGGGTCGGTCCATGTGCGACGTGCTGGCGTCTGATTATGAGCTGCTTCGCCTGGACATAGCGGCGGTGGAGAACGGAAGTGGGATTGATGGAACTGATCACCCCAACGGCAACGGCACCAGTATTAGCAGCGGCAAAGGAAAAACGCTGCACGGCTCCGTAACGGACCGCAGCCTCATCGATCAGGCGTGCGGTCAGTCCGATGCGCTGGTGCTGGCTCATATGGCGCCGAATCGCTCCGAGGCTTATGACTGGCCGGATGCCTGTATGGATATCAACGTGAAGGGTGTGGCACTTGCGCTGGAGGCTGCTGTGCGGCATCGCATCCGGCGCGTGGTTCTCATCTCCAGCATTGCCGTTGTGTGGGGCCATGTACTGAAGAAGAGATTCCTCAGCAGTGATCTGGAGCTGTTCCCCACAGATACCTATGGCATGACCAAGATGCTGCAGGAGAATGTGGCCCGCTTTTATCACCAGAAACACGGCCTCGAGATCGCGATGCTGCGCCCCGCCTACGTCTTGCGCGAGGATTCGCTGGTAAACAAATATGGCGAGACCAGCAAGAACGTCACCTGGCAATGCATTGACCCCCGCGATATCGGCCGCGCCGCCCATGCCGCCCTCCAGGTTTCCGAGCTGGGTTGCGAGTCCTTCTACCTCATGGCCGGGCCCGACGCCGAGCTTTACGCGGACCTCGCCACGCCGCGCGAGCGCCTGGGCTGGGTGCCCGAGCACCGCTTTGAAGGTTTGCCGATCGAGCGGATCTGAACGCGTTCCTCCCATTCAATCCACCTGCAACATTCCGATCCCTACGCCTTCTCCCGCAATGTCTCACCCGGAAACCAACTGCTGTCCACCAGCGTGCGGATGGGGACTTCCGGCACGCCTCGCTCGCCGCGGTGCATCATGCCGACCAGGAACTTCACGGCGATGTCGCCAATGAGGAAATCGTTCTCGTTGGCGCCGGAGACCCTGGGATCCTGCGTATCCACGGCAACGCTGGCAAAGCCAATGTCGTGAGGGATTCGGTAACCCATGGCCTCAACCTCCGGCACCAGATAGCTAAAGCCAATGATGACGTCAGGCTTGTAAGTCGCCAGCCACGCGGCCACGGCTTCTTTGTCCAGCGACTCCACGCGGGGGATCTTCTCCAGGCTGGGATGCAGCGAGTACAGGTAGAGCATCCGGGAGATCCAGATATAGTTGCCGCCAATGTCCGATGAGGGCGGAATGCAGTAACCGGGCCTGCGGTAACCCAGCTCAACTAGTTTGGCCACAATAAGATCCAGCGTCTGAGAGTGATGATTGGTCACCAGATGCTGAGTCAGGGGCTGCGTGGAGTAGCCGAAAGCGACGGCGGAGAAATCCTGCAAATTGATCCCGATGTCACGAGGATTCGGCGGCTGCGGGGCAATGAGCAGCCCGGTAATGCTCCGAGCATTGAGAATCTGCCTCAGCTTGCCCGGAGAGATTTCCTTCTCATGCAGCCAGAATTCCTGCAGTGCATAGCCCAGCTTTGTCGCGCAGGCATGAGCGCCCTCATAGTAGCCCCGGTAGGTGGGCACGGTGAGTAACCCCTTGCGGTTAGGCCAGTTATTGATCCACGCAATAACGGCGTGGAAGGAGTTCGGCCGCTTGGATTGCCGGTAGGCCGTCAGGGCGGTCAGCATGGGATCCGGCGCATAACCCAGACGGGCAGCCGCCGCCTGAATCTTCTCACGCGTCTCCGCCTTAAGCAGAGGGCTTCCCCGCAGGGCAAGGCTTACGGTGGTGTGATGGACACCCACCTCGCGGGCGATATCACGAATGGAGATGCGGTTCTTCATGCACAGGCAGACAGGTGAGGCCAATCGCAGACGCGACAGCCACAGGGGTATCCGTCAGTCTAAGACGAACAGAGCGCCAAAGCCTTCACCGCTTCTCCTCTCATTCTCCAGTGAGAATAATGGCGGTAACCAAATCAATTCCCAATAAAAGTGGCAATGCTATGCTCAAATCACAAGAAGATTTGTCCTTCCCTTTTTTGCTCCCCTTTATGAATAGAATGCGAACCATGGCCACGTATTGCGGACTTATTCTGTCCGCCGCCCTATGCCTGTGCACCGCCAATGCAGCTCCCGCAGAGAAAGAGCCTGCGCCTGCTTCCTCCCCTGCCAGTGCCGAATCTAAAGCAGGAAAAGCTCCTGCCTATATGGTCCCCGCCATTCCGGCCAAATTCCGGCACCCCGGTCTGCTGCACAATCTCGATGAACTCCGCGAAGTCCGCAGGCACATCGAAGCCGGGGACGAGCCATGGAAGACCGCTTTCCAGGTGATGAAGGAGACGAAATGGGCCAGCCTGACCTACAAACCGCGCCCTCGCGAGACGGTGAGCTCCGGCTTCAGCGGTTCGGGCGGCGGAGCGGGCGGTTCATTTGACCAGAGCGACGATGCGATTGCCGCTTACACCCAGTCGCTGATGTGGATCCTGACCGGCGACGAGCGCCACGCCGAGAAGGCGGTGGAGATCCTCAACGCGTGGTCCATCCTCAAAAATCACGAGGGGCCCAACTGGTACATGATGGCCCAGTGGACCGGCTCCATCCTACCGCAAAGCGCCGAGCTGATCCGTGCCACTTACCCGAAGTGGGCGAAAGAGGACATCGCGAAATTCTCCGAGATGTTGAACACCGCCTTTCTGCCCACGCTGCACCGGCGCCTTTCCTACGGCAACCGCGAGTTCGGTGTCATCAACGCCCTGGTGGCCATCGGCGTCTTTAACAATGACCGCGCCGCCTTTGCTGAAGGCGTCTCCCACTGGGTCAGCTACGTTCCCTGCTGGATTTACCTGAAAGAAGACGGTCCCGAACCGATCCGGCCCAACTACTGGGAGACCTCCCCCACCAATGACGAGCTGGCTCGGTTGAACGAAGGATTCGTTCCCGATGTCAAGAAGTCCTGGATCTACGCCGACACCTCCGTAACCGCCATGATGAAGGAGAAGAAGCTGGGCGACGACCGCACGATGATGCTGCAGTACGACAAGGACAAATCCTGGCACAAAGCGCCGCCGGCCGCCTTTGTCGACGGACTGTGCGCCGAGACGTTCCGCGATCTGGGCCATTGCGACCTGGGGTTCGCGCAGTTGATCAACACGGCAGAGATCGCCTGGCATCAGGGCATCGATCTTTACTCCATCCACGCCAAACGCATCACCGCGTTCATGGAGTTTTATTCCTTCCTGCGGATGGGCGATCCGCTTCCCAAGGAATTCTATCGCGTGCAGTCGATGGGCATGAACGCCACATTTGAGATCGCCTACAACCATTACCACAACCGGCTGGGGATGGAGCTGCCTCGCACCAAAGAACTTATCGCGAAAGCCATCCGTCCCTGCCTGGCGAAAAAGCCGAATATCTCACCCGGCTGGTCCACCGTAGACCCGGAGCCCGGCATCCGCGCCAGCCAGATGTGCTACCCCGCCGTACTGGCTATCGCCTGGGAGACGCTGACTCATGCTGAGCGCGGGGGCTCGCCCACTCCGGCCGCGGGAAACGCCGGTAATGAGGATACCACCGTCGCCCCTGGAGCCCTCACTCCTGCTTCCCCCACCTTCACCCCCGCAACAACAACAACTCCCCCCGCCCCGCCTCCCGCTTCCACTACCGCTCTCGAGCCCGGCGCTACTCCCTCCGCCTCCGTACCCTCCGACCAGCCCAGGAAGAAGGAGCCCTCCGATATCCCCGCCATCCGGCTGGACAAGCAAGGACACCCAGCCAGGTCTTCCTTGATCAGCACGAGAGCTTTCTGCAACGCGGGAAGCAGGGCCCCATCGGCGTGCTGTTCATCGGCGACTCCATTACGGCAGGGTGGACCGCCTCTAAAGATGTCTGGCAGAAATACTACGGCGCCTACCATCCCGCCAACTTCGGCATCGGCGGCGATCGCACCCAGAACGTGCTCTGGCGCATCGAGAACGGCGAGCTCGACGGTATTTCGCCGAAGGTCGTGGTGCTCCTCATCGGCGTCAACAACGGCGGCGGCCCGGAAGCTGCGCGCGGGGCCCGCAAGGTCGTCGAAGCGATTCGCGCCAAACTGCCGCAATCCAGGATACTGCTGCTGGGAATCTTCCCGCACGGCCATTCCCCTACGGATCCACCGTGGAACGCCACCGCCCGCGCCAGTATCATCGAAACCAACAAGGACCTCGCCGCACTGGACGACGGCAAACACATCCGCTTCCTCGACTTCGGCCCCAAATTCCTCGATGCGAACGGCGCCATCAGCAAAGACATCCTGCCCGACGGTCTGCACCCCGGCCCCGCCGGCTACCAGATATGGGCCGACGCCATGCAGCCGCTACTGGAGGAAATGCTAAAAGACCCTAAATAGCGTCGCTACGAGAAAAAGGCCAAGACGAAAAGCAACTTCGACCAATTACCAGAAGTAAACGGTAAGACGTTATAGTGTTGCCAGGGATAAGGTACTGCTGCCAATAAAATCTCAGTGGCACACACGTCAACATCTGGATTTTAGGCAACTTTCAGTAATTCCGCTTAAAATTTACGCCGAGCCGTGCGGGTGGGCGGGCCAACCCGCCGTCACCCTACGCGACTGGCTGCTGCCGCGGGTAGCTTTACGGCCAGCTTGTACCTTGTCCCAGTATCCGCGTGCCGGTCTTGGAATATTCTGCGTGCAACAGCGCTTGGAAATCGCGACGTCAGAGATGCCAAATTCCTCCGGTAACTTGCTTCCGGGAGTAGATCACACCTTCTCAAATAGCTCCTCGCGGGTGAAGTAGGAGATCTTTTTGGCACCCATGGGGGAAAATGCAGGAACCTAATTTCAGAAACGTCCTATATTGAAGGAACGTGATCAGGAGTTTCAGGCTCACACGCAGCAGCTTTGTCGTGGGCGTCGGAGATTTGGGTTACGACCTTGGTGGGATCTCGGAACAGAGCCGGGGACCAGATGCAGTGGAGTTGCCAGCCTTGGCTGGCCAGGACGATGGTGCGGAATTGCTCCCAGAGGATAGGGTCGGGAGTTTTCCGGAAGCGGGTAAAGTCGGCCAGTACGCAGATGGTGACGTCGGCGGGTAGTTCGGGATGGGTGAGGGCCGCGTCGATGCAGAAGCCGTCGGTGCCCCAGTAGAGGGTGGAGCCGATCTCATGCTGGGCCAGCAGAGCTTTGCCGATGCCCTCAGCGATGCCGGAAGGGGAACTGGTACGCCGGGCATGACACTCGGGAATAACGTTGCGCTGGGCTGTTTCAAGGGCGTCCTGGTATTCGTTGAACTTGCTCTCCAGGTTCTCAGCGAAGCGCATGTAATCGTAGAGGAAGTGGCGGCCGCTCTTGGCGCGCGCGTTCTCAAAATCTTCCGGTACAAGGTATTCCGTGCGAGGGATGGATGTCAGGAGATGGATGGCCTGGCGGGCGCGGGTGACCAGTACGTTCAGACGTCGCTCTCCGCCAGCGCGGCTGAGGGCGCCGAAGTTGCGACGGAACTGTCCTTCTGGTGAGCGGCCGAAAGTCGTGCTGATAACCATGTGGTCGCGCTCGTCGCCCTGCACGTTTTCCAGATTTTTGACGAAAAGGCCTTCAAAAGAATCGCGGCCACGCCGTTTGCGGGCTCTCTGAAGGCGATCGGCAAACGCCGGGTCCTCGGCGGCCAGCTTGTCCAGCGCGTCCAAAATCGTATCTCGCTGCGTAATATTAAAGCACGCGATGCCGATGGAGGGCGGGGTGGCCGAATCAAGCAGCTCGTTGACGAGACGCGCGGCGGCCCTGGCTTCCTCTTCGTTGGTGCGGTCTTTGTAGACGCCATCGACGCGGATGAGCTGGATAGGAACCTTGGCCGTGCGATTTTTCGGATGGGCCGGGATTGGCTGCAACCGGCTGGAATAGAACGAGTCGTTAGAGAAAGCAATCAGCGCTTCGTTGTTCGACCGATAATGGACATCGAGGAACGCTTCTTCCACATCCAGGTTGAGCGTTGCGGTGAGCAGATCTTCCGCTTCGCCCTGCACGTGCTCGAAAACTTCGTCCGTGGTCTCCGGTGCGGTGTCGTCGCTGTCGGCGAGCGTTTGCTCAAAGAAGCGGGTGGGTGGCAGTTGCTTGGGATCGCCAGCGACCACAACTCGTTTGCCGCGAAGGAGTACCGGAAGTGCTTCCTCCAGGCGGCACTGGCTCGCTGCATCGAAAATGATGACATCGAATATGCCCACTCGCGGGAAAATCTGCGCCACGGTGGACGGGCTGGCCATCCAGATGGGGCATAGCTCGAAGATGGGATCGCCGCCTTCCGTTTCGGCGCCGGCCGCCAGCATTTGCCGCAGCTTCATGGCGTTCTTGCCGCGAACGAATAGCCGTTGCCGAAGCGCGGCGCCGATGGAGTTAAGCCGCGTGCCTGCCATAGCCAGAAGCCGCGCTTTCGCCCGGGAGCGCCATTGCTGCGCCACCAGGCTTCGCACGAGATCCTGCTTCCGCGCGGTGCCGTCGAGGAGCTCCGCGAAGGCGGACTCGACACGCGCGGTGTCGATGCGGGCAAACTCGGTGTTGGTGCGGATTTTCTCCTGGATTTCGTGGGAGAGTGCCGCTGCAAGCATCTCCGGCTCGGCGCGTTTCCAGTCCATGCCATGGGCGATAGCGTCCTCCAGAATGGGGTGGAGAGGTGGCGGCATTTCCTCCAGGCGGCAGGTGAGGCGCACTGAGTCTTCCAAAACGGGCAGGTATTCACGGAAACCACCGATCGCGTCGAGCGCTGCCGTTGGCGCACAGGTCGGCAACGATCCGTGTATAAACTTCGGAGGCAAAGAGTTGCGTCGCGCGCAATGCACTCTCAAAGGCTTTGATCTTCTCGCGGCGCTCGGCGGATTGGCGGAGTTTTGCAGCAAGTTCGAGCGCTTTTTCAGTAACATTGCCAGACCATTCAGGATCTCCGGCGTTGGATTCGCCTTGATGTAGGAGTATTCCTTTTATAATGCCATCCTTCTGCGCCAGCTTTGCCGTCTCAACAAGACGGGCATAGGGATTTCCGCCGTAGAGGTCGGCATTATTGATGAGCCAGTTGGGAGCAGTGGACAGATATTCTTTATAATGGTCTTTGTCAAAAAGCTCGATCCGACAACCTCCCACGGCAACGACGACGACCCCTACCTTGATGCCTTTGGGTAGCTTCGAAATCAGTGTTCGGCCAAAGTAATCCGCAGGACCAATGCCTGCGCCTGGACAGGACAATGGCGGGGCTGCAGGATACCAGTGGCCGGTTTTCCGGTTAAGTTCTGGAAAATCGGTAGCTGCCATCATCTGGAATTGATCGTCCGTCCACGTCCTGTCCTGATCTTCAATACCCGGATATCCTTCCATGTTAGATTGCCTGAAACAGAGAAATATATAACGCTTGGGAGCCTCAACTCGACAGTTCGCTGAATCCCAAAGCGCTGTTGTTAAAACAAGGAGGAAGTATAATAATTTCATGAATGGTTAAGAAGTGACCAAGCATCCTAATTTATGGATCAGGATGCCAGCCTGGTTGCTAAGGTGAGGCAGATCTCGAAAGCTTGTTAGGAAGTTGCATTTTTGACTCCTATAGAGCAATAGGCCTATATACCTAGAAGTTCGGTGCTGATTGCTGCTATTATGGAGTTGTGACAAGTGCAGAGGGTTATCAAGCTTCGATGCCAATGGAGGAGAAGCTCTTCATTCAAAGCCAGAAAAACACCATTGCCATGCACTGCTGCTATAGTGTGAAACATAGGCCTATCTGCCTATAGGTGTATTCACTCATCAGCGCGCCCGGGCCAAGACAGCAATTTCACCAGCGCTCAGCGCGCTGGAGTAGATGCGAAAGTCATCAATCTTTCCGTTGAGTCCGGGGTCGGGGAACTGCGATTTGCCAATGTAGTTTTGCGTCGTCTTGCCAAGATGCTTTGGAGTAATAGTGATGCCGGGATTACGACCGATCTCCTCACCATTCAGCCACAGCGTTCCGGTTCCCTGTTTCATAACGAAGGCGACATGCGCCCACTTGCCCAGGGGCAAGGGTTTTGAGCCATTGACGTGCTGCTCTCCGGACCCACCGTTGATTGAAAAACGCATGTTGTGCTCGCCGTTGCTGGACGCAGCAAGGAACATAAAAGAACCCCCGCCCGAGCCAAAATCAAACAGGCGCGCCCAGATCTCCTGTTTATCGATGTTGACCCACATGGCGATGGAGAAATCGCTCAGCCCACTGACAATGCCTTCGGGAAAGGTAATGTGCTCGCCCTGTTCCTTCCCACTCGCGTTGCTTAGGGATTGTCAGGAAATAACTATACCATTTAGTCGATATAGTATAGATTAGAGGGATGGAAGCACTTGATGCGGTGTTGAAGCGGTATGAAAAG
>JBGGNE010000471.1:0-6515 GCA_041287705.1 Methylacidiphilales bacterium | reverse complement strand
GGCAACGTCATCACCTCCGTAGGCACGCATCTGCCGCCCGAAGTGAAGCTGATTATTATCGGATAAAGACCTGCCACTCTGACAGCAAACCCAGGGTTACCCTACATAGTACAGTATGGGTGGCCCTGGGTTTTTCGTGTCCTTGGCTGGGTGAAGTCCGCCCAGGAAGCACTCTCAACAATCGCTTTTGAATCTGCCCTGCTACGGCGCAGGGGGACCAGCAACTGCGGAGCTGGTTGATGCGGTGGAAATGGAAGAAGCTGAGGAGGACGACGAGGCGCTCTTCGGCGGTGTGGACGTTGCGGCAGGAGAAGGCACTGCCTTCACAGATGCATCCTTCTTCGCCGGCTTCGTTGCCGCGGCCACATTTGCCGGCGATGCCTTCACTTCCTTGACAGCGGAGGATTTTACCGGCACCGCGATCATTTCAACGGAACGACCTCCGCCGCCGCCCTTTAGCGGGAGACGACTGCCGCTTTGGCGATAGAGAGCTTTGTCGGAGGCTGTTGCCGCTTCTTCCACACCTTCCTTGCTGGGCTTGGCTTTCACTTCGGCGGGAGTCGGCAGGCCGCGCGTGTCCCAGCCGCCGCCGAGGCCCTGAATTAACAGCACCGTTGCGTTGAAACGGCGCGTGCGGATGGCAACGGCGTTCAGTTTATTGTTCAGAACGACAGACTGAGCGATGATGACCTGCAGATAACCCTGAATACCCGCCTTGTACTGCTCCGTCGCCACATCCAGCGAGCGCTGTGAGGACGCGACCGCTTTGTCCTGGGCCGCAGCTTCTTCGCGCAGAATACGGATCTGCGACAGGTAATCTTCAATCTGCTGGAAGGCGGTCAGCACCGTCTGGCGATAGAGCGCCACGGTGTTCTGATACTGCGCTTTGGCGATATCGCGTTGCGCTTCGCGGGCGCCACCGTCAAAGAGTGTTTGCGCCAGAGTTGCTCCGACGCTCCAGGCAAAACTGTTCCAGTCAAAGAGCTTCTCCAGCTTGAAACTTTCCGGACCGCCGTTAGCGCTCAGCGTCAGCGAGGGATAGTACGCGGCCATGGCGACACCGATATCCGCATTGGCGGCGGCCACGCGGCGCTCGGCGGCGGCAATATCCGGGCGGCGCTCCAGCAGATCACTGGGCAGACCGGTGGGAATAACGGGCAGGCTGGGACGGCTGGGGCCGCGACGGATACTGAAGGCGGCGGGCGGGCGGCCAATCAGCACAGCAATGGCATGCTCATACTGCGCGCGCTCAATGCCCAGATCGATCAGACGCACCTTGGTGGTGTCCAGCTGGGTTTCGGCTTCGGCCACATCCGATTTGCTGGCGATACCGCCTTCCTGCCGCGTCTTGGTCAGCTCCAGATAAGTCTGATAGCTGGCAACTGTTTCTTCGAGCACCGCGCGCTGGGCATCCACGCCGCGCAGCGCAAAGTAATACTGCGCCAGCTGGGAGTGAATCGAGAGGCGCAGGCTTTCCAGATCGGCATAGACGGCCTGGGCGGATGCCGTCCCGCTCTCCACATCGCGCCGCACCGCTCCCCAGAGATCGACCAGATAGGTGGCCTGAAGCGGCAGAGAATAACTGCCGTGCTCACCGTTGCTGCTGCTGGCCTGGCCAAGGGTGTTGTTGCGGGATCCGCGCGAATGCGCCGTACTGGCTCCCGCGCCCAGCGTCGGGAAGAACGCCGAGGTGCTGAGCCGAACGCTGGCCGTCGCCGCGCGAAACTGCGCTTCGTAGGCCAGAATATTCTGATTGTTGAGATTCACCTGAGCCATCAGCGCATTAAGCTGCGGATCGCCGTAGACTTCCCACCACGGACCCCGCGCCACACCGCTGCAGGGACGGGCTCCACGCCACCCGAAGGCGCGGCTCTTTTCGTCCAGCGGCCCCTCTTTGTAGGTAGCCGTCATTGGCGCGTCCGGGCGCTTGTAGTCGGGTCCCACGGTACAGCCTGTGGGAAGCGCGAGAACCGCGAGGAGTATGCAGAGTCGGCGCGTCATGGAGTGGGCATCGTTTATAGTTAAATCGGAATGCTTAACAATCTAAATTGTTTTTACCTATTTTTGAGTATAAAAAGCGCCATCCACTGCGTCGCACAGGAAGGAAACGGCGCGGACGAAATCTGGATAAAACATGCAGCCACTGACTGGTTTAGCCCATGAACTATACAAATTGTTCAGGATAGTATAATTTTTAAAAAATCGTTGTTATTTTCGGGAGAAATGGTTAATCTCCAAAAATCAATTGAAGGGAATTATTTGTGTCCCCTCAAATCTGTCGTTTTTGCTAATGTTATAAAGGCCTGAGGCCGATGGAGACATCATATGCATTTCATCATTGAAAGGTTTTATACCATGTGGGAACTCACCGGCTCCCGGATGAACCTGACGTACGCCACAACCATCAAGGTAGTGATGATCGCTGTCATCTGCCTGATCATCCTTTCCATCATTCGTTGGATGGGCGAACGGTCCAGCCAGAGCGACCGCCTCTGATACCTCTGAAACGCTACGTTGCAGAGGGAGCCTCCAGTTGGGGGGTAGCCACCGTTTTTCCGGCTGCCTTCATTCTGGTGCCCTTGCGCCCACCCCACTTTTCCCAGGCCAGCCGGGCGCGATCGAAGTAGAGGTAAATTACGGGCGTTGTATAGAGCGTCAGCACCTGACTGACGATCAGCCCGCCGATAATAGTCACACCCAGCGGATAACGGAGCTCCGAACCCGTGCCGGTGCCAAATGCCAGCGGTAATGCACCCAGCAGCGCCGCCATGGTCGTCATGATGATGGGACGAAAACGCAGCATGCACGCTTCGTGAATGGCTGCGCGTGGCGATTTTCCCTCTTTCCTCTCTGCCTCCAGGGCAAAGTCGATCATCAGAATCGCGTTTTTCTTCACGATACCGATCAGCAGGATGACTCCGATCATCGCGATGATGCTGAGATCCGTGCCGGTAATCAGCAACGCCAGCACGGCGCCAACTCCCGCGCTGGGCAGCGTGGAAAGAATAGTAATGGGATGGATGTAGCTCTCATAGAGCATCCCCAGCACGATATAGACGGTAATGATGGCGGCGGCAATCAGCAGCGGCTGCGTGTCCAGGCTGGATTGAAAAGCCTTGGCCGTGCCCTGAAAGGTGCCGCGCACACTGGCCGGCATACCGATATCCAGCGCCGCCTTGTCGATGAGTGTCACCGCATCGCCCAGGGCCAGGCCGGGCCGCAGGTTAAAACTCAGCGTAATCGCGGGAAAGGGACCCTGATGGTTCACGCTCAACGGTGCCGTAGACACTGTAGCTTTGGCGATTGAACTCATCGGTACTTCCGTGTCGTTGGGTGAATGGACGTAGATATGGCGGAGGGACTCCGGATCTTCCAGAAACGCCGGAGCAACACCCATCACTACGCGGTACTGGTTGAGCAGGGCGTAAATGGTGCTGACCTGCCGCTGGCCGAATGCGTCGTACAGCGTGTCGTCCAGCAACTTGGCCGTAATGCCCAGCCGTGCCGAGGTGGCGCGATCATATTCCATGTGCGCTTCCAGCCCGCGGTTTTCCTGATCGCTGTTGGCGTCGGTAATCTGCGGAATGCTCCGGACCTTTGCCAGAAGCTTCGGCGCCCAGGCAGTCAGATCCTGAAGGCTTTCGCTCTGCAGGGTATATTGATACTGGGCGTTGCTCGGGCGTCCCCCGATGCGGAGATCCTGGGCTGACTGCAGGTAAAGTGACGCTCCCGGAATAATTACCTTTTGACGAAGACGCGCGATGATCTGATCCGCACTCACCTTGCGCTCGCTGAGCGGCTTCAGGGATGCAAAGAGTCGCGTGCCGCCGCTGCGACCGGTAAACGCGATCACGTTATCGATCGCCGGATCTTCGTTCAGGGTCGAAACGAGCTGGGCCAGCCGCTTCTGGGTTGCTTCGAAGCTGGCAGCCTGATCGGACTGAATGCCGCCGTTCAATCGACCCGTATCCTGCTGAGGAAAGAAGCCCTTGGGGACAATGAGAAAGAAGTGCACGTTCAGCACAATGGTGATGAGCAGCACCATCAACGTGATTAACGGCGCCCGAAGCACACGAGTCAGACTCCAGTCATAAAAGCGCACAACGCGAAGAAAGAACCCATCGATAAAGCCGGAGGTATGTTCATCCGCGGCTTCTTTTCCGTGCTTGTGGGGTCGTAACAGGAGCGCGCACATCATGGGCGTTGTCGTCAGCGAGATGACCATGGAAACCATGATGGCAACCGAAAGCGTCACCGCAAACTCACGGAAAAGACGGCCGATAATGCCGCCCATCAGCAACAGCGGGATAAACACCGCCACCAGAGAGATACTGATGGAAACCACCGTAAACCCGATTTCCCTGGCGCCGCGCAACGCGGCATCGAAGGGCTTCATCCCCTTCTCGATATAGCGCGAGATATTTTCCACCACCACAATGGCGTCATCCACCACAAAACCCGTGGAAATGGTCAGCGCCATCAGCGAAAGATTGTCCAGACTGTAATCCAGCAGGTACATGACACCAAACGTGCCCAGCAGCGAGATTGGCACCGCAACACCTGGAATCAGCGTGGCGCGGAGGTCGCCCAGAAACATGTAGACGACGATGATAACCAGCACGACACTCAGAATCAGAGTCACCTCAACGTCGTGAATAGACGCGCGGATCGTGACCGTCTGATCCACCATCACATCCAGATTCATTGCCTGCGGAATGCTGGCGCGAAGGTAGGGCAGCAACCCGCGCACTTTATCCACCACCTCGATAATATTGGCACCGGGCTCGCGTGAGACGTTTAGCAGCACGGCCGGCTTGCCATTCGCGAACCCCGCGTTGCGGAGATCTTCCACACTGTCGTAGACATCGGCGATGTCGGAAAGCCGCACCGGGATGCCATTGCGATAAGCCACCAGCAGCGGCTTGTACTCGGCAGCCTTAAAGAGCTGATCATTGGTCTTGATGACCCATGTGTGCTGACCGTCGGAAAGCTGGCCCTTGGGTATATTGGAATTAGCTGTGGAAAGCGCGGTGCGTACTTCCGCGCTGCTGATGCTGTATTTATTGAGCAGCGTCGGATTCAGATCCACGCGCACCGCGGGCAGGCTGGATCCACCGATATTCACCTGGCCGACTCCATCCACCTGACTGATCTTCTGCTGCAGAATCGTGGCTGCCGCATCGTACATGGCACCGCGATCCAGCGTGTCACTGGTAAGGGCAAGCACAATGATCGGCGCGTCGGACGGGTTAACCTTACGGTAACGCGGATTGCTGGGAAGATTGGCGGGAAGGAAACCGCGCGCGGCATTAATGGCGCTCTGCACGTCGCGAGCCGCAGCGTCGATATCCCGGTTCAGCTCAAATTGCAGCGTAATGTTGCACGAGCCAATTGAGCTGCCGGAGGTCATCTCGGTCACGCCAGCAATGCGCCCGAACTGGCGTTCCAGTGGCGTGGCGACCGAGCTGGCCATGATCTCCGGACTCGCGCCCGGCAGACTTGCCGAGACCTGAATCGTCGGGAACTCGACACGCGGCAATGGCGCCACGGGCAGAAGCTGAAATGCCAGGATACCGGAGAGAGCTATCGCGATGGTCAGCAGCGTCGTCGCTACCGGCTTGCGGATAAAGGGTTCCGAAATGTTCATCCCGGAGCGGCGCCTCCGCGCTGATGCGCCAGCTCAGGCACCGGTTTCAGGTCGGAATCATTGTCGGGATCTTCATCGTCGTCCTGATCACTGTTGCTTTCTTCATCCAGTTCTTTAAAGGTCGAGGATGCCGAGCCCATGCCGAAGAAGCGGCGTCCCAGGCGATCGAACCACAGGTAAATGACCGGGGTTGTGTAGAGTGTCAGAAGCTGGCTGAAGATCAACCCGCCCACGATGGTAATACCCAGCGGCTGGCGAAGCTCCGAACCTGTGCCGGAACCCATGGCCAGCGGCACACCGCCCAGCAGTGCCGCCATGGTCGTCATCATGATAGGGCGGAAACGTAACAAGCATGCCTGATAAATGGCGTCCAGCGGCGGCTTTCCACGAACGCGCTCTTCCTCAAGCGCAAAGTCGATCATCATGATTGCGTTCTTCTTCACGATACCGATAAGGAGGATAATACCGATCAGCGCGATAACACCCAGCTCGCTGCCCATCAGTAGCAGCGCCAGAATGGCACCTATACCGGCTGACGGCAGCGTACTGAGAATGGTGATGGGATGGATGTAGCTTTCATACAGCACGCCCAGCACAATGTAGACAGTGACCAGCGCGGCCAGAATCAGCACCGCCTGGTTGGCCAGGGAGTTCTGGAACGCCCGCGCCGTACCAAGGAATCCGGTGTGAATGCTGCCCGGCAATCCCATCTCCGTATTGGCGCGGTTGATGGATTCCACCGCCTCACCCAGCGAGTAGCCGGGTGCAAGATTGAACGATAGTGTCACCACAGGAAACTGCCCCTGGTGGGCAATAACGAGAGGGCCCTGCTGCGTCTCCCAGCGTGCGAAGGTGCTCAGCGGCACCT
>JBGGNE010000470.1:0-20429 GCA_041287705.1 Methylacidiphilales bacterium | reverse complement strand
GTTGCCGGCGCTCTTCTTGGCGATGTTATCCAGGTAGCCCTTAAAGCGAGCCTGCTCCGCCAAGTGCGCGGCCACAAAGGCGCGGACGCGCTCCGGGTTGGCCGTCAGGTAATCGCGGCGCACGGCGTAAACGTCTGCAATAACGCGATTTGCGGTTTTGGTTGTAAGAATGGGCATGGCTCCTTTCACACTGTCTTCCGCTCCCGTGCCGACTTTGCCGCCGGCCGTAAGGGAGAGGATATCGGGCTGAACGCCTGAGGCGCCCGACAGGGTGGGGTCGTTGCGCAGGGCATTTGCGGGGTCGGTTACGATGTCTTTGCCGCGGGCCGCGTTGTAGGTAAGATCGCGAACGTATTTAATGGTGACGTCGCCCGGCTCCAGGCCGGCGTCCTGAAGCAGCACCTGGACGAATTCGACGTGCGGGCCGCTTTGCTGAACGACAATGGTTTTGCCCTTCAGATCGGCGAGCCTGCTGACGCCTTTCGCCACGAATCCGTCGGCGCCTGTGCTCCAGCTAAGTTGCACGATGACAACTGGTTCCAGGCCGGGATCCAGCTTCTTCAGCCCTTCCGCCGCCAGGTCGATCATGCCGACCGTGCCGCGCAGAAAGGGGCTTTTGCCGGAGATATAGTCCTGCACCTGTTCCTCAAAGTCGTCCTTCAGCGCCATGCGTATGGGGCTGCCGAGCGCACGGGCCAGCTTCGAGTTCACGCTCATCCCCAAGCCGTCATTGGCGGAGATGGTGACGCCGTCGGGCGCCCAGGTGATGAAGGGCAGTATAATGGTGCCATTCGTCACCGGTTTTACTGGCGTTTTGAAGACAGGGCTGGTATCGAAAGGCCTGGGGGGCTCGACGTAGGCGACCGGCTTCGCAAGGACTTGCGTCGTTGCAGCGGCGGCCGTCAGAATCAGGCCCAGGCCGATACTGAAAATGCGTTGAAGGTTGATGTTTTTCATAGGACAGACACGGTGGAAATGGAAGCTTGAGAAAGAGTTGCTTCGCGTGAGCGAATTTCTGCGGAGTGTTTGGGTTTGAAGCCCTTCTCCCGAAGTAGTTGCACGATGGCGTTGAACTGCGGCGTCTGCTTGGCGCGGCGGCTGTCAAAGCGCGGTATGCGTTCGTCGTGCACAATGGTCGCGCCTTCATGGCCGCCGATATGCGAGAGGACGATGATTCGCGTGCCCAGGAAGACCGCTTCCTCCAGATCGTGCGTGACGAAGAAAATCGTCAGCCCGGTCTCGCGCTGAATTTCCAGAAGCAGAAGTTGTAAGACTTCGCGCGACTGGGGATCCAGGCTGGAGAAAGGCTCATCCATCAGTAGCACACGGGGTTGCATCGCCAGCGCCTGGGCGATCGCCACGCGCTGCTTTTGTCCGCCAGAGAGTTCGCGCGGGTATTTATGCGCATGGGCATGAAGGCCCACTTTCTCCAGCAGATGCAGCGCGGTGCGGCGAAAGGTTGCCTTGCTTTGCATGGCGAAGAACGGCAGCCAGTGCTCCAGCAAAGTCAGACCCTCCAGGCGCAGTCCCAGTTCGACGTTCTGCACCGCGGTCAGGAAATCCGGGATCATATAGTCCTGGAAAACGCAGCCGCGATTGCGATCGGGCAGGGTGGCCTCGTTGCCGTCCAACAGCACGCGGCCTTCCGCAAAGGGGCGGAAGCCCCCGATGCCGTAGAGCAAAGTGCTTTTGCCGCAACCACTTGGCCCTACGACACAGACAAAGTCGCCTTCCTCCACATCAAACGATATGGAGCGAAGAATGCACTTGCTGTGCTCGCCGGCGCCGAGACGCTGGGTCACATGTTTTAGCTGTAATAAAGGTTTGCTCATGATTCTGTACCAATGAAGTACCACCGGTTTTTCCAGCGGTTGATGAGGTCGATAGCTCGATCCATCAGGAAGGCGAAGAGAGCGATAACCGCCAGGTAGACAAGGATTTGCGCGACATTCAGATTTCGGGATGCCACGTTGATCCGATAGCCAAGCCCGGCGTCACTCGCAATAAGTTCCGCCACAATGAGATAGACCCACGCCGTGCCTATCTGCAGCCGCACGTCATCCAGAAAGCCAGGCTCCACCACTCGGCGGACAAGCACTGCGAGCATCTCCAGCGAGGAGGGCCCGAGCACCAGGAAGTTCCAGATCTGTTTCTCCGGAATCGACTGGACGCGCAGGATGAGTGACCGCGTGAGCGGCAGGAAGGTGGCGAGAAAGATGATGAATATTTTGGCTGTGTCCTGAAATCCCAGGAAAAGGAAGATGAGAGGAATAAGGCTGACCGGCGGCAGGTAGCTCGCGATTTTCAGCAGAGGTTCCAGCAACGCGTTCAGCCAGGGCCAGGAGCCGGCCAGCAAGCCTGTTACCAGGCTGGTCAGCACGGCGATACCGATACCGCATGCGAAGAGTCGCATGCTGGAGGTGACGTCTTTGACGAAGGGGCGCTCGTCTGTAAACTCGTCTGGCGTAAGGCTATAAGTTACTGCCGCCCAGAGCTGCCCCGCCGTCGGGGTCAGCTTGTCGGACGGGTTCTCGCGGTGCCTCGCCTCCGCCATAAGGAAGTAAGCGAGGAGGACCGCAGCAACGCCAAGGAGTCCCAGGCAAACACGTGTGAAGCGCCGCACCGGCTGACGCACTCGAAAGAGCGAAGCCAGATGTAGGTTCACAGTTATTTTACCTGTTTAACGTACTGGGTATCGAAGGTAATCATATAGCTGTCCGGGTTAGCGCCTTTGAACGCACCTGCTTCTTTAAGGAAGCCACGTATGCGGTCATGCTGAGCTTTCAGTTCAGGGCTTTCCATAAACGTGATGGTATCAGCGGGCGTGTAGTAGAAGAACGTTGAGTTCAGCATATCCGAGAAGAGAGGGAAGTCCGTCTGCGTGAGCTCCGAGCTGGAGGCCATGGCGCGCACCGCACGCTCGTGCGTCTTGGTATCGGTAAGATATTTCATGACGTCGTAGTGTGCTTTGACATAAGCGGCTATAGCTTTTTCGCGACCTTTAATGCGGTCCGTGCGAACAACCACCATATCCACGATTTCGCCAGGTATCTCCTTAGAGCTGAACAGGATTTCTGCTTTACCACTCGCTTTAATACGAAGGATATGAGGATTCCAGGTCGCAACCGTTACGGCGCTGGGCGTCGTTACAGATGTAAGGAAGACTTTGGCGCATTCATCGCCGGGGGTGTTGCGGAAGCTGACGAAGTCGGACTTTAACCCTTTGATCTGCAACGCACGCCATACCAGGTACTGGCTGACGGAGTATTGCTCGCAAAGGATGCTTTTGCCTTTCAGGTCATCGAATTTGGTGCTTTTGGGCGCGGCGATGGCGTCATTGCCATTGCTGTAGTCGTTCACCAGGATGCACGTGACCGGCACGCCGCTATCCAGGGGGATGCCCATCGCGTCGCTGAGAGTGAGGGTCACGGCGTCAAGTTTACCGGCGACAAGCGCGTCAATGCTTGCCGTGTATTCCTTGAACTTGTGGACCTCAACTTTAGCGCCGGCTTCTTTGGTACGTTGATCCAGGAAGCTGGGCTTGCCGGGCTCCAACTTCATCTGCATCAACGCGTTATCCTGCCAGCCCGGGTAGATGCTCCAGCCTACGGAAAGGGTTTCCGAGGTGTTCTGGGCGAGTGCGGATACCGCCATTGCCAGCGAGAGACCGAGGGTCGATAGGATCTTTTTCATAGGGGTTCCAAGAACTCCCTACAAAGCTCTGCTGCAGAGCGGGTTAAACCTTTTAGCTGACCTCGTCCGGGCGCAACAAAAAACACCACTTCTATCACAAAGACGGAGCTTCTTGTTAGCTTTGACTAACTTGGTCTCACCTGCCATGGTGAAAATCCAGTAGTCTAAGCGTTCAGCTCAGTCAGAGGGTAGAAATGGTGTATTATGATAATGTTACGAGATATTACTTCTCGTAACTTCTGAAGCGCGCTGACGAGGTTAGCTGTCGGACTAGGATCTTTCAGTATCCCCGGCTATTTCTAGTCGTTAGCCCCAAGCCCAAAAATTCGGGCGTAAGTGGTTCCCCCGCTCGCTCCGGTTATCTCCACGGAGCGCATTAAGCGATGTAAGGTGTCGTGTTGTGATCATCGCAGAACTTCTAAGTAAGGCAACTAAATCACGCGCAATTAGTTCGTAAGTCATTGATGATCAACGCAAAATACTTTTGCGATTTATTTTGAAATCACGCAAAGAATTGTTGACTTCCGCAATTCAGCCTAAGAGACCTCAAAATCCAGAAATCCCTTCTGAACATCGGTATCTACGAGCCGGACACGTAGTTTTTGTCCTACATCCACACGTGCACCCCGGGTGTGCAGTCGGCCTTCCACTGGCGGATTGTAGATGCGCACCCACGTCGCCTTAGGCGACGCACCCGTGACGATGGCGTTGAAGTACTCGCCCACACGATGCTCCAGCAACAGCGCGGCGGCGGACTTCTCAACCTGGCGCTCTACTTTCTTTGCAGCATCTTCCGAAGCAGTACAGTGTGCTGCGAGAGAGGCGAGTTCGTCTTCGGAATATGGCGAAGCTATTCCTGCGATGGCGGCTTTCAGCAGGCGTTGCGTAATCACGTCCGGAAATCGTCGGTTGGGCGCAGTCGAGTGGGCATAGTCTTTGGTCGCCAGGCCGAAGTGTCCTTCAGGTTCTTCGCCGGAGCGGAGCAGAATGTATTCGCCGCGACCGAGCAGTTTAATGACGCTCATGGAGAGGTCGGAAAAATTGCGCGGATCCGATTCGCGGGATGCAGCGAGAAATCGCTCCAGCGCGACGGAGTCAGGTGTCTGCGGAAGTACGGTACCGCGCTCCGCTGCCAGTTCGACGATGCGATCCCAGCGCTTAGGTGTGCGTACAACTCGGCGAATGGAAGGATACTTTTTGGAAGACAGGAAACGCGCAGTGGCACTGTTCGCCGCGATCATAAATTCCGCAATCAGCTCTTTGGCGTTATTTGGAGCGTCGGCACGGAGCTCCCTGAGCTCTTCACCGGCGAAAACAGGGCGAGCCTGTGTTGTTTCGAAATCAAGAGCACCGTGTTGCAGGCGAAGGGTTTTAAGTTGTTGAGCCACATGCCACTGCAGGCGAATATTCTCATCCAGGCCGGGCACGGCAGCCAGGCGGGCCGGGATGGTGCCTCGTCCATTCATCCATTCAGCCACACTGTTGTATGCAAGGCGGGCATAGTTGTACACCAGAGCAACATAAATATCGGCACTATGTATGGAGCCATCTACTGCAAAGCCAAGGTCAATGATAACAGCCAGGCGTTCAGATTCATGCTTCAGTGAGGTCAGGTCTGTAGAGATCTTCTCTGGCAACATGGGAAAGATCTGGGCCGCCGTGTAAACTGTAGTGGTATTACGCTGCGCGTGCTCATCCAGCGCCATTCCTTTATGTACGACAGCATCTACATCCGCAATTGCTACCAGAATTCGTGTGGCATCTGCAGTTTCGGGGATGGCAACCGTGAGCTGATCCAGATCCAGCGAGTCGTCGTTATCGATCGAGCACCAGAGTAGTTCGCGCAGGTCGCGAACGCCCGGGGTTTTAAGGAGATCCTCGGCGCTTTCCTCCCGAAGAGCGGCAAGTTCGTTCAAGGCGTTACTGGAAAACTCGGGCGCGAGCCCTTTCTCCAGCATGGCCCGGTGTGCTATCTGCTGCAAAAGGCTGCGATTGGATGTGTCGTGCATTGCGTAATGCCGTACTATAGAGCTGGTTAAGCCAATTTACTATATTCTTTTGCAATGTAAGCAATATCCTGCTTCCGTCCCTCTCCAGCAGTTGCTGACTGTACGCACTCCTTACAAAGAAGATTGGAGAATATGCGTAAGCTCGTATTGACTTCTATTTTCGCCGATCATCAGTATTTCTATGAGTCTGGCTGCCAGCCATCTGAATAGAATGGGAGCAGAACCTACGGTATTACGGGGCGCATAAGCGAATGTAAGTTCTTCGAATGGCACATGGGATTTGTCGCGGAGAAGTTTCTTACTTTTACCTTGTCTTTTGATGAGGTTTCTGTGCATACTTTGAACATAGCAAATGACCCTCTGTTTTGCTTGTCAGGTTGTCTTAAGCGACTTGCCAATCTTCTACTGGGTCATTTGCTCTTTTTGGTTAAGATTGAAGTTTCGGGTTGTTGATGAGGAACGAACGTAAGGAAGCCAGTCTTGATAAGTATCTCGAAGACTGTTAGGAAACAGGGCAATGCAGCCTTACCAACGCGCTATGACCAGCCTGTTCTCGCCGGCGGCTGTTGGTTTCGCGGCACGTACTACGGGCTCGGCATTGCTGGCTCTATGGGCGGCGTACAGCCTTCAGATTGAGAGCCCTGCGTGGGCGGCGACAACCTGCATCGTGCTGGCCAGTCCATATCACGGACAGGTTATTTCCAAGGGGATGTATCGGTTTATCGGGACAGTGGCCGGCGCTGCGATGGCAATCTTTCTTGTGGGTGGATGCGCGCAGACTCCCGAGTTGTTCGTGCTGCTGCTTTCTGTGTGGATAGGGGCATGCATGTTTGCGGCTACTCTGCTGCGAAACTTCGTTGCCTATGCCGCCATGCTGGCGGGATTCACAACGGCGGTAATTGCGCTGGGAGCGGTCCCCGCCAATCCTCTGCACGTGCTGGAGGTTGCGGCGGCCCGGGTGGCGGCCATTTTCCTGGGCATTGTGACCTCGGCACTGGTGGCCAGCATTTTCTCTCCGCACGGCGCCACGCGACAGATGAATGAGCATCTGGACAAGCTGATGCTGGAGATCGCAAAGTTGCTCCAGACCTTTGCCGATACGGACCTGATCGTCAAAATGCGGCATCAGCGGCGACCACTGGGCGGTGAAATCATAGCGCTGGATTCGCACATCACCTTCGCAGCTTCAGAAACCGACCGCGCACGGCAGGAGAGCGAAGGCCTGCTCGGGATAGGAGTTGCTCTGCTGCATGCGCTTACGGCAATGGGTGGGACGGGATTCGCCCAGTTGCGCATGACGCAGTCCGAACTCAACAACGATCGACTGCGCACAGCATTGCAATCAGCAGTGGAGGCGGGGCGCCAGTTGGAAATCTATCTGAAGACGGGCAGTGAAACTGATCTCAAACCGATTCGCGCCCGACTACGAAAGCTTACCGCAAACTCGCTGGACACAGAGGCAGGGGCGGCATCACCCATACCCGTGGCGATTGATCGCATTCGCGAAACGCTGGATCATCTTGCGGCAGCGATTGCGGGGTATCACGAATGGAAAACGGGAATGCCGGTGATCTCCCCGCCCCGGGGCCGCTTTGATTTTCACACGGACCGTACGGACGCCGTGCTGAACGGCCTTCGATGCGGACTACTGACGCTCGCTGCCGGAGCATTCTGGATTATCACTGCGTGGCCCTCGGGCGGGTTTCTGACAATCCTTACGGCAGTGTATGGCTGCGTAATCTCGGTACAGAAGAATCCGTTGACCTATGGGCCTCCGTTTTTCACGGGCGTTTTGGTGGCGATTCCTGTGTCAGGGCTGGTGATGTTTGGACCGCTTTGCTGGATTGAAGGCTTTGTGCCACTGGCGTTTGTGCTGGGAGTACCGCTCTTTGCCGGGGCGCTCGCCTGGGGATCAGAGCTGCCGAGGTTATCACCGGCCGGGCTGGCTTTCCTTCTCATGGTCATGCTGATAATCGCGCCATCCAACCCGATGGTGTTCGATTTCACGAACTTCATTAATATGGTGCTCGCCACTATAGTGGGGCTGTCGCTTTCCGTCGCGAGCTCTATCTTTGTTTTGCCACTGGATCCCGTCTCGCGTTCCCGACGGCTGATACGCACCGGATGCTGCGAAGTTGAGCAGCTTGCCGGCGCCGCGACCTACGACGTTGTACCGACTCGCGCTGCATGGGAGAGCCGGATGTATGACCGGCTTTGTGGATCCATGCCATATCTGATTCAGCATGTGCAGGATAAGGAGGAAGCGGAGATTCTGGACAGTGCATTTGCCGCTTTGCAGATCGGCGCCACCGTGGTGGAGATTCGGGAGGCCCTTACGATTATGGGCAGTCCCGAGCTGCGCAATCGCATTCTTCCAGTGCTCGATCGTCTTATGGCAATGGGGAATGAGCCGGAGTTGATTGCCGCCTCCATGCAGGCGACAGCCACCCGCCTGGCGGCTACCGATCCAGAGTGCTGTACGGATATCCTGCTGCGCAAGTCCGTGGCTATTTCGCTTGAAGAAATCGCGGTGCTGCTGCATTCCTACGGAGCGGTCTATCGGCGGGTGCGTTACCATGAGGGTGAGTTTTCCGCGGATCTGCTGCAACCGGGCTTTACAGCATGAACGAGCTTAACATTGGCGGAATCTACCTGCCGCCCTTTCTGCTATACGCCGCCAGAGCCGGGCTGCTGTATGTAGTATTGCGGCTGACTCTGTTACATAATGTAGATAGCTATGTCTGGCATCCGCCATTGTTTAAGGTTTGTCTGTTTATCATCCTTCTTGCGGTTATGGTAGTAGTGAAGTAGAGATCCTGTATACAATGCCATGAACTGGAGCCTTTCGGATAAAACACTACGGGCGAGGCTCGTTACAGGCATTGCCTTGTTGCTGGCTATTCTGGCGGTATGGGTATTGTGGAACTACTATATGGTAGCGCCCTGGACGCGCGATGGCCGCGTGCGGGCGGAGGTGGTGCGTATTGCGCCGGAGGTATCAGGGACAGTGCTGCACATGCATGTGGCGGACAATCAGTTTGTGAAGAAAGGCGATCTTCTGTTTTCGCTGGATCCCGAGCGGTTCAGGCTGGCTCTCGCTCACGCGGAGGCGGTGGTAGCGCAGTGCAAGGTGGGCACCCTGGTCAGGCAGGAAGAACGGCAGCAATCGCAGGCCGCGGCCGATGTGGCAAGCGCGGCGCTGCTGCAGGCGGAGGTTCTGCGCGATGTGGCGAAGCTGAATCTGGAGCGATCGGTGGTGCGGTCACCGGCAAATGGATATGTCACCAACCTGACGCTGAGGGCCGGAGATTTCGCGAACGCAGGCGTTTCGCAGCTTTCGATTATCGATTCGGACTCCTTTTATGTGGTGGGCTATTTTGAAGAGACAAAGCTGATACGGGTGCACCCCGGCGCCAGGGTTTCGATCTACCTGATGCAGGGTGGGCGGGCGCTGCAGGGACGTGTTTTGGGAATCAGCCACGGCATTACCGATCTGACAACCGCCGCCGACACAGACGGTCTGGCGAAGGTGAATCCCGTGTTTGCGTGGGTTAGGCTGGCGCAACGTATACCAGTGCGGATCTCGATTGATCAGATCCCTGAGAATGTCCACATTGCCGCCGGACTGACGTGCACGGTCACTGTGATAGAAGAGGATAACGCAAAGAAGTAGCGAAGCGATAGAAGAGGTGCTGAGTCAGAAGAAAATTGCAGCGGAATCAGCCGGAGGACGGACAGGGCAGGGGATGATACATTGCACATCAGATCAGATTGCCATCAGCCACGCCAACCCCTCTCCTGACATGATTCTCCCGTTGTCGAAACCAGATCATAGCCCGCGCACCTCCGTTGCTGAGAAGGCAGGCAGAGTCGGTAAGATGTCGCATGCGCAAATGTATGCGCGTCTGCTGGCGGGAGATTCCGACTACAACGGGCGATTCTTTACCGGCGTCCTGACGACGGGAATTTATTGTCTGCCTTCCTGCAAGGCCCGCAAGCCGAAAGCCGAGAATGTGCGCTTTTTTCCCAGCTGCGAGGCAGCGCGAGAGGCCGGGTTGCGTGCATGCAAGAAGTGCCACCCCGACGACTTTTCACGGGGCGCGGATCCTGTTCTTGCGGATATAGAGATGCTTGTGGCGGAAATCCGGGCTGAGCCCGCGCGATTTGCGGATGTACGTGCAATCGTGCGGCGTTCCGGTTTTGGTGCGACACGTCTTTTCGAGCTCTTTCGTCAGCACTATCATACAACGCCAGCGGATCTTCTGTTGAAAGCCCGCCTTGTCGCTGCGAAACATCTGCTGCTGACTACCCGCGATGGTCTGCTGGACATTTCCGCATCGACTGGCTTCGAGTCTTCCTCGGTCTTCCATCAGCATTTTCGTGAAAAGACTGGTATGACGCCGGGCTCCTACCGCGGGCTGGAAGAGGCCGGGGAAAGCAGCTCATTTACGCTGGAGCTTCCAAAAGATTACCCGCTGCACTACCTTCGCCGCGCGCTGAGTCGCGACTCCTGCAGTGTTACGGAAAAGCTGGAAGGCGATACCTATACGATGGCAGTCAGGCTGGAACCGAGTGGGGCGGATTCGTTGGGGAATGCCCCTATTGTGGTGCTGAAGCTTGAGTTATCCCCCATAGCCGTGCATGTCAGCGTGCATCCTTACCTGCCAAAGAATCGCAGCGAAGCTGATGCCTTTTTGAGGCAAGTTTCTGTGCGTGCCCATGCGCTGGTTGTTGGTCTGCTGGGACTGGATCAGGATGCTGCAGCGTTTGCGCGTCTGGCGGAAAAGCTTGGTCTTAGCCGCCTGACCGAGGGCAGAGCCGGGCTGCGTCTTGCTCAGACTCCTACTGTGTTCGATGGGATTTTGTGGTCCATTATCGGTCAGCAGATCAACCTCCCTTTCGCGTGCCAGCTTCGGCGTCGTCTGATACAGCATGCCGGCGTTCGGCTGGAGCATGGGCCGGGGGCAGACGCCCAGCTTTACGCGCCACCGATTCCCGCAGCAGTTGCCGCGCTGGATCCGACGGATTTGCTTCCGCTGCAATTCTCTCGGCAGAAGGCAGGGTATGTCATTGATATTGCGCGTCTTGTCTCCGAAGGTAGTCTCGACCTTGCGGCGCTGCGCACCATGTCGTTTACCCGCGCTGAGCGTACTCTGCTGGCTGTTCGCGGGCTGGGACCGTGGTCGGTTCACTACATCATGATGCGTGCTCTTGGTTTTGCTGATTGCGTACCGCTTGGTGATACGGGCGTGACCAGCGGGCTGCTTGCGCTGCTCAATCTTGAAGAGCGGCCCGACATCGATGCCACCCGCAGATTGATGGCGATGTTCTCGCCTTATCGAAGTCTGGCAACTGCACACCTCTGGCAGTTCACCCAGCCGGCACCTGTTGCGGACTCATCCGTATCTTCACTTTCACCTCAACTTTCTGGCCCGAAACAGACATGACAACTTCAACTTCGACCGGTGCTCTGTACTACTACGACACGTTTGCCACACCTTGCGGGCCGTTCACTGCGGCGGTTAATCACGATGGAGCTCTTGTGGCCACAGCGTTTGGCGAGCTCACTGAACTGGAACATCGCTTTCGCAAGGCTCCTTCCCGGTTAACACGCTATACCGAGCGGACGGCGGAGGTGCGGCGCCAGATATTGGCTTACTTCGCAGGTGATCTGCGCGATTTCACATTGCCACTTGCGGCTGAGGGCACGCCGTTTCAGCAGCAAATTTGGCAGGCGCTGGTCAATATTCCTTTCGGCCAGACGCGCAGTTACGGGGAAATTGCGGAGCAGGTGGGGAATCCGGCCGCATCCCGCGCTGTGGGAAGGGCTAATGGGGCGAATCCCATCTGTCTCATCGTACCGTGCCATCGCGTTATTGGGGCCAATGGTTCCATGACCGGTTTTGCTTTTGGCGAGGACATCAAGCGGCAGCTTCTTGCCCATGAGTCCGTATAGCCGTATCTTCTGGTGACGTCCCTATCACCAGCTATGCATAACAGGTTACCAGAATCCGAACTCCGCCTCCTGGCAGCCGCAGCCCAGAAAGCCGAAATTCCATCAAGCCGTGTCGACATGCTTCGTGGGCGCGACCCCGCTGCCACGCCTCTGTTTCTCCTTGCCGGCCTGTCCACCGGCATGGACCTGCTGCTTCAGGAAGTTCCGCCGCTTCAGGCGAAGCCCACACCGGAGCGTAGCGGCGACTATGGCAGCAGTGGCGGAGCCATTCCTCCGATTGTTACAGGTGCCAATGCCAGCGTTTTTGCGCGGTCTGTAGGCAGCTGGAATCTGATACCTGGCAATGTCCCTGCGCGCGGGGCACTGGTTGCGGTGCGCGTGCATCCCGATTTCCCTTCGCAGAGTCACGCGGCAATTGCCTCCATTCCCAGGTACGAGCGAGGCATGCTTGTTACCCAGACCAGCCAGCCTCTGGGCCAGCCGGAGCGCCAACTGCTTCGGTTGATGGCATCCCACTGCGTGGAAGTTGGCGTTATATATCTGTGTTATCGTGGAGACGATATCGATGATGCTCAGCTTGCCGAGTTGCGTAAGTTTGCCTCAGGCGAAGCAATGAAAGCAGGGATTTCTTTCTCCGCCTATCAGGATGCGGTGCTTTATACATTAAAGAGCAGGGAACCGGGCAATACAGATATACTGGCTCAGTTCCGCTTCGAGCAGCCGGTAACAGAACAGGCAGAAATGGATTTTCTGCAGAAAGTGAGAAAGGATCTCATTCAGGATCTTCTTCGCATATTGCCGGAAAATTCGCCGAAAGAAATATCGCCTGCAGATCAGCGTGGCATCAAAGAAAGGTTTCAACGATATCTTAATTCTGTTGAGGAACGTCTTCCACTATTAGCCAGGAAGAAGCAGTGCTCCACTACGGATGAAGTTCGCAAGCTATACACGGAAGAAATGTATGGGTGGCAGAACAAAGCCAGCATTGAAGGCGCTACCATGTATCATCTGGAAACGCTGGCTCCTGGAACCATGGACCAGTTTAAGCAGCAGATTCAGTTAACATCTGATAATCTGGAGCTGATTGTGAAGCCGAAGCCGCTATTGCAGAATGTAAAGCGCTTTGCGATACCATTTTCCCTGATTACCGCCATATGGGGTTTTCTCGCCGGGTGTCTGGGAGCATGGTACTTTTTCCATTACACAGGTTCATTTAAAGAGGATGCTCGCATGATGTTGCTTCAGATAGCGCCGTGGCTTGGTATGGGTTTAATGATTAGTTTGTATCTCTACGCTCGCAGCAGATCGATAGTAAAATCCGCGCCGCCATTACTGAAGGATGAAGGCGGTGAGGTAATCAATGGCTGGCCTGATGTTAAAAATCAAATGCTGGGCTGGCTGGAGAATCATCTGACGGCCCCGTCTCAGGATATTAGGAAAGATATCTGTCAATTAAAAGTATAAGTCTACATCATGAATTCATTTAATTTTACCGATGCCAATACACATCTTCAACACACGATGCAGGGTCTCCAAAGCCTCGCCGATTTATTAGATAAAGAAGCAGGACTGGCACCTACTGTAGCCTCAATAAAGCAACGTATTGATTCCCGTGGTTCGAACCGCTTCCGTATAATGGTGGTGGGTGAGTTTAAGCGCGGCAAAAGCACCCTGGTCAACGCAATAATTAGGCATGATTTTCTTCCTCGACGCGCTACACCGTGCACGGCGCTTATGTGCACAATTCAGTATGCAGATACGCCAAGTGTACATCTGGAATACAGGGATGGCACTGCTTCCCGCGAGATGTCGATTGAAGAATTTAAAAGAGATTATCAGATTGATTTAAATGAAACAGCAATACCTGCTGACAGCGATCTGGTGGATGACTGGGAACGTGCAACACTGGATACCATAGATGAAAAATATGGCCCTATTCTTCAGGCGCGTTTTACGTATCCTGCAGAGCTATGCAAGAATGGCGTGGAATTGGTAGATACACCAGGTTTGGCTGAAGATCCAAGGCGAGATGCTTTGGTGGACAGGCATCTGGCCGATGCTGATGCGATATTATTGGTATGTTCCGCAACTACGCCGATGGGTTCGCGTGAAATGAGCTTTCTTCATCGAAAGCTGAAGCCATTCCATCGTGAGCAAAAGCTGTTTTTTGCCGTTAATTACTGGAATCATATACTATTGCAATCCGAGGATGCACAGCCTCCGCAAACACCAGAAGCCTATGTAGAGGAGACGAGACAACACATTGAGCATAAGCTAAAGCCTTACGTGGTCTATAATGGTAAGGATCTGTCGCGCAATCGCATCTTCTATGTGGATGCAGCCTCCGGTCTTGCCATACGTTCTGGTAAGCGAAAGGGCGATGCCGAAGCCACTGGTATACCGGCATTGGAAAATGCATTGGCTACGTTTATTCTTTCCGAACGCAAGCGGGCGGAGCAGACGTCTGATCTTCATTTGATTGATGAAACACAGAAAGCTCTGCGTGAATTTATACAGGCCCAGACGTATAGTGCACATCTGTCACTAAATGAGATTAAAGAGAAGATTGAAGGGCAACAGCCTAATCTCGAACGTCTGAAGGCAGTACGCAATGCATTGGTAACTTTTCTTGAGTCCCAGAAGCAAACGCTGATTCAGGAGCTGCAGGCCAGTCTGGAGCATTATGTGGAACGCCAGATAAAGGAGCAGCTTATAGGTGATCTTAAATCTATTGAGCTGCGCGATGCGGGGAGTCTGAGACAGAGACTGAATACGCTCTTTGATTATTTTCGGAAAGATGAGAATAAGGTGCAGAGAAGAATTACCGATCATCTTACACGAGAACTTACCCAATATCTAAAGGATAAGTTTGATAAATGGGCCAGGGATGAGAGCGAAACACGCTTTCCTGTTTTTGCCCGTGAGATTGAAGCAGAGCTAAAGAAGGAAGCCGCACAGTATTCCAACGCCCGGGGTGATTTGCAGGCAGCAATATTTGGTGTAACCGGTCGAAATGAAGAGGCCAGCATCTTCGAGAACTGGAAGAAGGAGCTGGGCACGCGTGTCAGCCCCAACACGGCGGAGATTGGCGGGCCGCTGGCAGCCATTCTTGTTGTGGGACTTGCGGATGCGCTTACACAGACTGTCATTTTTACGCTGGCCTCCAGCCTGATGACTCATTTGTGGTTTGGCGGACTTACGCTGATAGTGGAAGCCGGTATGCTCTTATGGAGAAAGCAGACGCTTGCCACTGAAGTAAGAGCTGCCATGGAGAAAGCTGTTCTGGAGGCCCTGGCGGAAGTCGTGCCCATTGAGAAAGCTGCTATTGATAAGAATATTACTGAATGCTTTGATAAACTGAGCGGAGGCGTGATTACTCCTGTACGAACCGATATTGAACAAATAGAGCGCACCCTGGATGCTTTACGTACTGAGCATGAGTATAAAGGGATGGAACATGAAGCGCGAAAGAAGAGTTTGCTGGAGTTGCAGACCGAATTTCAGGTACAGGCTCAGTCTTTGAACAGACATATTCGCACCGGCATTGTGTAGTCGGGCTGGTAATGTAGCCGGCTTCCGATAAAATGCCGGGATAACGGACTGCTTAAACCGCGGGGTTAATGGAATTGCTCACATGGCTTTGAAGACCCCAACATCGGACTTTCTCGCGCAACTTCTGGACTGCGATCCGGCATCCATCCGTTTTATCAGCTTCTCGCAGAATGCTGTTTACGAGTTTACCGACTGGGAAGGTGTCCCACGTATTCTCAGGCTGACGTGCGGTTCCCATCGTAAACGTTATGAAGTGGAGTCGGAGCTGAACTGGGTTGAAGTGCTTCATGGAGCCGGCAAAACTGTCTGTCCGCCGGTGAGATGGAAGAACGGAATGCGCGTCATGTCATTCATTCCAGACGTAGCTGGCGAGGAAGAAGACACGTGGCATGCCGTGATTTTTCAAAAAGCTGCGGGAAGGGCTCTGGAAAAGGATGACCTATCCGAAACCCTGTATGAAAAGCATGGCAAGACACTTGGCGCTCTGCATGAGTTTTCACGCCACAGGCCGCGTTGTCTGGAGATGCGGTGCAAATGGTACGCTGAGCGCTATTTTACGCGGGATGTCGGGACATATCTTGCTCCTGGCGTGGCGCGATCTGTTCGCGCTGCGTGGCGGCAGATTCGGGCCGACCTTTTGCCCCATTGCAAGAGAACCCGGCGCACCTATGGACCAGTTCATCTGGATCTCGGTTATTCCAACTTTTTCTTGTCCGGCGATCATCTGGAGGTGTTTGACTTCGACAACAGTTGCCGCAGCTACTATGCCTACGATATAGCGTTGGCGCTTTACGGCGGTCTCTTTACCAGGCTTCGGTGTGAGTTTGCGGGGGATCGATCGGCATTTGATCATCCCAAAAGCTCCGTCAATCTCCAGGCTGTATGGAACGCCTTTCGTCGTGGGTATGAGTCGCAGACCGTGTGGCTGGAGGAGTGGAATCTCGCGTTTCCACTATGGTTCGAGGTGGCGTATTTTCGGGCGGTACTGCATGCCTTTCGGGTTCAGCACCCGGTGACAAATCCCAGGGTTCAGGCTCTGCTGGATGCGGATATTGAAAACATATTGAACAGGCAGCCACCCGTTCGCTTTGATTTTTCAGAGGGAAAGGCAATGCTATCATAGAGCTGCGTCAGACTTTTTGGCTCAGCGCGGACCTTTGGCTGTAGAAAGATGCGGCGCATACCACTCCGGCGAAACACAGCCATAGCGGCAGGGTCAATATACCCCGCGCAAGGGCTTCCTGTTCACTGGTTCCATCGCGTACGGCTCGCAACACCAGGGCGAAAAGGAGGCTGATGAATCCGTAGCCGAGATTGAAGGCAAATCCTTTGAAGGAAAGCACGGTTGCGCGGTGTCGTGAATCGACGAGCGCGTTGAGGTAATAGGAGATTGTAAATCCCAGGATCATCATCGCTGCGGAGAGCGGAAAATAGAAAATCAATCCGTACCAGCTCCATCGAAACGACGCTCCGATTAAGCCCAGCATGATGAGGCCGAAGAGCAGCGCAAAATTCCTGACGACAGAGCCCGTTTTGACTATACGGCTCGCAAGGGGTGCCACGAAGAAGCCAATGCCGCTCGTTATGGCACCGATCACGCCGTAACTGGCTTCAGGCAGATCAATCAGGCGAAAGTAGGAGCTGCCGAAGGTCATGAAGAGCCGTGTAACGCTGTCGAGGAGCACACCTGAAACGATGACGAACAGCGCCGTGGGCGTGCTTGCGATCCACTTCCATGCATCGGCTACCGTTTGCCATGCGCCAGGCTTCAGCTCCGGTTCGGCATGCATCTTTCGGATACCCGGCTCTCGAAATCCCACTGCCAGAAGAAGCACAAGGACCGCGGTTATCGTATTGAGGTAGATCGGGAAACGCAGCGTGCTTGCCTGATCGAGATGAAGAGGCCAGCCCAGCATCGTACCGAGGCGATTCATAAACCCGGGATCGTAAACGGCGCCGCCCACCAGCATGGCAATCATCATTCCCACGCCCTGCCATCGCATGACCTGATCGAGCACAAGGGGCCACTCTTTTTCGCGTTTATGCTCAGCAAGAGAATCGAACGCCAGCGCTTCATCGGCGCCACTTGCCATGCCCTCGGCAATTCCGCTCAGGACTCGATTTGCGAGGCAACACAGCAACAGTGCCATACCACCGTGCAGGGGAGCGACTGCGAGCAGGATCATCTCCAGAACCATGAGCGCTGCCGCCGCTACAATCAGAGGTTTTCGGCCAAATCTGTCCGCCAGCACGCCGGAGGGGATCTCCGTAACGACAATGACGATAGCCCAGGCGACGTTCAGCAGCGTGTACTCCGTGGGAGAAAGTCCGAGATCCAGAAACAGAATCGCCAGGACGGGGTAATAGAACCGCGAATTGAACAGGACACGAAAGAGCACGAACCGCCGCCAGTTGCGGTCTGTATCGGAGGTAGTGAGGGGCTGGTTGTGAATGGCGGTAAGCGGGTCAGAGTGAAAGGAGTCTGCGGGACTGAAATGTAACAAACTGCATATTTGGGATGGTTATGCAATTCTAACAAGAAGCTTCCTCCGGTGAGGCAAACCGGGAAATTTGCTGGTTGAGCCACAACTGAACCAGGGGTGACGAGGGGAGCAGATCGAAAAGGGCTGCGTCCGAGTGGACTACCGTGACGTGCCTGCCTAAATCGCAGCGCTGAGTCACTGTTTCCAACGCATCGTCTTCTTGGGGAAGGAGAAGCAACAGCCTGACTCGGCGAAGTAGCCCTCTGTTGCACGACCATTATTGCCAACCGTTTACAACGGAAGAGTGTTTTTGCATAAGACGGTCATCCTGTCGGGATTGCAAAACTACCTTGTTTACCATGGAGCACTTTTCAGTATCGCATCAACACAACAAAAGAAACCATCGTTATGTTCGGTATTTCCCCACTTGGCTGGGTCCACATACTCAGCAGTTTGCCCGCAATCCCCGCAGCCGCGTATATGTTCGTGCGCTACGGACGAATAGTGCCCCGATCCGCCGCAGGCGTTGTGTACTTTGGCTTCATGCTCCTTGGCGCTGTCAGCGTTTATCCCATTGCTCACAGGCCTGCGAGTCCGATCATCGCTACACTGACGATCATCTTGCTTTTCATCGGATACGGGGTCGGCCTGCTGCCGAGCCGAAAACGCGCCATCGTCTACGTCGAAACCATCACCCTGACTCTGACATCATTTTTGCTGATGTTGCCGACCGTTACCGAAATCCTCCGCCGCGTTCCGGACGGTCATCCATTCGTCACTGATCTACAATCACCGCTGCTGCGCGGTGCGCATCTCGCTCTCCTTTTGATGCTTGTTGTCGGACTAACAGTCCAGATCAACAAACTGCGCCGGCAAGAGGTGAAATTACCTGCCTGAATGTGACGGAGCTCCATGAGCAAAAGCTAACCCAACCTAAAAGGATGAGCGAGCCAAGAAACAAGGCATTGCTCTGTTATTCGCGGCAGTATTGGAAACTAAACGAATCGATTATCGCACGAGGGTCCATTGTACCAAAGGCCAATAGGCGACTCAGCAGCTTGAAGTTAGAGTTTTGGCAACTGCACCGTCGCCATGAAAACTCTTATCGCACTCTTTGCCGCTGCTTTGCTTCTGGCATTTCCTAGTCTTACTTCGGCCTCAGATATTTCGCCGGCTGAGGCAAGGGCTATCGCCAAGGAAGCCGTTATCTGGGGGTATCCGCTGGTGGATGACCACCGCATCCAGTTCAATTACTTCATCAATAAAGAGCATCCCGAGTACAAGGGAGACTGGAATACAATCGGCCATAACGCGCGGCTGTATACTCCGGACGATAAGACGATTCAGACGATTAATTCGGACACGCTGTATTCGTTTATCGGCGTGGACGTGCGGGATGAGCCGATCGTGATTACCGTGCCGCAGGTGGCGAAGAAGCGGTATTATGGATGCAGCATTTTCGATCTGTGGGGGCATTGCGAGATGTTTGGCACCCGGACTACCGGGAATGACGCCGCGAGCTTTATGATTACGGGGCCGTCCTGGAAGGGCGAGACGCCAGCGGGCATCAAGAAAGTCTTTGTGATGGAGACGACGCTGGGGAACATCGCGTTTCGTACCCAGCTCTTTAATGCGAGCGACCTGGAGAATGTTCGGCAGGTGCAGTCCGGGTATAAGGTACAGACGCTCTCGTCCTTCCTCGGGAAGGCAGCGCCGGCGGCCACGAAGGTGGAGTTCGTCAAGCCGCTTACGCTGGCGGAGCAGAAGGGCTCGCTGGAGTTCTTTCGCGTACTGGACAATCTGCTGCAGTTCGCACCGGTGCATTCTACGGAGGTGGAACTGCGGGCGCGGGTTGCCCGCATCGGCCTAATAGGCGATGTGAACAAGCCGTTTGATATCAGCAAGCTTTTGCCGGAGATGAAAACTGCTTTGGAGCAGGGGCAGGCCGATGCCTGGGCGGAAATCGGTGCCGCCATGAAGCGCTGGGACAAGGGCGAGCTCAGCCCCAGCGACTGCTACGGCACGCGCGAGTATCTGAAAAACAATTACCTGAACCGCACCACGGCCATCGTTATCGCGGGTAATGCTCAACCTAAGGAGGAGGTGGTTTACCCGGTCATTGCACAGGACGCGGAAGGTAAGCCGCTGAACGGATTCAATAAATACACGATCCGTTTTGCGCCGGACAAGATGCCTCCGGCCCGGCAGTTCTGGTCGATAACGATGTACGACCTGCCGGGGCGCCTCCTTGTGGCGAACCCCATTAATCGCTATCTGCTAAACACGCCGATGATGCCCAATTGGGTGAAGGATGCCGACGGCGGCTACACGTTCTGTATCCAGAACGAGTCCCCCGGTGCCGATAAAGAAGCCAATTGGCTGCCCGCGCCAAAGGCGGGATTCTACATGGTGATGCGCCTCTATCTGCCTGGCAAAGAGGCACAGGACGGCATCTGGAAAGCGCCCCGCCCCATTAAGGTAAACTGAGCGGGGCGAGTGACGGCATGGAGGCCGAGCCGTTGGCAGTTGCAGCAGGAGCGCATTCAAAAGAAATCGGTCGGTATTGTACCAAAGATCAATAGACAGCGTTGCATTCTGTGCCTAGTTTGGGCGACTTAATTGTTTCTGTAATCTAAGCGCCCAATGTTTGTCTTACCTTGCCATCCATGTACCCTGATATGAGGAACTTATACGCTTCGTTGCAACCCGGCCTGATCTCGGGAATCCGGATGCTTG
>JBGGNE010000469.1:0-3472 GCA_041287705.1 Methylacidiphilales bacterium | reverse complement strand
TTATTCGGATGCAGGACGAGACGGCGCCCGGACTGGACGAGGAAGGCGGGACTACGGAGCCGGGCGGGTAGGGCTACTCGCTACTTCACTCCCACAATCTTCCCCAGCGCCTGAACGCTTTCTGCGAAAGAGCTCTTCTCCATCAGACCCTGACGCAGGAATTTATTAATGGCGTCCATCTTCGCAATGGCTTCGTCGGCTGCGGCGTCGGCACCTTTTTTGTACTCACCGATGCGGACAAGGAGCTCTACTTCCTGATACTTGGCCATCAGCTCGCGCATGCGGCTGGCGGCTTTGCGGTGGGCGGGGTCCGTAACGGAATTAAAGACGCGGCTGACACTTGCCAGTACGTCGATGGCAGGGTAATGATTCGCGCCGCCCAGTTTGCGGCTCAGCACAATGTGTCCGTCCAGAATGGAGCGTGTTTCATCGGCTACGGGCTCCGTCATGTCATCGCCTTCCACCAGAACCGTGTAGAGCGCGGTAATGGAGCCCTTATCACTCTGGCCTGCGCGTTCCATAAGGCGCGGGAGTGTGGCGAATACGCTGGGCGGAAAGCCTCGGCGCGTGGGCGGCTCGCCGGCGGCCAGACCGATCTCACGCTGGGCGCGGGCGAAACGTGTTACGCTGTCCATCAGCAGCAACACTTTCTTGCCCTGATCTCGAAAATATTCGGCGACGGCGGTTGCCACATATGCAGCCTTCAGGCGCTCCATGCTGGGGCGATCGGATGTCGAGATTACCAGGACGGATTTCTTGATGCCTTCAGGACCTAGATCGCGCTCGACGAATTCACGAACTTCGCGACCGCGCTCACCGATCAGTGCCAGCACGATGATCTCGGCTTCCGTATTGCGGATGATTTGCGCCATGAGGGTACTCTTACCGCCACCCGCCGCGGCAAAGATGCCCATGCGCTGCCCTTCGCCACATGTCAGCAAACCGTCCAGCACGCGCAGACCGAGCGAAATGGGCGTCTCGATCATGTTACGCGTCATCGCGTTGGGGGGACTGGCGTAGACGGGGTAATATTGCTTTGGCTTGAAAGCCGGCTTGCCATCCAGTGGATTGCCCAGACCATCCAGCACGCGCCCCAGCATCTCGGGGGCTACGGGCACCATGTGAGTCTTTCCTGTGGGGATAACCTCCGTGGTGTTACTTACACCCATCAACTCGCCAAGAGGGGTCAGCAGCGCCGCGTCTTTGCTGAAGCCGACGACTTCGGCCATCAATTCCCAGTCTTCAAAAGTATCGCGCAGCCTGCAGAGTTCGCCGATCTTAACGCCGGGCACTACCGCCCGGATAATCGTGCCGATGACCTGCGTGACTTTACCGCGAATCTCGATCGGGCGCGCCTCATCTATCGCGTTGTTAAATAACTGCGCGAAGTAGAAGTCCTGGGTAGTGCCGCGATCTTCCATGTTGTTATAAGAGAAAAACTTAAAGGGCCTGGCGCTAAGCGGCGTTTGCCGCGCGGATAGAGTTCAGCAGGGCGTTCTTGATGGCTTCCACCTGAACGTCCACGCTGGCTTCCACCATGCCGACGTCGGTTTCAAGAATACATCCACCGGCCTTCAGGCGGCTGTCCGCCTTAACGTCAATGACATCAATGGCAGGAAAGCGGCGCATCAGTTCATCCAGACGTTCCTGCACGGATGTGACGTCGCCTGGGCTGACTCTGAGCAGCACCTGCTTCTGGTTTCGCACCATTTCCAGCGCGCGTTGGACCACCTTGACGACAACCTCGCGGTTATCCATGTCGCCGAGAATCTTCTTCAGGGAGCGCACGACCACGTCAACAATGCGCTCTTCCATCGCAGCCATGTTGGTGACCGAGTCCATGGCGGTCTCCATCAACTGCGTTGCAATCTGCTCGCGGCCTTCATCCAGGCCGGCTTCATAGCCGCGCTTTTTTTCAGATTCGAAGACCTTGATCGCCTCTGCCCGCAGGCGCTCCGCTTCAGCGTGGGCATCCGCCAGCAGCTTTTCGGCGGTCAACACTGCCGCGTAGTCGTCCGGTTTCAGTACGCGTTGATTCGGCAGCGAGCGAAGGGATTTTTCAGTTATACGAAGCATGGGGCCCAGTCCGGAGCAAGCTCGCGGGTGACAATGCGGGTGAGGTAGGAGCCGGCTTTCGCTTTCTCCGCCAGGGGGACGGGTGCGAAATCAAGCGGCAGAGACGCGTCGAATTTCAGGCGGAGCCGCTGTGTCAGCATGAGCGGCTCTCCACTAAAAGCAAGCTCCAGCATGCGCCATCCCGTGGCCATTACCAGGGCCGCAATACTTTCATCCTGCGGCGTGACCGGCCCAACCGAAGGGGGAGCGCCCAGCATGATCGGCGCGGTTTTAATGGCAAAAACACGTGCGTCCTCGCCGATCTTTTCCTTCAGATCATTCAAATCCGCACGCGAGATGATGCGGGCAATCTGCCGGCTGCAAACGGAGGCGCCGGCCAGAGTGACCGCACGGCGCAGCACTGGAGCAGGAAGCAGCGCCAGCCGTGTTGCGGGTTGCTCAAAGCTGATCCATGGCTGCCCCTGCATGCCCAGGTTTTGCAGAATCCATTGGCTAAGGATATTGCGGCCGCGTGCCGTAGCGGTAATCAGCCCAAGCGCGGCCTCCGGCACCAGTGCGCCAAGGTGGCTGGGATGAATGTAATCGGCAGGGCGGGCGTGAAAATCATGCACCCGCATAAAGAGCGCGTCATCGCGGCTCAGCATCGCCCTGGCTTGCGCTGCATTAAGCGCGGCAACGCCAGGAGAACCCGTCGGAGTTCCCTTGCCTGATACCACAGGGGTCGCGGCTGGCCCGGCGGAAGGTATGGCAGTAGCGCTGTTCATCTGGCGGGCAGGGGACCGGTGTTACGGATCGGCGGGGAAGAGCGCGACGCTTACTTTCTCGTAGGTCAGGCCTTCGATGCTGTTGATGACCAGATTCTTGATCTGGGGGATCTGGCTTTCGACCTGTGAGGTGCGGCGGTACTTGATAAAGACAGCGGCTGAAGAGGGCGTTACTTTATCGGCCAGGGGATTGTTATCCGGCAAAACGAGGTGAACGCGGGCCGTTACAACGCCATCGATATGCGTCAGTGTTTCCGCAATTCCCTGCGAAAGAGCAAACATGAAGCGAATCCGCTCTTCGGTCGGCGAGCTGACCAGTCCGGTCTTGGTAAAGACCTGCCCGATGCCGGTGAATTTATCGCGGGGGAAGCCCTGCTTCTTCAGAATGTCCACGGAGTCGGAGAATTTCTCGGTAGGGACCGTGACGGTAAATGTGCCTTCCGTACCTGCGGCCTTCTGTGCGTCGATCGTATTGCGCGACAGGATGGCGATCATCTCATTTGCCTCCGACTCGCTGAGGTTGGTGTAGAGATCCTTGGTTCCGCAGCCCGTCAGCACAACTGCGACGGCGAGCATGGCAAAACCGCGCAAGCAGTTGGCATGGGCCAACTTGCAAGTTGATAGCAGGTTGT
>JBGGNE010000468.1:0-7757 GCA_041287705.1 Methylacidiphilales bacterium | reverse complement strand
GGTGCGGGGCGGCTTTTGGGTGCGTGCTGCGCCGGGCTTTCGGTTGGGCGTTAGTCTGGTGCACTTCCTTCCTTCCTCTGGCCCGCCTTGCCCGCATCCCAAAATCGGCTCCGGCACATGGGGGGTGAGCGTGGAGTCGTGGTCTGAGTTAGGTGTGCTGAACCTTCTTTGCTGCGAAACGTGGTGTCTTTAGTGTCCTGGTGGTAAAAGAATCTTATCTTATGAACGAGTGGGACCTTCAGACCGCACTTACCGAGCGGTGGCTTGGCCAGCCGCCGGAAATCCCGCCGTTTGGGCGGGTTGATCTTGTGGCGTGGGAGCTCATGTTCCCTTCGTGGGATATCAATTATAAGGCGACTCGCTGGAATGAGCCGTCTCTGGATTTTGTTTTTCTGTCGGGCGGCGGATCTTTTGTGCTTGTTGAGCTTAAGAATGGTATCGCGAATCGCTCCGCCTTCCTGTCGGCTTACTGCCAGGTTTCACATCGTGCGGTGCAGTTTGCGCGCACGTTCAGCAGCCAGAAACTGCAGAAGGCGTATGAGTGCTGCATGAGTGGCGCCAGCAATCGTTCGGCTGCTGATCCCGCTTTGCGTCAGGGGGTGTCGGATCGGATTCGGCGGATTTCTGGGGCGCCCCCGGTGCGGGACATTTACCGGGTCATTGCCGCGGTTGGTTTTCCCCGGGCACGCGGCAGCCTTCTGGATCAGTTGAACGGGTGTGACTATCCTGAACTGTGCGCCGTGATCGGGACTCCGCCGAAGGGCGCGAAGGAGCTTATGCGTTTTTGTGCGATGACCGCCGCGGACTATGACGGTATCCGGGCGAATCCTGTCAGTCTTTACCACATTGATGCGGATGCGGACGTAGCGGCGGCGGCAGATCGGCCTGTGGCGCTCTGACCTTTGTGGGCAGGGAAGGGCAGAGCAAGGCAGGGGAGGAGGAGCTTTTCAGGGCTGCGCTGCGGTTTGCCGGCTGTCGTGGCTGGTGTGGGAAGGGACGGCGGTGTCGGCAGGGTAGGTGGGCCATTTGCCGGCGGGGCATTTTTCGGTGGCGAGCCAGCGTTTGAGCTTGGTGCAGCCGCAGCCGGAGTGGTTGCAGCGGCCGAGGCCGAGGCGGGCGGCGGGATCCCAGAGGGGGCAGGTGGTGCAGGCGGCGGCTCGGGTCTGGTACTCGGTTTCGGAGACGACGGGCATTCCGGCGGTGACCCAGGCGGAGACGGCGGTGGTGAAGCGGGTGGCGAGCTCGCCCAGGGTGGGCTCGGCGGGTTGCGTGGCGCCCGCGTCCGGGGAAAGCGGTCTGGCCGGGGTGAAGGTGTAGGACGCTTCGGTAAGGACAAGGGTTCCGTTGCCGGCCTCGATGATGTCGCCCTGGGAGAGGCCGCGGCGGTCGCCGGTCTGGACGCAGTGGATGATCCAGTCGCCCAGGTAGACGGGGTCGTCGCGCAGGGGGAAGGTTTCGGCCTGGGGCAGGGTCAGCATCTGTTGGTGGGTGAGTTTCATTTCAGGAGATCGTGAAGGTTCCGGTACTTGTGACGGTAATGGTGCGTACGGCACCCGTGGCGCAGCCGCTCTTTTTGCCGGGCGACAGTGATTTGTATTTGTCCTGCCCGCGATATCGGACGTGAAGGGTCGCTCCTCCGATCGGTCGATCGTCTCCTTCAGGGCGGTGCCAGCCGGAAGCGCAACTGATTGACGTGGATGAAGTCCAGACGCCGTTCTTTTTGGCTTTGGCCAAGTCAACCGTGACGTATTCAGGCCCTCCACCGCTGGTGTTATCCACCTGCCATGTCATGTAGATGCTGCCGTCGCCGCAGCTCCAGCCTACTTTCTCGCCGTTGTACGTGGTTCCGGTATCCAGATCTTCGAAGCCGGACCATTCGTACCAGATTTCGAGAGGTTTACAGGAGTCACAGGGGCTTACTCTCTCGCTGCACTCTTTGCAGCACTCGTTGGCACCGTTGGATTGTTCAAGGATGTATGGCATAGTGTAACCCGAAAAATAAAGTTTCTCTAAATTGTTCTGGATTAAGCGGCGTCATTGCGACAGACTGGTCATATGCTCATCGCCTAACCGCGTAATCTCCATGAAAACGACCATTTATCTGCTTCTGGCTTTCGCTCTGACTTTTGCTGCCACCTCCGCTCAGGCGCGCCTGGGGGAGACTATTGAACAGTGCCTTGTGAGATATGGTAAGGATGTTGATAATGTGGGAATTAAAGCTCCCAAGAAAGGCTATGCTCTATTAAGCTTTGACAAAAAGGACATTCGAGTAACTATTAGTTTTTGGGACGAAGTGGCTGTTGCTATTACATATTATAAGTTAAATGTTCCGCCCGGATCTGAGAATGTATTTTCTGAAAAAGAAATATTGGATTTAGCAGAATTGAATAAAGAAAATTCGACATGGGTTCGGACCAAATCTTCATTCATTTCATTTAATAGAGCTGATGGCAAAGCAAGGGGTGACTATACTGGAGGACACTCAGTTACATTCAAAAGAATGCAAGATGGAACTTCTGCGCAGGGCGACGTCAAGGGTTCTGGTCTTTAGAAAATACATGCTGGCTACTTTAGGGCCCTGACTTGCGGAAATAAATGCTTCCCGTTTCGGTTGATGTTGTACCTGTGCACAGAGTGACCGTTCGTTGCCCGCCTAGGTTAGTTACTAATGTGGTAACAGAAGTGTTTAAAGTGGTGAAACTGTCATTGAGAGTAGTAAACTGTCCTTGAAGGGTAGCGAAGTCTCCATTTTTGAAATTATCAAAGTCGGTTTGCTTGACGAAATCTGCGATCTCAGTCCCAAACCCTTCGATTTTGTTCCACAGATCCTCCAGAAAGCTTCCACTTCCTCCTCCAACTGAAGGTGACGCTCCCTCCGGAAGTTTGATTGTCTCGGCGCCGGTGGGGGCGCCGAGGACGATCATTTGGATGAGCTGTGTTCCGTCGCCGCCCAGGGGGTAGGCTACGATGGTCTGGGGGCGCAGGCCCGAGAGCATCCTTCGTATTTCTTCCAGCTTCTGTTGCATATCCGTTACGGTGGCGCGCAGGCTGTCGTTTTGGATTTGCGTGCCTAGTTGGTTGTTGAGGCCGCCGCCTATGGGGTTCACCAGGGAGCTGCCGCCGCCGTCCATAATCATTCCACTCATGTTGTAAAGAATGAGGCCTTTTTTGGGAAAAGTCGAGCAAATATGTTGACGAAACGGCAACGTTGCGGTTAATGTGTCGATGTGTTCGGGAAGTTCGGTGACTTTAACTTCGGTAAGTCTGGCGGCGCGGATTCAGTTCAATTCAAGCCAACCCAAGCCAACCACAACCTGTCCCTAATCTGATTTTTTATGGCTCTTACTCTTCAACCTATTGTGCGGGAGGTCATGCTGGTGTGGGCGATCGAAACGGATCACCTGAGCGAGCGGTACTCTTATCTGCTGGACAGCGCGATTCGCTGTGTGAACGCCGCGCTGCAGGTGATGCAGGCCGCGGGGGAGGATTATTTTACGCGCTCGACGCTGACGGTGGCGCTGTCGCCCGGGGTGGCGGAGTATGCGCTGCCGGATAGTGTGCAGTGTATGTCCGGGCCGTGCCGGTTTCAGGGGGATCGGCATGTGCTGCGGCGGCTGATGTCGCGGGGCGAGCTGGATGGGTATGGACCGCTTTTTCTGGGGAAGCTGGGCAATGCGCTGGCGCCGTCGCGTCCGCAGGCGTACTGGATCGAGCAGCTGCATCAGGCGGGGGCGGATGCGGCGCGGGTGGTGCTGCATGTGGTGCCGGCGCCGGCGGCGGGGGAGAATGTGCTGATTGATGTGCAGCTGGAGGCGCCGGGCTACAGCCGGGCGGATTATTGCGGGGATGTGGTGGTGCCGGTGCCGCACCAGTATGTGGAGAGTATTTTGCTGCCGATCGCGCGGTATGAGGCGACGCGGAGTTATCATGCGCTGCAGAATCCCGCCCAGGGCGCGGTGCTGCCTCAGCTGAAGGAGTTTCATGACCGGGCGCTGGCGATTCTGGGGCTGGTGCGGCCCTCGATGGATGCGGGCTCCGGCGGCCCGGGCGGCTCCGGCGGTGCCAGGGCGCTGGGTGCGTCTTACGCGGGCGGGGCTGGGGCGGGTGTGGCGGGTTCGTCAACAGCAACGGGAGGATATAACCAATGACTACTCTGGATCTTGCGCAGCGGATGTTGCGCTGTATGAGGACGACGGATATTTCGCGCATGCCGAGTGATGAGGCGCTGGCGCTTCTGGATGCGGCGAATGCGGGGCTGCAGAAGGCGTACGCGGCGCTTCCCGCGGTGTACCGGCGCAGTACGATTACGGCGGTGCTTCGGGCGCCGCGCGCGGTGACGATCGGGGTGGAGAAGTATAGTGTGGAGCTGACGAGCGGCAATTTTGAGCCGAGTGACCGGGGCTGCACGGTGCGGATAGGCGGCGGTGACGCAGGGGATAATGAGGTGGTGACGGAGGTGCACGTTCTGGCGCCGTATCTGGGCACGACGGGCACGCAGCAGGCGACGGTGTATGGGGATAAGATCGCGATATATGGCGCGATGGCCCATGTTACCAGCCCGCCGAGGCTGCATACGGGCGAGGTGCTGTGCCGGGTGGATACGAGCCAGGGCAGGCTGCGAGCGGCGGGCGCATCGCAGGGCGGCTCCGGCGGGGGCGCGGGCGTCGGGGCGGAGGTGGGGCGGCCTCGCTCGTATTATCTGGCGCCGGTCGGGGTTTCGCAGGATGGGGACCCGATGGCGCTGATGAAGGTGTATCCCCTGCCGGATGTGGATTACAGGGTGGAGCTGGAGTGTGAGTTTCATCCGAAGCGGCTGACGTTTCTGAATCTTTCCCAGGCGGTGCATCTGCCGATTCAGGACGCTGTTTTTGAGAGTGTGCTGCTGCCGCTGTGCGAGTGGGAGCTGGCCGGCACCCGCTTTTTTACGGGCGACAGGCAGTCCGCCGCGGGTCGCCGTGATGAGGCGCTGACGCATGCGGCGCGCATTTATGCGGATCTGTTTCCCTCTGAGAATCGTGTACGAACCCCCTACGGATATTGATATTTTATGCCACGCCCCGATGCTATTCCCGTTAACCAGGTTAATGAGGCGATCTTCCAGATTGTGAAGGAAATCCGTGTTGGTGTTGGCCGCGCGCAGCAGTACGGCGGGCCGATGCAGTTGCCGGAGTTTGTGGATTTTCAGATCAACGTGCAGATGACGGCGGACGGCCTGACGCGCACGGAGGTCACCTCGCAGTCGAGCACGGAGACGCCGGGCTCCACCACCACGACGCGCACGCCGCGTACGACGGAGACGCGTACGGAAACGCCGGGCACCGTGACACGAGTGGCGGCTTCCGCGGTGGATGTGACGGAGGCGGACCCCAGCACGGACACGAATAATACGGTGAACACCACTTCCGGCGGCGGCAGCAACACCAGCTTCACTTCGCGCGACTACGACACTGTGGATTAGGACGGCGCGGATTAAGAAAGCGCCGGCCCGCCACTCAGTCTCACTCTGCACTCCAGTCCTTCATTTTAACGGATTTTACCGAGGCTACCTATGTCAACTCATCTGGAAAGAAACTCCCGCACGACGTTTAACCAGGGCGAAACGCGCACCAATGTGGTGAATGCTTCGAGCACGAATGGCGCGAAGAAGACCACGCAGAACGTGGGCGCCCGCACGGATACCACGACGTCGGGCAACAGCACGTCGGCCTCCTCCACGGGCGGCTCGGAGACGACGACGGCTTCCGGAACGTCCAGCCATCAGGTGTCGGAGTCCTCAGCGCAGAGCAAGGGCGATATCGCGCTGACGATCTCGTTTCGGCTGGTGCTGCGCGGGGGCATGGGCAATCCGCTGCCGTCAGACTATGTCGTGGATCCCTGTTCGTGATGGATGCTCACCGTTTGTCATTTATGACCCGCCACCGCAACCGACACCGCAACCCCTTTTTTTCTTACTATCATGGCCGAGATCTATAGCCGCGTTCCTCTTGATTTACCGCTGTTGGATGATGCGGGCAGCGCAGATCCGTTGCCGATACCGCCACAGGGCGATATTGACTGCGGGCTGATTGCCGGTGAGCATCTGGATTTTCAGGTGCGGCGCGGTACGACGCTGCAGCGCACCGCCCTTACTCCGCTGGTGGGCGAGCTGATTTATGATACGGATGAAAAGCGCCTGTACGTGGGGGATGGCTCCACGGCGGGCGGCGTCTTTCGCGCGGTGACCAGCGTGAACGTTTCGGCGCCCTGGATGACGAGCGGCGGCGCGGTTACGGGCGCGGGCACGGTGGCGCTTTCGGCTAGTAATCAGGCGGCGAATGCCGTTCTGGCCGGGCCCGCGACAGGCAGTGCCGCTGCGCCGGCGTTTCGCCCTCTGGCCGCGGCGGATATCCCCGCGCTGGCCAGCAGCAAGGTGACGGGGCTGGATGCGGCGCTGGCGGATAAAGTGGCCGGGCCGGCTTCGGTAACGGCGGATCGCGTGGCGGTGTTTGATGGCACGGGCGGCAAGCTGGTGAAGCAGGCGGGCCAGACGGTGGCGGATCTTCTGGCGCGCGCCAGCCATACAGGCACGCAGGCGGCCGCCACGATTTCGGACTTTGCCACGGCTGCCCTGGAGGCGGTGACCTGGTCGACGCTCGCCGGAAAGCCGGGGACCTTTACGCCTGCCGCGCACACGCACACGGCGGCGGATATCGACTCGGGCACGCTGGATGCGGCGCGGCTGCCCACCATACCCGTTACGGGCGGCGGCACGGGTTCCACGTCGGCTTCGGCGGCGCGCACAGCGCTGGGGCTGGCGATCGGGACGAATGTGCAGGCGTACAGCGCCCTGCTGACGTCCATCGCGTCGTTCTGGACAACGCTTACCAAGGGCTGCCTTATTGTGGCAAATGGCGCCGGTACCGTGGCGGTTTTGTCACCTGGGCCGGATGGTAAACTTCTGATGGCGGATGACTCCCAGGCGACGGGCATGCGCTGGGCGGATAAAACCGAGCTGGAGAACTCGCGAGTGGGCGAGACCGCCGTCACCAGCGGCTCCAGCGAGGTGGTGGTCACCTTTGGCGTGCCGCTGGAGGACGGGAATTACCGGCTTCAGCTTTATCTCGTCAACAGCGGCGGCTCCAGCCCGTTTGTTATTGCGCCGGCCACCATTACGCAGCGGTTGCCGACAGGCTTCACCGTCCAGCTTACCGGCGCCACGGACGCGAGCGGCTATGTGCTGGGCTGGTATTGCACTCCCTTTTAACAGATCCCGACAGATTCCTTCAGCCGAACCTTTTTTTATCAAGATTATGAAGAACTTACAGACACAGACCAAGATTCAGACAAAATCGCGTGTGATGGACTGGCTGGGCATGGCCCTGCTGGTTGTACTTGCGGCAGTGCTTGTGCAGGCCACGCCGGTAAAGGACATGTTCTGGCAGGGGCAATGGCAGAACAGTGCCAATGCGGGTGGCAAGAATGTGACCAACCTGGACAGCCTTACCGCGACCAACACGATTACAGGGGGCAACTTTGTCGGCAACGGCTCGGGCCTTACGAATCTGACGATGCCGGCCAATGTGGTGACGACGAATCGCTCGATCGCAACCGCGCTGCCACTGACGGGCGGGGGCGATCTTTCGACGAACCGAACCCTGGGCTTTGATGGCACGGCGGCGTTTAATCTGTCTGGGGCGACGAATCTGAACGCGTCCAGTCTGGCGAGCGGCACGTTATCGGCGGATCGTCTGCCGAGCATTCCCGCCACCACGCTGGCG
>JBGGNE010000467.1:0-53898 GCA_041287705.1 Methylacidiphilales bacterium | reverse complement strand
GCGAATGCGCTCAGGCGTTTCAGAGATCTCTTCTTCGTCGGGCGTTACTATTTCGGTGCTGCCGGCATCCAGCAGCAGCGCAAACGCATTGGAACCGCCGATCCCCTCACCGTACGAGCCGGTTGCGGGATCATAGAAAGCTGCATGGAAGTTGTGGCGAATCTGGGCCAGTTCCGCCGCAAAGTGCTCGGCATCTGCGGTTTTACCCAAAGCCGTGGCGATACGCTCCAGTAACGCGGCACACTCGCCATAGTAGTAGGTGTTGACCAGCTCAATCGCGACGTTGGGGCGCTTCTCGGTATTCTCAGGGCTGATGGAGGGGAATGCCCAGTCGCCGAGGCACCAGCTACCCGGCTCCTCATGGGTGACAAGGCCGCGCTCGTCGGTATGTCGCTTCAGGTATTCCAGCCAAGCGACCATCCCGGCGTAATTCTTCGATAGAACGCGCTCATCACCGTAGAACTGATAGTAGGTCCACGGAATAATGATGCACGCTGAGCCCCAGCCCGGACCGCCGCCGCCCCCGTAGAAGGGCACGGTGTGAGGCACAAATCCGCTCTTTGTGTTCTGAGCATCGAAGATGTCATCAATCCACTTGGAATAAAGCGACGCGACGTCGAAATTCCACATGACAGCTTCCGCCGTAATCTGGGCATCGCCCGTGTAGCCGAGGCGCTCGCGGTGCGGGCAATCGCTGATGATGCCTATGTGCTGATTGGCGAGCTGAGTATCGCGGAACAGCGTCACTATCCTGTTAATAAGAGGATTCGAGCACTCGAACTCCGCCGTTGAAGGCGTGTTGACGTAGACAACCTGCGCCTCGACATTGATGGAAGAAGGTGCGCCGCTGGTTTCAACAGGCCACCCGGTGATTTCCGCATATCGAAACGCGTGCCAGGTGAAACGAGGCTGCCACGTTTCAGGCGCCCCGGTTCCCGCCAGAATAAACTCATCCTGCTGAATGTGGTCCCCGCCGGCACTGCGGAAGTTGGGAAGTCCGCCCTCGTCCGCATTCTCCGAAAAGCGGAGGACAATGCGTGTCCCCGCTGGTCCCGTGGGTGAAATCCGAAGCCACCCGCTGATGACGCGCCCGAAATCGACAACATGTACACCGGGTGCGGGCTCGCGCGAAGCTACCGGCTGCAGAGTGGCGACGATGGTATCGGAGGGGCAGATCTGAGACTGGTAATTGTCCTTGCTGCCGCGTGGCTCGGGTGCCAGCTCTACATGTTTCCAACCGGATGCATTGAATCCAGGCTGGCACCAGTTGGCAGGAAGTGCCTGCCGTGCATCATAGATTTCTCCCGTGAAAATGTTGTTGAACGTGATCGGCCCTTCCGTCCATCGCCAGCCGCTCTCGACAGCGCTGGGGAAATGCTCGGGATTCGCCATGGAGCCGCTAGCGGAAGAGGCTCCAGGAACATCGTGCCAGTGATTACGTGTAGGTGGACAGGATTCGACTATGCGCACGGACCCGTCTTCCAGCGTCAGGTACAGATCGAACTTGAATCGGGGAGCGCCATACCACATTTTCCCTTCAATAGTACGCACCCTCTGCTGGTGCATGCCATTGCCCAGGATACAGCCAACCGCGTTGCTTCCCTTATGCACGAGAGACGTTACATCATACACGCGGTAAAGGATTCGCTTCCGGCCCGAGTCATCGTATGGATAGAGCAAATCCCGGTATTCGCGCTCGTCGTAATCGGTCCAGCCGGGGCTGAGCTGATCCTCACTTACACGCAACCCGTTGATATAAAGTTCTCCGAAGCCCAGGCCGCTAAAAAAGACGCGCGCCCGTTTAACCTTCAGGGGGACAGGAAACTCGCAACGGAAGTAAGGAGCCGCTTCGCGATCCCCTGCGGTGATCCAGTCGCTGTTCGTATGGTTGAGAATGCCGAACTCGAACGACGCAGGCTCGCTCCAGTCAGAGACGCGGCCAGCCTGATCCCACACGCGCACTTTCCACCAGACGCGGGCGATCTCACCCTCGTAGATGGCATGAGTTTCGGTCGAGGCAACTTCACCACTGTCCCATAACAGAGCTGGCTGAATACCCGTGGTGCCGCTCTCAAAATCCAGCTCGCGTACAGATAAATCGAGTTCACGCGGCGAGCGTGTGGCAACAATCTGCCACGCAGCGGCTGCAGCACCTCGGCCAGACTCTGAAGAACCGTTCAACTCCCACGACAGTCGTGGATTGCGTGTCTGAACACCAAGCGGATTGATTTCGTATTCGCATCGCAGCCGGGATGGTGCGGCAATGGAACATGCTTTGTCCGCCTGAGAAGAGGGGGAGTGGTCGCTCATGGATAAGAGGGCAGAAAGGAAGCGCGATGGATTATCGCGTTATCCCGAATTTTCTTCGTAGATGGGAAAGGGGGATGTCCGGTTTAGCGCGGGGCAGGTGCTACGGGCGGCGCGATCAGCCCCTCTTCGGTCGCCTGGCGGCGCATGGCTTCCAGGCGATCTTCCGTAACGCGGAGTTCACGGAGATCAGCCAGCAGTTGCTCGAAGCGGGGGGTGTTGATTGAAGCGAAGCTTGTCCGCTCGATTTCCTGCCAGGCGCGCCAGACGGCGATGAGGGCGGCATTGTGAATCGCGGGACTAAATGGATGTGCGCCAGGAACACTGGCATCCAGATTTTCCTGAACGAACTCGGCCAGGAAGTGAGGCAGATGCGTCGAGTAGATTCGGCAGCCGAAGCGGAACAGATCCTGGGCCAGCGGTCGCAGTTGCGTATCACCACGCTGCTCCCAGTGACGGGCCAGTGCCATACCGTCATCCACAAGGTCGGTGGCTTCGGACATCCAGCCTTCCGTGGCGGAGGCTGTAGCGGCGGTGCTGGCTGAGGGATCCGTAAGTCCGTGGGCGATGACCCGGCAAAGCGCATGACTTACCCTCAGGGAAACGGTCGCGATATCGATGTGGTCCTGCTCCAAAGGCGCACAAAGTTCCAGAGCCTCTTTGGCCATGGTGTACGCCTCAAGCGTCAATGCGAACCCCGCGCCGGGGATGTGGGCCGGAACGTCGACCAGCGCCGAGCACAGATTCAGACGTGAGCCGATTTGCAGAGCGACCAGGTCTTCAATGGCTTCGCTTTCCGGCATTGCCAGAATGCGCATCGCATTGCGAAAGGAACCGGCAGCGGCCACCAGTTGGGAGACGGATTGAGCAGATGGGGCAGACTTCGGCTCTGATTCAGATGCGCCGCTCGTGGCAGGAACCGCGATGTGCCAGAGCTGTTGCAGGGCAAAACCGCGATTGATCCACGCTATGGCGTAGCGCCGGGGGTAGAGCGGATTCAGATTAAGAGGAAGACCGCTCAGCAGATCCAGCCCGGCGTCGAAAGCGTGAAGAGCCTGATGAATGCGCTCAACCTTGCCTTCAGGCTCCAGAATACCCAGACGCGTCAGTGCATCACCGCGATTGAGCCAGCACGCAATCAGGACGTAGCGATACCAGTGATTTTCCTGGATAGGCAATCCGTTGCGCATCGCGATTGCCTGGTCGAACAGGCTCACCGCTTCATTCAGCGCGGCGGATAGCTCGTTTGCGGGGCGTGGCTCTTCCATCAGGGCAATGCCGCGCTTCATCAGCCTGGATGCCGCCAGATTTACTTCTTCGGGATTAGGCAATGAAGCGGGGACAAATGGCTGAAATGAGGCGGTCCGCAGGGAGAAAAAAGTGCTGTCGCCGGGCAACGTGTGGGCTTCGCTTCCTAAGTTGGTGTGCTCTGGCTCGTTCATGTGAGGGATATCTTAGGCGGCCGGCCCGCGAGAAGCGTACGTTAGCTTGCGATAGTTTGATGAAGTATTGCGATTCGTATGCTCCTCCTTCCCTGCTTAATGAACAGGAAAACAGGAAAGGAAAGCAGTGCAGCTCGAAGCGTTACTTGCCGGCCACCCCGGCGCGATCCGCATAGCGCAGACCCTGCATCACACCGCGCAACTCCGAAAGACCGCGCATGCGGCCGATACAGGAGTACCCGGGAGTGCCGGGCGGCTTGGAGAGATCATCCATCATCGTGTGGCCGTGATCCGGGCGGAAGGGAAGCTGGCAGTCAGCACGGCCCTCGGCCCGGCGGCGATCCTGCTCATCCAGCAGGGCGCGGACGACACGCGGCATGTCGACGGATCCGGCGAGGTGATCCGCCTCGTAGAATGAACCATCCGGCAAGCGCTGCGTGCTGCGCAGGTGCACGGCGTGGATGCGATCGGCGAACTGTTTCACCATGCCGGGCAGATCGTTGCCGGGGCGGGCGCTGTAGCTGCCGGTGCAGAAACAGATGCCGTTGGCGCGAGTGTCCACCATCTTAAGAAGGCGTTCCACATCGGCAGCCTGCGAGACAATGCGGGGCAGACCCAGCAGGGAATATGGCGGATCATCAGGATGCACTGCCAGTCGGACACCCACTTCTTCAGCGGTTGGCACAACGGCTTCAAGAAAGCGGGCGTAATTCGCCACGACGCCCTCATTGCCCAGGCCATCATACTTGGCCAGCATCGCGCGGATATCGTCCAGGTTCAGACCGAGCTTTGTGCCGGGGAACACGTCGATGATGCTCTGGATGTATTCTTCCTGCGCGGCGGCATCCATGGAGGCCCACCATTTGGCGGCCAGCTCCAGTTGTTCGGGAGTGTAGTCCGCCTCGGCGCCAGGACGCTTCAGGGCGTGAATCTCAAACGCCGCGAAGTGGACGGGATTAAACAGCAGGCACTCGGAGCCATCGGGCAGAACGTGGCGCGTATCGGTGCGCACCCAGTCCAGCACGGGCATGAAGTTGTAGATCACGACATTGATATCTTCCGCAGCCAGATTGCGCAGGCAGGTACGGTAATTCTCGAACAGGCGGGCCAGATCGCCGCGGCCCGTCTTGATATCTTCGTGGACAGGAACCGATTCAACGGCAGTCCAGCGCAGGCCGGCCGCTGCCAGAATATCTTTGCGCTCGCGAATGGCTTCGCGCGACCAGGGTTCGCCGTACGGAATCTGGTGCAGCGAAGTAAACACGGCCGTGGCGCCGGCCTGGCGGATGAAGGAAAGCGGCACTTCATCATTCGGGCCGAACCAGCGGAAAGATTCCTCCATATAGGTGGAGGGATGTGGGGCGTGCATAGACAAAGAGTAAAGAATTAAAAAGGAAGGTGGCTATTATTGACGCATCATCGAGCAGTACAGTGCCTCAGTAGCCAGGTTCTGGTTCTGACTATATCAGACGCCGCTGAATGCCACAAAGCCGCCATCAACGGCCATTACAGTACCGGTCACGAATTTCGAAGCGTCGGAGATCAGATAATGAATGGCGCCATGCAGTTCTTCTGCTTTACCAAAGCGGCCAAACGGAGTGTTCTGCACAATCAGTTCGCCGCGAGCGGTCAGCGAGCCATCTTCGTTAGTCAGCAGACGACGGTTTTGCTCACCCAGAAAGAAGCCGGGCATAACGGCGTTCACGCGCACCTTGCCGCCAAACCGCTTGGCCAGATCCACGCCCAGCCAGCGCGTAAAGTTCTCCACGGCGCTCTTTGCGGCGCTGTAACCTACGACGCGCGTCAGCGTCTGCGGTGCGGAAACCGAGCTGAAATTGATGACGGAAGCCCCGCCATTGAGAGTCGCACCACTTTCTGCAAGCGCAGGAACGAACACCAGTGAAGGAAGAACCGTACCGTGCAGGTTCAGATCCACTACCTGCTGAAAAGCCTCGAAGTTCAAATCCACAAAGCTCTTGTCCGGTGTGATGGTAGCGCCGGGCATGTTGCCGCCGGCACCGTTCAGCAGTGCGTCAATACGGCCCCATTTGGCCAGAGTGGCGTCGCGCGCGGCCTCCAGAGCGGGTCGATCCAGCACATCGGCGATAAGTCCCAGGCACTCGGCCTCGGGCGTTACTGCGCGGCAGGCTGCAATAGCCGCGTCGAGCTTGTCCTGTGACCGCCCCAGAAACGCAATGCGCGCGCCCTGAGACGCCAGGTAATTGGCTGCGGAACCTGAAAGTGCGCCGGTTGCGCCTGTAATGACGACAACACGGCCGGTAATATCAAAGAGAGAAGAGGATGTCCCCATGGTTGATGTTATTTCAGGAAAGAGCCTGGAAGCGAAGCCAATTTTACTGTGCAAACAGTCATGTGCGCGGAAGCGACTATAAATGCAACTTTTCTCCAGAAGGACCAACAAGGAACCGGGAGAAATCCCAAACTCTCATCATTTTGTTTAAGCAGCGCGTTCTGAAACCTTTTACATGAGAAGTGGTCATAAGCGATTGATTGCACCCGGATTTACCGTTAGGATAAGGAAACAGACGACGACGACTCGACACGATGTTTCATGGCTAAGACACCGACCTCAACTCCTGCCGCCCCCCGTGCTTCACACAGCAAAAAAGCGTCTGGCGCCACCTCCGCCGGAGACGCCCCAGCCACTCCCGTCGTGAGCAAGCCCGTGAGGTCGGAGAAGCAGGTCGTTTCCACGGCGGATCTGGCGCGACATCTGGATCTCTCTGAATGGACTGTGTCGCGAGCGATCAACGGGCACCCCGAGGTAAAGGCCGCCACTCGCAAACGCGTTCTGGAAGCGATGGCGGAGCTCGGGTTCCAGCCAAACCTCCATGCGCGCGGTCTCAACGGTAAAGCGACGGGCATCGTTGGTATTTGCTTTGGTAATCCTCGCAACAGCCTTGTGATCGACAAAATTGCGACGCTTGAAGAGTACCTGCGCCTCCATCACCTGCGCGGTATCCTGGCGATCAATCCCCACGACGTGGAGAGCGAGCTCCGCATCATCTCGGATTTCCGCCATCTGCGCGTGGATGGCATGGTGCTGATCCACTCTTACCTGGCCGGGTCGCAGCTCGATAAAGCCCTGCGTGGCATGAAGTGCGTACTGGTCGATTCCGGCCATCGCTCCACGGATTTCCCTGGCATTCACCTCAATCGTATCCGCGCGGGGCGTTTTCTGGTGGATCATCTGTGCTCTCTGGGGCATCGATCATTTGCCACTCTGGGATACTCGAACTCTAACCGCTGGCGTTGGGATGGCATCGTGACCGCACTGCACTGCAATCATCTTAACCCGGACAAGCCCGAAGTACTGCGGGCCTACGAGCTTCCCTCTCCCGGCGAAGAGGCCTACGGCGAGGGCATCAAACTCGTTAAGATGGCCCTGGCGGATAAGAACCCGCCGACAGCTTTCCTGGCAGTGAACGATCGCGTGGCCGTTGGAGCGATTCAGGGTTTGCGCGACAACGGCTATGAGGTTCCCCGTGATTTCTCTGTCACAGGGTTTGACAACCTTGAAGTCAGCCGGCACTTGCGCCCCACCATTACCACGATAGATCAGCAACCCCGGATGGCCATGGAACGCGCCGGCGAAATGCTGCTGACCCAGCTTGGCCTCAGTACGAATCAGCTCGAGAATCTGCTGCTCGAGCCCATCTTCCACGCCCGCGAGTCAACCGGTCCTGCGCCGGAGCGTTATTAATTCAGTAACGAAGTAGCGGAAGAGTTGATCAACGGCATGTTGCGACCGTGCCGGTTGTAGCAAAAATCGAAATGTTGCGGATGCGCTTGACTTCATTCAGGCATAAACTAAAATCACATCCGGATTAGATTTTCTATGCAACACTCTTTCCTTCCCACTTCCTGGCGGCGCTTTCTCATTCTTCCGGTTGCCACGGCAACTGCAGCCACCTGCCTCGGTCTGCTGCCCGCCGCCCGGGCGGATGTGGTGTTGCCCAGCATCCTCTCCAGGCACGCCGTTCTCCAGAAATCACCAGCAACACGTGTCTGGGGCAAAGCGGCTCCGGGCGAAAAAATAAAGATATCGCTGGGTACACAGCAGGCTGAAGCCACTGCGGGCGATGATGGCCGCTGGCAGACGACGCTGGATCTGCGTACGGTAGGGGAAGGACCGTTTGAACTGGTGGTAGAAGGCAACAACCGCGTGGTCGTGCCCGATATCGTGGTGGGAGAAGTCTGGATTTGCTCCGGGCAGTCCAACATGGCCTATAAGCTGGAGCGTTGTCAGGAAGGTCCTGCGGAAGTCCCGAAATCCGCCAGCACACGCCTGCGCCACTTCCGCATACCGCTTAATCCCATGCCGGATCCGGTGGGTGAGGTTAAGGGATCATGGATCGTGGCGGATCCGACTACCTCTGGCGAATTTACTGCGGTCGGCTATTTCTTTGGCAAGAAAGTAAGCGACCACATGAAAACGCCGGTGGGCCTGATTCTCTCAGGTTGGGCGGGAACGTCCATCATCAGCTGGCTGCCGCCCAATGAGATCCAAAAGACGCCGGATCTGAAAGCAAAATACGACTCGGTTCTTAAAACTGTTGCGGAGTTTGATGAACGCAAGAAGGCGTACCTGCCTGCCTACCATCAGTGGGAGGAGCAGAATCAGAGAACCGACCGTGGTACAGCGGCGGATCACCTGGCACTGGCTGCGGTCGAAGACACCAACGGCTGGAAAAAAATAACGCTTCCCGCACGCACGCTTTCCACGGAAGGACTCCCGGATGCGGGCGCTACCTGGCTGCGCCGCAGTTTTGAGTTGCCGCCCGGGGACTATGACAAGGGCGGCGCCAACTCAAGCGCGTTCGTCCATCTGGGGTCGCTTCGCGATTACAATGAAGCGTATATCAATGGCAAGCTCGTAGGCGAAACCACGCCGGAAAGCATGAAGGGCACTTTTGACATTCGCTATACGATTCCGTCCAGCACTCTGAAGCCGGGCCAAAACTCGATCGCGATTCGCTTGCGCACTCCTTCCGAAAAGGCGGGTGCTCCGGGCTCCATGTATGTTGCGGCAGGCACCGCACGCGCCCTTCTGACCGGCGAGTGGATGGCGAAATCCGAGTACGAGCTGCCTGCTCTGGATGATAAGCTACGCGCCGCCCTGCCGCAAATGCCGCAGAGCCCCGGCTCCATGGGCGTACCTGGACGACTCTACAACGGCATGATCGCTCCGCTGATACCAGTCAGCATTGCCGGAGTAGTTTGGTATCAGGGCGAGCAGGATACGGGAAACCCCGATCGCTACTGGCCGATGCTGCAGGCGATGATCCAGGGTTGGCGCCGGGCCTGGGGCAGCGAAATCCCCTTTATGATTTGTCAGTTGCCAAACAACGGGCAAAAAGTGGACAAACCCCTGAGCAGCACCTGGGCCACTCTTCGGGAGGCCCAGGCAAAGGCTGATACTCTGCCGGCCACTGGCGTAGCAGTAACTGTTGACGTGGGTGAAGAGGACGTGCATCCCCCCGCAAAGCAGCCGGTGGGAGAGCGGCTGGCTTTGCTCGCTCTGGCCCGCGTATATAAGCAGGCCCTGGAAGATTCCGGCCCCGTCTACAAAAGCTTCACAGTTGTCGGGGAGACAATCGAGATCGAGTTTAACCACGCCGAAGGCCTCGCCGCAAAAGAACTACCCCGGGAATATCAGCCCACCTCCATGTCAACCGCGATGAAGCCCCTGCCCCGCCTCGCCCCGGAAGGCAGCGAACTGGAAGGCTTCGAGATTCGTGGTGAAGATAAGCAGTGGCACTTTGCCTCGGCCACTATTCGAGGAAACGTTGTTGTGGTTTCCTCGCCCAAAGTGACGAAGCCTGTCGCGGCACGCTACGGCTGGGCGAATAATCCTACGTGTAATCTGACTAACACTGCAGGACTACCCGCACGACCTTTCCGTACGGACGCTCCCTAAACAGAGAGCCCGCGGTTCGTGGCTCGCAACGTCGGTCTTACTTATGTGCAGCGGGCAGGCCGGCTTTGGGTACAGCGGTGGCCTGCTCCTCCATCAACGCGGCAAGCATGCGTGCCTGAGAGGGGTCATTGAGCTCGGAAGTATAGCGCTGGTTGGGCGAGTCCGGCTCGGTCTTCCAGGCATTACGGCCGATCTCATCGATCTCATTGTGGCCAACATCGACGATCTTGAAGTAAGGATCAAAACCGCGAACGGCGACTAACACGGTAATGAGATCCGCGCTATGTCGCGTTGGGCCGAGTTTGGATTTCTGGAAATAGAGCTGAAAGCCGCGACTCACGGGCCAGACCTTCGGGTCCAGGTCGGTAATCTTCGAGCCAATCGCCATGGAGTCTGCAAACTTGCCGCCACCCGTAAAGGTAATCATGGTGGGCCAGCCTGCCACCACCTCGCGCACAGACTGAGGATCAGTACGGAAATTACCCCAGCGGTTCGTGCCAGGATCCGTCTCGGCGGGATAACGGCTGCCCATGCAGAAATACTCGGTCACCTTTGCCTCGATAAGTGCCCGGCCATCCAGGGTGGACGCCGCATCCGCTTTGCTGCTCAGCAGTCCCGCAAGGTTTGTCAGATCTCCCACCGAAATGATGGCGACACTTTTGTCCGCTCGCGACGCCAGAATTCGCCGGTAGAGATCTACTGCCTTCGGTGCCTTGTCCGATTTAAAGTCCTGCGGAAACTCAGCTGCAATTTCCTTGGCATAGGTACTATTTTGCAGAATCGCACGCTCGCTGCTTACCAGACCAATCGGGATCTCCGGCCGGCCATAGAAGGTATTGATCGCCGCAATGCACGGCCCCGAATTCTCGTTGCGCCCGGACGTCATCACGGCCAGGATTTCCACTTCGCCGCCATCCGCTAAGGCATGCAGTTGGCAAAGCGCCGCCACATCATCCACATCCGAGTCCATGTCGGTATCAAAGATGACGGCAAGTGGCGTGGAGCGTTTCTTCATCTGGGTCTCTTTAGACTGCTCCTGCGCGATGCCGAACGAGAGAGTTGTGCACATGATCGTGAATAACGTCAGAAAACTGCAAAGTGATTTCATAGAATGTAACGGGCCGAGGGCGATTACCATGGTTTTACTCTGCAACGTTCCAATTGTCGTTGCAGTGTAGTTGTTCACGTTAACCCGGAGGCCACGTCAGAGAGCGTCCGCCGAGGACGTGGATGTGGAGATGAGGTACGCTTTCGCCGGCATCCGGCCCGTTATTGGCGGTGATGCGAAAGCCCGAGTCCGCAATCCCCTGTTCCTTCGCCACTTTCGCAGCAGTAAGCAGCAAATGTCCCAGCAGCGCTTCATCCTCCGCACTTGCTTCGGCCAGACGGGGAATCACCTTCTTGGGCACCACCAGAAAATGCGTCGGTGCCTGCGGCCCAATATCGCGAAACGCCAGCGCCCGATCATCCTCAAACAGAATATCCGCCGGGATTTGCCGGGCGATAATCTTCTCAAAAATAGTACTCACGGCAGCGACTCTATACATCGCAACGGTTCCAGGCAAGCCCGTCGCTGCAATCAAAATGCCACTATTTCAGAAAACAATCTTCATGAGAGATCATGAAAAAAGGGGAGTTTTTACGCTAAATCGTCCGGAATAATTTGCCTAGCCGGCCTTTTTTGCGAATATAGAGATGAACCTGGGAAAATAGCCCAACTTTTCGTAGCTAGGCAAAAATGGCCGGATAAGGTTTACCTCATCAAATTAATACGGAGTTGTAATGAAACAGGCAGCCGGAAAATAAATAGAGTTTTTACTTCAGTTAAGAGTTGCAATTGCCGATATCACCAGGTTACTATTCGTAACAGTTAAATCCTTGTACGCGTTATGAATACCTCGATTCCCCGCCCATTTCCCTATGCCGGCGCGGCCTTGTTGGTAGCGATGACGGCAGCTTTTCTTGCCTGGGGCGAAGGCATCAGCCAAAGTCACGCTGCGTCTATCGTGGTAATCAAACCGGCAAATCCCCTGCCCCTTGATCGGCTCAAGATTATCGGTGATGCCCGGTTCCGGCCTCGTTCCGTTCAGCTAAAGCGCAGCGTAAAGGTTACGCTGTTTAATTCGCTGACTGATCAAACGATAACGCGCGATCTGGTTGCGGGTGATACCGTGCTGGTGTCCAGCTACAAGTCTGGCGGCATTACCATCATGATAGGCAATCAGCAGGCCCTCATTGCCTGGGATGATACCGATGTGATGGAACGTGCCGTAATCATGGCCAGACAGGCAGTAGATCCTGATACCGAAATCCGTCTCGTCCCGCCCCCCGCCCCTACCATGCTGGAGGCCATGAATTACCAGGATCACGAAGGCCCACAGGAAGCCTCGTATCAGAAAGAAAAGAAGAACTATCTTCGCAGCCGCAATAAGGAGCATTACCTGAAGCCCGAGCGCTGGACTCAGAATCAGGCTTTCCCCCTCCAAAATGATCCCACCAAGGTACCGCCTGCCAAGTAAAGAGGCGGCACCGGATAGATGCGTCAGACCATTTCGCAGCGCTTATTGCCCATAGCGTGGAAATGGTCTTATTTTACCTGTATCGTTGGCAACGCAACCGGTTAAAACAGCTCGACGGGGGAACGCTTTCCGTCCTCCGCGCTCCGAGAGGAAGCGACTTCGGCACCCAGCGTATCGATACGAAGCCGGGCCACCTGTGCATCCAGATCCTGGAAAAGCTCCATGGTGAAGGGGAACGGCTCCGCAAGACGTGTACGCAACGCACGAACACGGCGAAGCGCGGGCTCCAGCACATCGGCGGGCAGTGAACCAATGGCAGCGGCAGCCTGAGGAGCCAGATGCACCCGATGGCAAAGCAGCAGCAGATCATTACCAGCGATAATCGCCCTCTGCATGCTGTCTTCGAAACTGCAGTGGTTAAGGATGGCACCCATATCCAGGTCATCGCTGATCACGATGCCGTCATAGCCCCAGTCCTTCCGCAGTATCCCGTCGACCACGCGCGGCGACAGAGAGGCGGGCTCGCCGGAATTGTCAAGGTCCGGATACAAAGCATGGCCGATCATGAGTGAGTCCATCTCCGGCAGCAGCTTTTGGAAAGCGATCCACTCCACGCCTTCCAACTCGGCCCGCGTGCGGTCCAGCACGGGGAGTTCGTGGTGCGGGTCTATTCCCGCGGAAGAGTAGCCAGGAAAATGCTTGCCGCAGGAAAGGATTCCCTGCCCGCGCATCGCACGCGTAAAGGCGCCAGCATTCTCCACGACCTGCTCGGGGCTGTGCAGGCCCCATGTGCGGTTCTTCAATGAGTTATCCGCCGCGTCATCAAAGGAAACGTCCAGTACCGGGGCAAGGTTAAGATTGAAACCGAATAGTCTGAGTTGCTTGCCGACAAGTTCGCCGTGGCGATCAATGAGAGTGGTGTCGCCTTTGTCGCGAAGCTGCTTGGCACTGGGCGGTTCTGAACCCAGCTCGCGCAAGCGGGAGACGCGGCCGCCTTCCTGGTCGATCGTGATAACAGGCTCGTGCCGTACGCATGAACGCAGGTCGTCGATCAGTTTGCGCAATTGCTCGGGCTTGCGGATGTTTCGGCCAAAAAGGATGAAACCGCCCGGCTGCACTTTCTCGATGGTGGCGCGCGTCGCCTCGTCCAGTTCCACACCGGGCACGCCCATGATAAGAAGCTCGCCGCCCAGGCGGAGCTGCTCAAGGGATACGCTGGAAGTGAGATCGGAAACGTGCTGCTGCGGAGGAAGCTCGGATGCCATAGATGGTTGCCTATGCAAGCGGGTCAGGCGAACCTTGGCAAGTATACAAAGCAGCAAAAACTCTGACTTGGCCAGATTTTCTCAAGTGACCAAGGGGACAAAATAACAACCGAATAGAAAGAAGTGGGACGTGTAGGGCTCGAACCTACAACCGCCCGAATCAACTGGAAAGCCCGGTACATGCTTCCCCAGCATTTCATCGCCTACGCAACGTGCATCACCCACGATGCATTTGCTCGCTTGCCAGCACAGATCGAAATTGACGGCCGCAAGTTCTCCCTGAGCGATCCAGACAGAAAGCCGCTACCAGGCGACAGATGGCAGTGCACCTCACGAATCACCGAGGCATACGACAAGGAAGAGATTACCCTGGGCGCGGCGGGCGAAATAATCCTAACAAGGTTTCCGAGAGTCCATCTTTCGTGTATCTTGATGAATATGGCGAGCAAAACCCGCGTAAGAAACCTGACACACAGCGAAGCCTTGTCCGCGCGACTCGCAGGGCCTCCGATAACCGAGGACGAAGCCATCGCGCAAGTTTCGAGAAATTCCAGGATGCGTCTGAAAGAGACGGGCTCCTCCTCGATCCTGAAGCCTTCGGTGCCTGGCTCAAGTCACGTAAAGAAATAGATCACGGCGGTGAGCACACCGTTTATCTCGACAGCAAGAGCCAGCGAGCGGTTAAGATCACCCATCCTGACATGACGGGCGATGGAGTGGTGGGACATCCAGCCTCACTTTTGGTGCCATATCGGGATGCGCGCGCACCTGGTCAGCGAGTTTGACGGCTTCCGAAGGGTCGGAGGTATTCAGGCTCATTCGCACCTGTTTCCCTCGGGAAGTAAAGCGAAGCCAATAGATATTACTTCCTGGCCGGAGGAAGATGCCATTACCAACAGCGGGGCGTGCCATGTTTAGCACTGTGCTAAAACAAGATTTTAATTAGCGCAAACTAGCCCTATTTAGAGGGGAAAGAAGTGGGACGTGTAGGGCTCGAACCTACAACCAAGTGATTAAAAGTCACCTGCTCTACCATTGAGCTAACGTCCCAAAACAGAATATAACTAACATGATCTGACAGGAGTTGATATAATGCCGATAGACGCGTCAGGTGTCAACAGATTATCTGAAGATTTTTTGCTGCTAAAAGGAGTTCTGCCTTTGGGCTTGGCTTGCTTCGGGCTATTGGGCAGCGTGGTTCATGCCGTCTTACTCTATGTAATCTGACATGAGTTCAACTTCCCCATTTTTGGTGATGGTGTTGATTTTCGTGATATCATCGCTGCTGATTGGCTCTGTGGAAACCGTCATGCTTGCATGGCTGGGCCGCGGCGGCTGGCTGAGCGCCGTGAAATCCGCGCTCGCCGGGCTGATTCCTTTCTGGCTGGTGATTCTGGGATCCGCCATCTTTGTCCAGACCCCGTGGTATGAGCGCTATGTCTCTTGGTCCATGGTTGTCATGCTTCCTATTCTGGGTCTCTATCTGCTTTTCTGGGTCGCGTTTTTCGTTAAGGTGATCGTCCAGTGCTGGATATCGGGAGCAATGGGCGGACTGATCTGCGGTTTCATCATCTTTCCCATGTTGTGCCTGGCACTGGTCGGGCCGAGACCCAGTGTATTGACGCTGCTGGATGTCTATCGCCCTCCCTTTAATATGGAAGAAGCGGTGGAGCGCAATGATCTGAGATACATTAAGGCGAACATCACGCATAAGAATCGTCCCCACGTCTGGCGACTCGCCCTGGAGGAGCTGAATGTAGGAGCGGCAACTATAGCGCTGAATGGAGGCATTCAGCCCAACGACCCTTTGGTGATACGTTCCCCAACGCTTCGGACACCGCTGGTGCTAGTGCTGGATCGCGGCGAAACGGGTCAGCGGCCCGGCTGGAGCACGAATAATATTAAGCAGAGGCTGGCCATGGTGCAGCTTCTGATTGACCGGGGAGCAGATCCCAACAAGCTCTCGCCCAAGGTCGTTTTCTACTCCAGCAGTCCGGACGCGGGTAAGTTCGAAGCCCCACTGGAGGCAGCAGCTTGGGATAACGATCTGGTTGACTGCCTCCTTCGCAACGGAGCTTTAATGCGCACGCTCCCAGCCCCCCCTTCACCAACGTCATCGCCACCACCAACATCCCCTGCGACACCCTCAACGAATCCGACGCCATGACGCCTCCAGTCGCTTCCCCCGCTTCCAAATCCCGCAACGCGGCTAAATCCAGGTTGATCTGGGTCTGCGTGATCTTGGCGCTTATTGTCATCGCCGCGGTCATTACCCATCTGGTGCTGGAGAAACAGCGCGACGATCAGTATTGGGCGGAACGCTACGAGCAGTTGCGAAATCAGGTCTCCTACCGCTCTGTGCTCTTTCCGGCCAGCGTAACGTTTCAGCGCGGGCCAACCTCCAAAGTGGAAGCCCACGCTAAGTGGGAGGGACATCCCCAGCTGGATATCGCCACGACTTCAGACGATACCGAAGGACGGGATTATGCCGAGTTTCATGTGATTCCTGGCGGCCAGAACGCCGCACTCCCCTTTGCCGATATCACTCATCCCCTGGTAAAGCGCATGCTGGAGACAGTGCTCTTTTTCGCAAAGGCAAACTCCGACAATACGGCAGTCTTTTTTAACCACGCTCTTTTTGTTAAGGAATACTCGTATCCTGCCTCCGCTCAGACACCCGATGCCTGGACGATACGCATCACTCTTCTCCCCTCCCCATACGGCGCGGCAATTGTGCCGGACGGGTTAACGCCCGAGCAACTTGCTCAGCTTTCCGGCAGCCCGGCAGCTCCCGGCGAACCTGCCAGACAGAAGGCCGTCGTAGATCCGCGAAACGCTGGAAGCTCGGGCTACAGTAAGTACTCAACTTCTCCCTATCAAAATGCCCAGAGACGAGCCGAAGACGAGGCTGATCGCCAGTACCGCCAGGATAAGCGCTACCATCTGAACCGCTATCATCACGTTTATATGGTGGAAGCAGGCCGAAACTTTGGCGACAACCGGGTCATTATCCTCCGGCGGATCGGCCAGGTTATCGGAACCTCCACGGTAAAAAATGCCGAAACGTGCGTGCTGAAAATGGCGGAAAGCGTGAAGATTGAAGAAGCGAAATGACGCCAGTGCTCCGCACGCTGGGTCAGGCCGCGTCAGGTAATCACCAACATAAATACGAACCTGATGAGCGGACTTAAAACGTACGGTGAAAGGTACCATACGGCAAGCATGCCCACCATCTGAAAGGTAGGATGGTAGATGTAGGAAAAGTAGGTATTCGCCTCGTCATTGCTCAGAAAGAAGAGCGGAATCGCGCTGCCATCGAGAGGGGGAAAGGGCAGCAGATTGAATCCGAAAAGGATGATGTTGATGATCAGCAACATCGACAACATCTTTACCGCAAAAAGGGCCAGCCCCGCTTCAGGTGCTGTCATCAGATCCACCAGTTTGCTGGCGCGCACCACTTCAAAAACATCGTACGATAACCCCAGCTTCAGCAGAACGCCTGCCACGATGACGATGATAAGATTTGCCAGCGGGCCCGCCATGGATACGACGGCGGAGAAGCGCGGGTTGCGCTGCATCCACTCAGGATCGATTGGCACGCTTGCCCAACCCATGGGATACCCGAAGAAGATGATCGAAATGAGCGGCACAATGACCATGCCGATCGGCTCACGCATCATGTGAGGAAGTGGGTCAAACGCGGCCTGCCCGCCATGGTACGCGGTAGAATCACCCAGGCGCCATGCAGTCCAGCCATGCGCTGTCTCGTGCACTGTTACGCTGAAAAGCCATACGAGCATCCAGCAGCCGATAATGAGAGGATCAGACGTCACGGTGCGCAGGATAGGGAGAATCGGAGGGAATGCACGCGTTTTCGCTCTTGGAAGTAGAGGCGGGCGGAGTCTCAGGCGAACCCCACAGGAAAAGCCGTGGATGCGCACGGTAAAGCTCCGGGAAGCGAGATGGCGCCCAGTAATCCCACGCCCATTGCATGCCCCGCATGATGAGAAGCGTATAGATTATGGCGACGACCCAGGAGCCCAGAATGTCGCTGGGAAAATGATCGGCTGTGTAAATACGCGAGTAGCCCATTACAATAGCCCATGGCCACAGCCACCAGGCAGCGGACAGCCCAAATACGGCGGTCCCCGCTACTGCCAGCGCCATGTTGTTGCACGCGTGCCCGCTGGTGAAACTGCGTCCCTTCTCCACCGGGCGCGCCTTGGATCGTTGCCACTCACCGTCGCTGTAGATCCGCAGGTTATCCACGCTTTCGTTAGGGCGGGGACGGTTGACGTTGCGCTTGAAGGTCCAGTTTGTGCCAGCATCGCCGAGCACCAGTGCCAGAAGCATCGTGACAAGAAAGAGCCGTCCACGGAAACGGCCCCATACGGCAATCGCGCCCAGAATGATGATCAACGGCAGCATCAGCCGTTTAAAGTCGGCCATGGTATACAGAACCGCATCGAAGGCCGGATTCGACCACGTATCATTAATCAGGCGGGCGAGCCCAACGTCCAGTTGCCAAAGCCAGTCAATCATCAGGAGGGTAAATTAAAACGCGCCAATACGGCGCGAGCCCCTTATCATGGGCGAGGTTGGTCCGTTTCACAACCCCGATAGCCATAAAAATTATAAGCCATGGCCAAAGCAGAAATCAGTGCGTGAAATCCCCTGCCCTGAAAAGAGTCCAGCCTCACGCGCTGATTATACGAACTGAGGAACCATCTCGCGCCAGCGGGCGAAACGGTGGGCGCGGCCCGACCACAGATGCAGCGAGTGCCGGATACCCGCGTTGGCGAGCACGTGGCCCATGTCGCGGTTATTTGCCAGGAAGGGGTCCTGCTCGCCGATTACCAGAGTGATTTCCAGGCGCTGCAACTTCTCGAGCAACTCGGGATCCGACATGCGCGGCAGGAAGTGCAGCGGCGTGTTATAGTAGATCGTCTGGTCGTAATATCCGTCGAAAAGATCATGAAAATCCGGCGGCATTGAGGCCGTCAGATCGTAGCGCCCGCTGAGACTTACCACGCGCTGAAACAGATGTGGGTGACGCAGCGCAATGTTCATGGCGTGCCAGGCTCCGAGACTGGCGCCATGGGCCACGAGCACGGAATTAACGTTCACGCGCTCCGAGTATGGAAGCACTTCGTGCAGGATGTGCTGCTCATACTGCACATGGTTCATGATGCGCTGCTGAGGCGGTATGGATCGATTATAGACGCTTTCCCCATCGATGCCGTCGACACAAAACAGCTGAAGCTCGCCACGCTCAATCCTCGGACGCAACGCTTCTACCAGCCCGCCGTCCTCGTACTCATAAAACCGGCCGCGCCGTGTGGGAAACACCAGAACCCGCGTGCCGGCATGACCAAATATCAGCATCTCCATCCGACGCTCCATCACTTCGCTTTCCCAGGCCACATACCGGCGGTGCAACCCGGTTGGGCTTACTGTCGCGAAAGGAGTCTGCCCAGACTCCGGCAGAGGTATGATGAGAGAGGGCTGCGGTATGGCTTTTGCCACGGCAACGGGTTTAGCCAGTCGCCTGACGGGCAAGCCGAGATCCTTTAAGTTCTTCTCAGGCTGGCGCTTCTTCAGATTTTCCTGCGCGCCTCCCTTGGCCTCTGTCGTCTCCTTAACCCGGGGCCGAGCCTTCTTCCGCGGGCGTACAGCCGTGGGAATAGTCTGGACCGGAGCCGCGAGGCGAGAGTTCATGGGCCAGCATCTTGATATAACAGCGCAACCTATGCAAGGAGCTTACGTAAAAACTGTGTGACGACGCGTGGTTCCCGGAAATCGCATGGACGGATCCCGGTGAGGTAGCGATGTGGCACGTTGGCGAGTGCGGTCTGCAACGCGCAAAATGGCTCTCCATGCAGTTCGCGAGAATTCCTGCTGAAAACCTAACATAAAATGCAAATCCATATTCTTCTCTACGAGCATGTTACAACTAACAAAAATACCTGGCATCATTCATGCGCTATATTATCAGGAAGTTAGACCTCTCATGGTCCGTATGATTATCCGCATTTGTTAAACTCAACCAGTAAGGAGAGTCCACCATGCCACGCGGCAGCAAAGATAAGTACACGGAAAAGCAAAAGCGTAAAGCCGAGCACATTGAGGAAGGCTATAAGAAAAAAGGCGTCTCGGATGACGAAGCAGAAGAGAGAGCCTGGCGCACCGTAAACAAGCAGGACGGCGGCGCTAAAAGGTCCTGATAATCAGGACATGCTATAAGTGCATAACAGCACGCAATACCTTCATCCATCCATTCATCAATAGCATCCAATAAAACTGTTCCTTTAACCCTTCTCCCCCACTCAGTCCCAACCCCTACCTAAAGGAAAACGACAATGACCAGCATTACGAAAGACCTCAACGACATGAAAGACTGCATTGATGCCTGTAACAGCCTGCTTCGCGGCGAGCTGTCAGCCATTGAGACATACTCCATGGCAATCCACACCTATGTAGGTGAGCCGGAAGCCATTACGCTGGAGAAAATCCGTAGCGAGCATATCGAAAGCGCAAATCTTCTGCGGCAGAATGTAAAGGCTATGGGCGGCGAACCCGACCATAACTCCGGCGCGTGGGGCGCGTTCGCCAAGACTGTTCAGGGCACCGCGAATATGCTGGGCGAACGTACCGCCATCCAGGTCCTGCTTCAGGGCGAGGAACACGGTCGCAACGCCTACAATGCCGCTCTCGAAAACGAAGATGTGATGGCCGAATGCAAGGATATGATCAGCAGTATTCTGCTGCCCCGCATTCATCACCACATTGCCGCGCTGGAGACTCTGGGCGTTCCTGCAACGCGTCAGTAATCTGAATCTGCGGAACACATCGCTGCTATCTTATCTGGCAGCACCTTTGTCGACATGGCCACTCAATCAGCGGGCGCTTGCCCGAACTGATTCCGTGGCCATTCGTCTTTGCGGAGGAAGATTTTCCAAGTCTTAAAGCCGAGTCACAGGGCGGATATCAGTTCGGTCTGAAATTGCGGATGCGTCCCGTAGCGGGATCAATCTGTACCGTGAAGAAGTTGGCAGGGAGTTGCTGACCGGATGCAAGTTTCTCTTTCGTATTGGCCAGGCTGATGAACCAGTTTTTGGTGGGATCCAGATCAGTGCTGCCGTCGGGATTAAACTCAAAGCACTTATAATTGTAGGAGCCCGGATCGAAGCCAACAAACTTAACAGCGGCTGTAGTGCCGCTGACGGCATAGGGAGGGCTCTGCGTGGTAAGAAGCGTGGAAACGGAGGCTGCCTCAAAGAAGCTGACACCACGTGGCAGAAAAACGGCCCGACCCGCAGGGCTGGCGGTCCCTTTGGCGCTGTCTAGCACGTACATCTGCATGGCACGGTACTGGCTGGGGGTCGTGCTGCCGGAGACGCCTTCGTCAGGCAACTGATAGATTCGAAACTCGACCTGACAGTTGCGGGAAATGGCGGTCTGACGAGCGAGGTTGAGCTGATCCACGACAAGGCCACCGGCCACGGTAACACCCGAAGAGGTGCTGATTCGCGTGAGCGCTGAAACCGCAAGCACCGACATCGCGGCGATGATTCCAACGACGACCAGGAGTTCGATGAGCGAAAATGCAGCGCTGTGGGACTGCCTAAGCCTGCGCTTTCCCGCGATGACGTGTCTGCTAAAGAAATAGTCGCGCATTTATTGACTCCATTTGGCGCCACGCAGGGCGATCGTCGTGTCGAATACACGGAAGGTGATTCGCGCATCCACGAGGGCCTGGGACACGGTGGCGATATCCGCGTCGAGCTGATTTGCCGTGGCAAAGCGGCCGCTCAGCGCCGAGGTAATGGCGGTGGGAGGTGTAGTTCCCGCATTCTGACTAAGCCGGACTGCGGAAGGCTCATCTATCGCAATGAGCACTACGCGTAAAAGCGGAGGCAACTGGTGATGATTGGGATCCTTGGGCAGACCTTCGCGCGTGTCGTAGGAGAAGTCCGGGGCGATTGCCGCCTCTGTGCTGTCGGGAGGAAGCTGTGGCGCAATAATCAGAGCGACAATATTTTCCGCAACAACACGCACAGGCGCTGCCATGGAGTTTGGCGGCAGAAAATCAGTGAACCAGCGCTGGTAGTCAGTGGTGGAGCCGCTGATGGGAAGCTTGTAGATCTGAAGCTGCTCGGTAGGCTGCAGGAACTCCATCAGACGGAACCGCCAGCGCGGCTGAATGACGCTCTGACCGACAAGAAAGGGAGGGATTGCGGTGGCGTCGGTGTTAAACTCAACATAGTAGCCGCAGGCATTGAGCGCCCGAGGCAGGCCGCCAAAGTCGGCAGTCGTTGTCGTAAGTCCAAGTGGCGCGACAAAGAATACAGAGTGGCCGGTATGCGTCAGGCCGTTGTTGGGAACCAGGGTGGCTACGGGACCCGTGGTAAAGTGCAGCTCGGAATTACGGGCATAGTAGCTAGGAGTAAAGGGCGTTGCGGAATACGGATCGCGGATATTGTTCGTCGCATCGTAGTAATCCAGATGAGTATTGAGCGTAGCCTGGCTGAGACGCTGCGTCATGGAGTGGTAGGCTGCGCGAGCATTCTGAAACGCCTCGATCTTGGCGGTAGTGCCCTTCCAGAGACGGCTGGTCTGATTCGTCAGCGCCAGCAGCATGGCCATGATGAAGACGAGCACCGACATTGTGACCATGAGTTCGACAAGCGTGACACCAGCCTGTGCGGCGCGCTTAGTCATGCCGCCACGCCTGTAATGGCCTTTAGAATTCCAGGGCATATAAATATGTGCGCACGGCGCGGAAGATGATGAACACCCTTAATTATGGTGGGTGCATGCTAACGGAAGGCGCCGGGCTATGTTCGGCACGAGAAAGGCGCCCAAAAGGGATCGGCAAATTGCAAGGTCACCAGTCGGGAATGAAGGTTCCTGCGCAATCCTAAGCTCTGTTACTGTTACTGCCGGTTGTTGGCCAGGTGCACCGTAAAGGTATTGGTCTGGTTAGGTGCAAAGCGGCTGGTAATGTCCACACGGATGCGCTGAACATTGGGCGAAGCACTGCCGGAGCCGGGAAGCGAGAACGACTCAGGCTGGCTTACCGTAGCGGTAAAGATGCTCTGGGCCGAAGTGGTCACAACGCCTTCCTGAGAGAAGTAGAGATTGCGGACGCCGAGGTTCGTGTCCACCCACGCACTCTGCTGAAGCTGATTGACGACTTGTTGAGCGATCTCGCCCTGCGTGGTGGTACTGACAGCCTGATCGAAGATGCGCAGGCCCACAAACAGCATGCCGGTGAGCGGCAAAAGTGCCACGCTGACAACTCCCAGAGCCAGAACAACCTCGATAAGGCTGAAGCCGGCATCGGTTCTGCGACGGCAACGTTGGTTCAGCAGCAGGGCAAGACGACGGCGAAGCATGGAAAGGGATTTCATGGGTTGAATTGTTTGGTTTCGATCACACGAACTTTATAGAAATTATCCAGCGGAGCGGGATTGACCGCAGTGGCGTAGTCGGGGATAGCGGTGTTGGCGGTATCGAGGTAACGCTCTATGACGGAGGAACCGCGGAAGTCGCTGGTCACCAGGTTATTCGTCTCGTTCCACTCGGTAACAGGGGCGCCATTCTTCGCTTTCTTCAGCGTCTGCACCCGGAAGTGCACGGTATACGTATTGGATCGGGTAGTAAGCCGTGGGTACAGGTTGGCGTAGGGACGTTCACGTACGTTGTCGCCAGTCAGGGTCCGGGTTTGCCAAAAAGTTTGCATGGCGTCGTAGGTCTGACCCTGCGGTACCAGCCACAGGCTGCAAATTTCGCTCTCGCTGCGGAACAGGTCGTTATCGGCAAAGCGCCGGCGGATTCCTGTAAGTGTCTGATCGATATCCAGATAACTGCGGCGATTGGCGTAGGCGGTGGACTGCACCTTGTAGGTTTTGCAGTCGCTGTCCTGCATCGCCAGGGGCTGCTCGCTGCGCAGCACGGCCTGCAAACCGGTCTCCCGCTTAATGTACGTAAAAGGCACAATCTGGCAATTCATGTTTATTTTGCCCGCGGTAGAGAACGGATCGCTGATCGGATAAGGTTCCACTATCGGCATCGTAAAGAGATCGAGAAGGAGGTAATCGGGAGGACTCACTGCGCCGATGTGCTGGGGGCTGCCACCGGGATCCGGGCGGAAAAGGAGAGTCTGCCAGGGTCTGTCGGAGAACACACCGGTAGGCAGCGAGCCGAACATGATGGCACAGGGCATCTGACGATTGGGTGAGAAGAACGTGCTGCCCACACCGCCGCCCGTCAGCCACGTAAAGTAAGGGTAAAGCGTCGTGGTCGTCGTCTCGATTCCCTCGTCGGCCTTGTTGATAAAGGCGCCATCCGGCACGATGGAGAAGCCATTATCCCAATCACCAGGAACCGTACCGGCATTATAGTTGCTGCCCGCTGTCGGCCCATTGATAGGAACGCAACCCGTGCTGCCAGCACTTGTCTTGCCGAAACCGACAGGCATTATGGTGCCCGCAGTCGAGACGCCGCCGGTTTTGGCGATCGGCTGGAGGCCATCAGGCTGCGTTCCGGCGTAGCCAAAGTCGCCGGTCGTTACCGGAGCATAGGAACCCGTCATACCGTAGTCGCCGTTCTTTACAAGCTGACCAAGCATGGTTCCAATAAGCAGGTAAGCACCCGTTCCGTTGCTGCACTCGTACAGCCCGTGCACCTGCCGAATTTCGGAGTCGGCATACTGCGGCATGATGGGCGAGAAGTAAGATGAGGGTACATCCGTAAGCGCCGCAATCGTGCGATAATCCGTGTTTGCTTCCACGCTGCGAACGACATCCTTCGCGCTCATCCAGGTGCGGGAAAGAATGGTGTAACTGTTAGCCGAACATCCGACAAAGCGCTTCGTCCAGTCGCGCATATCGCTCTGCAGAGCGGGATTGCTCTGGGCGGGGATACCGGGATCATCCAGGAAAGGAGCGAGACTGGGAACCTTCAACGTGGCGGCGGGGAACTCCAGGTTAAGCGTCTGGTACACCGTGTTGGCGGTGATGTCCATGATCTCCACCTTGATTGGCGAAGTGGTGCCCAGGAAACTGAACGTGCCGTCGGTGGGAAGATCCAGCCATGAGCTGATCCAGGGATAAGCGCCGGTCATTACACCGCCGTTGATTGCAAACATCGAAGTACCGCGATAGCCGCCGTAGACGCCCGTGTTATAATTCTTCGTCATGGACACCGTGCCCGTGGCGGGGAAGCCCATGCTGGTGCCGGAGGTGTTCCACTGCAACGCATTGGCGTTGGTGATGCGCACCCGGAAGTTAGGCACCGTGGGTGCAAAACCCTGGCTGGGATCAAACAGTGTCAGCAGCAGCATGGCCTGCACCCGTGTCTTGCCATCAGCTATCGCCGTGGCAGGAGTCTGCGAAGCGAGCGGCGGCACGCTCTTTTGGACTCCCTTGGTCTGGCCAACACCGGCAAAGACGAGTGTAGCCGAGCGTATCGTGGGGAATCTGCCAAAACCGCGAAGCTGCGTGGTGTTGCTGTCTGCGTGGGAGTTGTCGATGATCGGGATAATCTGCCCCTGCCCGGCTGCGTTGTTACCGCTGGTGGTAAATGGGCTCAGGCCGATGACCGACGTATCCTGACCATTGGTGCAGCGAATGTAGTCGAATATTTCGGTCAGAATCTGATCGCGATCCTTGGGGTACTTCTGCAGGAAGGTGGCGTTACCGGGGCTGAAGCCGGGAATCGGCTTGCTGGTCAGATTGCGCAGATAGTTGATCAGCGAGCGGTTGCGACCCAGGCCGGTGGCGGAAGCTGTGGCGGGAAGATCCAGCGTATTGCTCGCTTTGTTGCCGCGCTGAAAGAAGTAAGTGTTGCCCCCGGCCGCATTCAGAGTTCCGCAATGCGCCACCAGATTATCCACTGCGGTGCGTGTCGTAATGGTGTTATTGACATGGACCGGCCACAGCGAGACACGAGGCTTGCTGAACAGATTCAGTTCCGGCGCACGGCTATGCGCCGTCAGAAAGAATGTGGACTGGCGCACCATCGCCGAAGTCAGCGTGGGGTTCTTCTGGCGATCCGCCGCAAAAAGCAGTTCGTCCACCGAGGCATAGAGCCGCTCCATATCTGCCGCCACTGCAGTCGATGCGACCTGCGTGCCACCAAGAGATCCACCCGTGGAAACGCGGGGCGTCAGCAGCATGATCTGGGCGGCGCTGAGACCGGGGAAAACAGCGCTGAGGTACGTGGTGGCGGGGTGCCCCGGATAGCGCTGAAACTCACGCTGTGCAGGCTGAAACTTCGAGTAGTAATTCTTCTCCACCGCCGCATTGTTGCGGGGGATATCCCAGAAAGCGCCGGGGTTGCCGGCCGCGCCGGGCGCTGGAGGAGCCGCGGAATCCACCCACACATCGCCGGCCGCCGTGTTGATGTTTACCTTGGAGGTGTCATCGTCAGTCCAGAAAGCGATACGCGCCACGATGGGATTAGTGGCCGATGCACTGGGAACTGTGGCCAGGGAACCGCTGCCGGTCGGGCATTCTACCGCGCCATCCTGCAGCACGTAGAGCCACTTCACCGGCATGGGCAATGCATTGCGGGGAACGGCAGGCGCAGCATCCACACTGAAGCCCTTTACGGTGCCCAGAGCGCTGGGATCCACGATTGGATAGAGAGGGGCGGTGCTGCCCTTCTTGTAGATCGGCTCGTTAAGATCCGTGAAGATCGCGGGATTGTCGTTCCAGTCAGTAGGGGGCTCGTCGGAAGTCGGGTTAAAAACGCCAGTGCCATACATCTTGTCGGAGGAGTACAGCTTGTAGAAAGAGGACTGCGCGCCGCCGATTGCAAACGTGCGGATCATGCCCGGCTGGCTGGCCCAGGTGATCGAGTTGCCCGACGTATCAACGGAGCGGGTTGCGTCCTGAATCTGCCCCATGGCAATATTCACCGCCGAATCCGCCAGCATCTTTACCTGCGACGCATTGGCAAAAGACTGCGAAGACTGGAGTTCCGTGCTGACGCTGGAAAGAAATGCCAGAACGAGTGCGGAGAGAAATACCAGGCAGGCCAGCACCACCAGGAGGGCGGCGCCGCGCTTTGGAGCGCGTCTGGCGTGGATGTTCGGCGCGGCATTGGGCCGTAGGTAAGAAGCGGAGGTCGATTTCATGACGTTCTCGCGGGAGTGGGTAATGCCGGGATTTTAGAGGGAGATGCAGGCTTTTCCGCCATGCTTGCCGCCAAAATCACATCCGGGTTAGATTATGAGGTAAATCGCAAAAGAATCAAGAGCAATTTAAGGTGACTGAGGTTTTTCAGAGTCAGACTGCCGGTCGATATAAGCCCGATTGCTTTGTGATTCATATCGACCAAATGAGAGATATGAGGATAACTTTCTCCGATACCTATGACTGCCACCTCATTTGCCATCGTCACCATTCGTATTCTGGCGCTCGCGATAATAATTTATAACTGCTTTACTATTCTTGTTACGTTCGCAGCTCAATCAGAACTTAGTTCTATGGCCAACAGGGGAAATTTTGGTTCCCTGAACGTATCGGTCACCGGCCAGAGATCATCTATTAACTCGATACTTTCTTTACAGTATGCAATATCGTTCATCACACTGGTGGCAGGTATCATGCTTTATAGAAACTCTGGATTTCTTGGCCGTTTCATTAGTAAAGATCTTCCGTAATCAGCCTGATTGCTCAGGGCTTTAACGGATCCTCCAGCTTTACCGGCTGAGCATCGTCGGGCGCCTCGGTTTGATTCGTGGTAACCTGACCATCAATAGAGGAGTCCCTGGAGTATTCGTAAGCATAGGCGACCTTGGCACGGGCCGACTCCTGGTAATTAAACCACGGCCGTGTCGTCCAGTCCATTTTGTAGATGTGCACGTTATCTGCTTTAAATGTGGACTTGTCAAAAATAAGCAATTGCCGAATGCCATTGCCCCATATAGCAACGTTTGTCAGGTCAGCCGAGCAATCATGGATGGAGAAGCCATAGCCCAGATTTCCCCATATGCGCAAATCTGTTGCTTTTAATACGGATCCCGGTGCATTAGCTATGCCATTATCGTTGCCCCAGAATTTGCCGCCACGAATCTCGGATACAATCTTATCGTGTATGGAATAGCCTTCATCCATATTGTAAAAAGCTTCCACATTCTCGAACACAAGATCTTCCCCTTTACCGTGGCCATTAATACCGTCATTCAGGCTGCCGGTGCATTTAACATTGCGGTAGACATGATGCGAAGCATCCGAGAAGCGCAAAACAAACGGGCGGCGGGAGAACTCCCAGCCTTCAGTCTCCACGCCAGGCAGCAGCGTCAGCGTTCTTGCATCTTTGCTAAGGGTGGCGAACTCGCGCAACTGGCCGGTGGCCACATCCTGCAACACGCGCTTGCCTTTGTACGTCAAAATGCCTGGCAACGCAGCTATTTCCGTGGGGAATCCGTTAAACACGTATTTGCCTTCCACCTTCTTAAAACCCATCACCATCGGCTGTGCGTCGATCAGCGGCCCCAGATCCAGCACCCAAGTGTTGCCTTCGCTGCGGAAATCAGTCATCACATCAAAGCCGGTAACTGTCTCGTTGCTGCCATCAAAAATGATCGGCCGGCCCTCATCGCCTGATGCCTTGATGAAGATTTCCTCACGATACGGCCCGCTTCCCGGTGCAAGCTTGATGATATCCCCGGCCTTTGCCTCCATGCAGGCCTGGCGTATCGTCTTGAACGGTGCGTAGCCGCGCTGATCCACCTCCAGAACGCGTCCGTCGATGGGATCCGCGGCGTGCAGCGCGGTGGTTGCCGCGGTGGCAGCGGCAAGGCCAAGCATGGTGAGGATGCGAAGCGTTTTCATAGAGCGGGAAAGGAGTCGGGCGTTAGCAGAAATTGGCGGTGATTTCAGAGCGATTGTTCTTGAAAATCTAATCCGGATGTGAAAATAATGAATCCAACCCGCATTGGAATCAAGAAATATTTGTAAGAAATACCATTATTCCCTCCCAGGCTTCACCCACTTTCCCCATCCACTCCCGCCTGCGTCAAGCGGGTTAACCATTTTCGATTTCTCCCTACAACTCTCTCATCACCATGTCTTTACGCACTACAAACAGAGTAACCTTCATTGGAGGCGGCAGCTACCAGTGGGTCCCCGTTCTCTTCCGGGATATGGCCGTTAATCCCGCACTTTCCGATACTCAGTTCGTCCTGCACGATATCGATATCGCACGGAACGAGGAGATCGCCTCGGCCTGCCGCACCATGGCGGCCAAGCTCGGCAGCGCCATACACGTCGTCACGGAGAACTGCCTGGACAAAGCTCTGCAGGGCGCCACGGCGGTCATTCTGTGCATCAGTACGGGTGGCCTGGAAGCCATGTCGCACGATATCGAGCTGCCCAAAAAGTACGGCATCTTCCAGCCCGTGGGCGACTCCACCGGCCCTGGCGGCATTGTCCGCACGCTGCGCAATATTCCTGTGGTTGTGGATCTTGTGCGCCGCATGGAGCGCCACTGCCCCAACGCCTGGCTGCTGAATCTCACCAACCCGATGAATCAGATTGTGCGCGCCGTACAACAGACGAGCAACATCCGCGTCATCGGGCTGTGCCATGAGTTCAAGAGCTTCATGTCCACTGCCAAGAACGTGCTGGGCCTGACAGACTGGCAGAACAACATTTCCGCCACTATCGCCGGCATCAATCACTTCTCCTGGGTTAAGGAGCTGAGCTACAACGGCACCGATCTGCTTCCCGCTCTTCGCCGCTACGCGCTGGATGGAACGGACGAAAGCAGCGCTCGCCGACTCGCCCCTGCGGGTGAAGCGGCCACTGCGCCCAGGAAGGATATCCACCCCAGCCACACCCTTGGGGGCAATCGGGTGAAGTTCCAGCTGTTCAACGACTACGGCCTGATCCCCTACCCTGGCGACCGCCATCTCGTGGAGTTTTTCCCCTACTATCTCTCGGAGAAGACCGACCGGGGCGCAGCTTTTGGCGTGCAGCTTACGTCGATTGACGACCGCCGCAAGTGGATGAACTACTTCAAAGAGCGCCTAGAAAAATGGACGGACGCCGATGCCGACTCTATTCCGCGCGGTGCCAGCGATGAAGGACTCGCCCCCATCCTCGCGGCCCTCATCGCCGGTGGTCCAGCAACAGTTCAGCCGGCCACTCTGCCTAATACCGGCCAGATTGTCGGTCTGCCACTCGGAACTTCGGTTGAAACTCTCGCGACGTTCTCCAACGGAGGTCTGTTTCCTCATGCCAGCGGCTCCCTGCCCGCGCCGATTCACGCGCTGGTTGCGAAACACTCGGCCAATCAGGATCTCACCGTGGAAGCGGCTCTTGAAGGTGACCGCGCCAAGGCCCTTCAGGCCATGCTGGCCGATCCTCTCAACAACACCAACGATGTTCGCGAAATCTCCGCGCTCCTTGATGAACTGCTGGAGGCGCATGCGCATCTGCTTCCTCAGTTCTTCCCGCGCTCAGCCTCGAATGGCGCAGCGTCGAGCGTCATTCCCGCCCCTCACAGAAATGGCCATACCGAGGCTGTCGAGGCCGTTCTCTCTGCCGCAGGCTAATTGCGAGTGCAATACTCTGCCCGCTGTGACCGAGAAGCGCCACTCGTTTGATAAGAATCACGCGATCGGCGCGCTCTCTGTCCCGGCCAGTTGCTGGCGCATGGCCAGGCCAATCTGGCGCAGCATCCAGACCAGACGCTCAAAGAGCGAAGTCAGGTAGTAAGCCGTGGCTTTGTCCTGATGCTCCAGTTCCCCGGCACTTAACCGGGAACGGCGTAGTCGCTCCATCAGCGCGCCGCGATCATTCGTCGCCGCAAGCAGGATCGTGATGTCATCGAGATCATTGCTCTTCGCGGCATCCAGCGCGAGGTGCAGCACGGCATCCAGACTTTCCGCCAGACTATCCGCGAACTGCGCCGCAACGGGATTCTGAGCCGTGCTTTTTACCGCCTGGGTGAAATCGAACAGATTCTGCTCCAGAGCCAGCAGGAGCGTCAGACGAAGTTCCAGCCTCAGCAGGCGTTCTGAGGTCTCCGGATACAGCTCTTTCTCCAGCACTGCCGTCAGATACTCCCGCACCTGACCACACACTGCGCCCATTGCGGCATGCAACATCGCAGGATTTTGCGCTGCCTCACTCAACCCGACTTCACCTGCGAGATCTGTATCGGAGATGTCTGCGCCGGCCGCTTTGGTATAAGCGGGCATCAGCCTCAGCACGCGGCTCATTTCGCGATCTGCAAGATCGAGTGCGGTTTCAGGATCTTCCAGCGAACTCTCCTGGATAAAGTGCGGCTTGGACATCCCCTGCTCCTGCGTGGGCGGCGCAAGCCTCTCGAGCCAGGGCACACCAAAGTGACTGAGCAGCACCCCATACACCATTGTCAGCGTCTGCAGGATAAGGAAGTTTAACGCCAGCGTTTTATCCAGCGAAAGCCCGGACCCATGCGAAAGCTCCGGGATCGAAAACACCTTCTGCACATAGTAAATGATGAAAAAGGTGAGCCCGGCAGCCACGTTGATGATTGCCTGGTAATAGGAGATCTGCAACGGCACGCCCGCCAGATTGGACGAAAGGAGGCATACCGAAAGCCCCACGCCGACAGAAGCTCCATACATGACCATCGTAGCCTGATCCTCACTGAACAACCCGCCCTGCCCCAGCGTGATGGCCAGCACCACAATGGCCGAGGAGGACTGAATAATCATGCGCAGCAACGCGCCCAGAATAAATCCCGCCACCACCGAGCCCTGAATGAAGTCTGTAAAGTCGCTGAACCAGTGGAAGGACGGCAGCGGTTTGAAGGCATCCTTCATCAGCATCAGCCCAAAGAAGAGCAGAGCTGCGTAAAACATCGCCGCCACCAGATGCCGGTGCTGCGGAACAAACTGAAACGCCATCATCAGCCCGCAGATTCCCGTTGCGTAGTAAATCGCCAGGCGAATATCGATGGCAGCGAGGAAGACAAGCAGCGTCACGCCCACATGCGCCCACGCGACAATCGGTAAAGCCTTGCGCACGGGTATCAGTCCGGCGGAAATCATTCCGGTCAGCAGAAAGGATACAGCCGAAGAGCTCTGCGTTATGGCGCCGGCTCCGATTCCCCATGTAGCCGCCAGCAGAGGCTGTTCGGTCCATTTCGCCAGCGTCAGTCGAAAGCGACGCGTGGTCATCTGCTGCAGGTTGGACTTTATTCCGGCCAGTCCACTGAAAAACAAGGCAAGCCCGGCCAGGAACATGCCCAGCACGGTAATCTCATCGAATGCAGGCGCGGCCACAGTTTTGGCATTGGCAGCCGCCAGAATGTGGATACAGGAAAAAGCCTCAAACAACATACGCTAAATCATTTCACCTGAGCAACCTGCTTATGTCAGGCGCTTTGCAGCAACATTAAGTATCTCATTACCATTGTCGTTGCGTCTTAGTGCAAAATAGACAAATGCCAGCGTAACCAGCAAAGCAAGACCACTAATGGCACACGCCACATTGTACAGGAAGCTATATGTTTCCTGTCCCTGCTTAACAAAATTGCCATGCATTAACACCACCTCGCTGGCCAGATATGCGGTCAGTCGGTCGATCGCGGCATCAATAGGCCGATCCATGCCGCGCACCTTTGCGTCCACCGCACGAAAACTCAGTGGATCATCGGCTTTCCAGAGTCCTAGCGCGTCTCGATAGGCCTTACCCAACTCGGTGTGCATAGTAAGGACATCCGCTGTGTCCTTAAGCGCGCGTTCATGACCGGAAGGCAGTTCGAGTGAGGGAAGCTTCTCCTGCATCTTGATAAAATCATCACGCACAGCCTTCTCGCGACTTTCGAATTTGGCGCGAAGATCTGGCATGGCATCCGGCTGATACCCGCGGATCAGGATGTTTTTCCACTCCTGCACCTGGATCTTGAAAGTCACCTGAGCATGCCGCGCATCATCCATCACCGCTTCGGCTCTGCTCATGGCATCCATCGTCGCCACAAAACGCTTCTGGCTTAAATAAAGGCCAAAAAGCCCCGCAACGCCCGTCGCCATAACAAGAAGCACCACGCATGCGGCCATGGAGGTAAGATTCTGCGACCTCGCCATGCGGCCGGAGGCAATAGAGTTGGACGTGGACATGATGAGTTGCGCTTACTTCGATTGAAAATGGCAGGATCTATAATAAATAAATCAACAGAATGACAATGGCATCGCTATATGTCGCAAGTCTTCTAAATAGAAGCAATGATATTCGATTTGAGTTCAGAGTTTTTACATTTGTTGTAAATTCAACATGCGCTATAGAAGAAGGCTGCATCTATGCGCGTATTACTCACCACCTGGGGATCGTCCGGCGACCTGCACCCTTTTCTGGCGCTTGGCGCCGAACTGGTTGCCCGCGGGCACACGACCGCACTGGCCGGCAACCCCGCATGGCGCGAAGTAGTGGAGAGCACCGGGATAGAATTCATCCCGGCCGGGCCGGAGCAACTGCCCGGCGTTCTCATGGATCATCCCGAGCTCTTTTCGCCCAAAAATCTCGGCATCAATTCTCTGCGCACCCTGATGGAACACGGCATCAAACCCGTGCTTCGCCCCATGCTGCAGGCTCTGGTGGAAGCGGCCCCGCGTTTCGATGTGCTCGTGGCCCATCACTTCGCCCTTACAGCGGGAAGCGCGGCGGAAATCACAGGCATCCCGTGGGTCACCGTGTATCTGGCGCCCGGCGTTATCCCTTCCGCCTACAGCATGCCTGCGGCGGCGCACTTTCAGGCCGGCACGGGACGAATCTGGCGCACTGTACAGTCCGGCATCTGGAGCCTGGGACGCCGCATGACAGCGCCATACGTCGACCCTGTCATCAACGAAGTACGCGCAGCCGAAGGGCTCAAGCCGCTCCGTGACGCCCTCTTTGGCCATCTTTCCCCAAGGCGCTCGCTATTACTTTACAGTAAGCATTTCGCCCCAATGCCGCCGGACTACAGCCCCACGTTTCGACAGGCAGGTTTCTGCTACTGGAACGGGCTGAAATCCAAAACGGACAGCTTCTCACCACCTGCGGAGCTGACTGATTTTCTGAATTACCCCCAGAAGCCCTGGCTCTTTACACTGGGAACTTCGGCGGTAACCAACCCCGATACGTTCTACAGCATTGCCACGGATGTCATGCGCACCTTGCCTGATCAGCGCGCCATCCTTCTGCTGGGCCATGAGCGCAACCGCCCTGCTGCTTTGCCCCCCAACGTGCTGGCTCTGCCCTACCTGCCGTATAGCTGGATCATGCCGAAATGCAGCGTCGTTGCGCATCAGTGCGGCATTGGCACGCTGTCCCATACGCTTAGGGCCGGCATCCCTTCCCTGGCCTGCCCCTTCGCTTTCGATCAGCCCAACAACGCCGCACGCCTCGAAGCGCTGGGAATTGCACGCCGCTTTATTCGCGGATCATGGAGCATCAAAAAAATGCGAACCCTGCTCCTGGAGCTGGAGCAGCCCGACATCCAGAACCGTGCCAAAGCGTTAAGCCACAATCTGGCGGCGGAAAACGGGCCCGCCATGGCCTGCGAAATTCTGGAGAAAGACATGTCGACAGGGTAAAGTTTGCTTCCGATCTGAGCGCGGAAACCTGGCACGGCATTTCCGGCGAACGTCATTTGCTGGAATCGCTGTCTAAAGAAGATGGCCGCGAGAAACCGCTTTTCAAGCAGGTCCGCGCATCGCCGAAATGGCTGGCTGTGTACGCAAATTCTGGCAGTGCCAATAGCTGGCCTGCAATCCGTGACAGCTTGTAGCCCCCATCTAATGCAGCTCTTTGCTTCCGTCTGCAACCGTTATAGGAATGCGGCGCATCCACATCTGATTCTCCCAGCTTTTGGGATTGTCCTGGTACCACGCAATGGCGCGTAATAGCCCTTCCTCCCAGGAAATATCCATCTTCCAGCCCAGAGTCTCGCGAATCAGTCTGCTGTCTCCCGTATGCCTGAAGACCTGGCCGGGGCGATCCGCGACAAACGAGATGCAGTCCGGCCTGCCGTTCATGAGCCGCACCACATCCTGCGCTATCGAAAGAGTCGTGCGATGCACCTCGCTGCTCACGTTGAAAACCTTACCTTTTACCTTCTCCAGTGGCGCATGCAGCACCATATCGATCGCACTACAGTTATCTTCAACATAAATGTAATCGCGGGCAGCAGTTCCGTCTCCGTGTATGGTTATAGGCTCATTTAGCAGCAGGCTCGTAATAAAGCGGGGTATAGCTTTTTCAAGATGCTGCCGGCCACCGTAATTATTAAATGGCCGAATGATAACCACAGGAACATCATAGGTCGTGTAGTACGACCACACCAGACGATCTGCTCCGCATTTAGCACTGGCATAGGGAGAAAGAGGCTTCAGCGGATGCTCTTCAGACATCATCGCCGTTTCTGCGGTTCCATACACTTCCGATGTCGATATATGGATGAAGCGCTCAATTCGATCCCGATACTTAAGAACCGCATTGGCAACAGCATGCGTCCCCATTACATCGGTATGAAAGAACGTGTAACTGTCGTAAATCGATCGCGTTACATGACTTTCAGCCGCAAAATGAATCACGATGCTGGCTTGCGAAACAAGGGTATCTACCAACTCAACATTGCACACATCTCCAAACCAGAATTGAAAGCGCTCATTATTCATCCCGCGGGCGGCTTCGGGAAAGTTATTGGTATTGCCGGCGTAGGTCAGCAGATCAAGGACAAGGATCTTATAGTCAGCATATTTGTTCCAGAGAAGATGCAGAAAATGGCTTCCTATAAAACCAGCGCCGCCGGTAATCAAAACTGTCTTCATAGAGTAATCGTCGCCTTAGCTGTCGCCGCGAAAAATATGTTTTGAATGGATAATGGATGAAACTGAGGCGAAAAACCCGCTTAAAGTTGCTACGTTTAGCAATCGCGCCGTCCTCACGTCCTCAATGTCTGCGGCGAGCCCGGACCTCGTTCCGGAGTCCCTCTGCGTGAAGAAGATGGTGCACTTTATACAGATGGAGCGATATAGACAATATGGAACTGCGGGAAGAGGGCTTGCACTTTTATGATGCTTTTTTTGATTCAGGCGTTGACATGACAGGCGTTTTTCTGTTTGCTTGTTTGTTCCATCAATTTATCAAAGGTATACTGCCATGCGCGAACAAGTGATTCTGGAATGCACCGAAGCTGCCAAAGAGGGTAAATCCCCCTCCCGCTATTTTACGACCAAGAACAAGAAGCTCCAGCAGGGGCGCCTTGAAGTGAAGAAGTACAATCCTTCCCTCCGCCGCCACACGGTGCACCGCGAGAAGAAGTAATCGTCTCTTCTCCTAAAGCCTTGCAAATAGCAGGGCTATATGCTGGGCGGTCATTTAATGGCCGCCGCAGACTGGCTCTGAGTTCCGGGGATTAGCGCCCGCATTGTCGAATGCGATGGTTGCCTGAAAAATTCCGTGGCAGGCACTTGTCTGTCTGTACTGCTCGCGACGATGGCGTTGTCTAACTCATCTCTTGCGCTGGCCAGACCCGGTACGGGTACCTCGGTAGTGCTGGGTGGTACGGCATTTCTTCTGGCAATTTCGCCCGGTATTGGCCTTTCAGGCTGGGCTGTTTCGTTTGCCGTAGTCTGGCTGATTCTCGGTTGGCAGGCTGTCCGCCTTGCCGTTCTGGCACCGGTTTTTCCCGAAAAGTTTGGCGATAAAGCAGACGTCTATGCAGGCGCAGTTCTGCTTTACCTGGTTGCCTGGCATTTCTTTGCCTCCAGCAGGTTTTATTCGATTCTTGAGCTGTTTCCCTGGCTGGCCGGCGCTGTCCTGTACTTCTCCTGCCGTTATGGTGGTGTATATGCGAAGGGTGTTGAATTGCTTCGGGGTCTGTGGTTCACAGCCATATTCGGCGTAGGCATCGCATGCATTCAGTATGTGGTATGCGCTTATGCTGAGGGCGCGAGCGCCTCCCATGCTCTCTCCGATGCGGCGATGCTTCCAATGTTAGGCGGCACCGTGGCTGCTGCGCGGGAATGCGCTCTGTTCTGCTTAATCGCGTTTGTCATCAGTCTGGTTTGCGCCGTGCGCCCGGGACATCCCAGGGCTTTTGCACTCAATGAACTGCCCCAGAGCATCGCGGCAGGTTGCGCCTTACTGTTTCTTACCGCCGCTATCTGGCTGGGAGTATTCGGCCCGGGTGCAACTCGAAATGCCGACTTTGACAGCAGAGCTTTCTGCTGGGGATTGCTGATCGGTTTACTGACATCGGGTTGGTTGATCGCCGCTGCCGTTCCCGCAACTCGAGGCAACGGCACCATTCGGACGATTGTCATACGCGGCCTGCCATTAATGGCTCTCGGAGGCTGGTTTGCAGGGCTGATTTGGGGTGGATCCGGTACAGGCCCGCGAGGCTTCGATGCCGTCTGGTTGGAAGGAAGCAGATGGCTTTCAGCGCCCGTGTTTGGCGCAGGGCCGGGATCTGGGATATGGAGCTTCGGCAGTCCCCTGGCCAGCTATATGCAGTGGATTGTAGCCTACGGAGTTATCGGATTTGCGCTGGCAATGGGCGCTGTATGGGTTCTTTTGAGCGAGTTAGGTGTGGCATTCGAGCATGCCCGGCAGACCATGTTATCGAATGGACGCAGTCGAGATGGCGTTGTCTCACCTCAATTGATGGCCGACGCTGAACGCCTCTCGTTCGCGGTCCTGGCCATAGCGTGCTGGGCCGTTTTTTTGGGTTATGGCGTGACAAACACCGTTCAGACAGGTCCATGGGCGCTCATGTGGCTGGGAGCTCTCACCGGTCTCGCCCTCCGCCCTCACGATGCCGCCACCAAAGTCGAGACCACAGATTTTCCCGTCTTCATGCCCGCAGGTCAGCAGCCTGACGTGAAACTGAAGCCTGGGCCGCGCTGGATCCTGCGTGGTGCGGCAATACTGCTGGGACTTTCAGCTGCCATGCTGTTTGTTTCAACACTGGCCTCCTGGCGAAGCGCGGCCCTGTGGCTCAGCTCAGTGGCAGAAATGCGCAGGCTCACGTCCGGAAAAGAAATGCAGCTTCTCACGGCCACGCGTCTCAGGGAAATGGATGCACTGCGAGAGAGTATGCAGTGGGCAGCATGGTGGGACCGATCAACCCCGTTGCCACACCGCTTTATTGGAGATACAGACCGTTATATCGCCGCTGCATTGCTCACACAGGGCGGCACTAACGGACCTTCCGCGGCAGACCGGGAACAGGCTGCCACACGTCTCTCATCGGCCATTGATGCGTATCAGAAAGCGCTGAAGCTGAACGCATTCGACAGCGCTTCCAGTATCGGACTGGCGACCGCCTATGGCCTTGCCCAGAAGCAGAATGAAGCCTTGGAAACATTTGCCAACGTTCTCCGCAGCCAGCCCAATGACGGCCGCATCTGGACAGCACTGGCGTGGAAATTTGCCCATACCGGTCAACCCGGGGAAGCCCTGGAGGCCATGGAGCGCGGTGAGTATTGCGATGTCGGACGCGACGCAGCCGTCTCCGCACGGCTAAAGCTCGCGGCTGTAGTCCGCCCGAGGGGCGACGCTCAGGACAAAGACTCTGCTCCTGCTGAAAGCGACATCAGGCCAGGGACAACGCCCGCAGGAAACAGCGATAAAAAGATTGCTCCGGGAAATGCGCAAGATTTTGGACAGGAAGATCTTATTGTTCCGTAGGTTTACGTCGCATCCTTGGTTCTTCTTAATCGGCGTTGCTATAAGTGATGTATTGGGGCAGCATTTTGGGCGTGTTTTCTGGGATGGCTCTAAAGCAGAGCCATGCGGAGCTCCACTTTTCATTTCTCATGACTCATTTTCCTATTTCCAGGATGCTTTGGGCGGGTTTCATGTGCGCTTTTGTTTCGATAAACACCGCTCAGGCACAGCAACCGCAGCAGCCTGACGTAGATTTACTGACAATCCGAAAGCAAACGGCAGCGCGTTTGATGACGACGGCCGGAAAGGTTGCGCTGGATGCACGTCGGGCTGGCAAAACATCCACGATCGATCAGTCCGTCGAGGGCTACATGAAATCCCTGACCCCGGAGGGAAAATGGCCCGATATCAACTACGGCGACAAGACGCGCGGCGCCTGGTCTCCTGCCGATCACGTTCGGCGCCTGACAACACTGGCGCGGACCTATGCCAGCCCGGATCAGCCGCTGCACAAGAACAAGGAACTGCTCAATGTCATACTTTCCGGGTTGAACTACTGGCTGGAGAATGATCACAAGAGCCCGAACTGGTGGCATAACGACATCTTTATCCCGCAGCAGATGGGCTATCTCCTTATCCTGATGGATACCGATATCCCCGCTGATACCTTCAAGAAGGCGCTGGCCATGGCATCGCGCTCTTCCATCAAAATGACGGGGCAGAATCGCGTCTGGCTTTCCGGCAACGTACTGATTCAGGGAGTGTTGTCGAACGATGCCGCGCTTGTTCAAAAGGCACGCGACGCGATCAACGACACGATTGTTGTGAGCCTGGATGAAGGCGTCCAGCCGGATAACAGCTTTCATCAGCATGGCCCGCAGCTTGAACTGGGCAACTACGGTCTGGCGTTCGCCTCCGATGGCATTGAGTGGGTGGAATCGTTAAAAGGCACGCGAATGGCTCTTGGTCCCGACAAGGTGGAAATCCTGCGCAATTATCTAATACAAGGTGTGAATCTTGTCGTGTGGAACAAGATGATGGATATCAGTTCCTGCGGCAGGCAGTTGTTTGTGAACTCCCAGGCCTCCAAGGGGCGCTCGGCGGAAAGACTCCTCAACGCGATGGAGAAGAGCGACTTATCCGGAGGTGAGGCAGTGACCGCCGCCTATCGTAAGGCGCTGGTCGCCTATAACACCGATGCTGCCGGCGACGGCAGGACGGCGCGGAACGAGGTGATCGGCACCAAGATGTTCTGGAACTCCGATTACATGGTGGATCGCCGCGCGAATTATCTGGCTTCAGTGAAAATGAGCTCAAAGCGGATCAGCGGCGGCGAGGTTGTGAACCAGGAGAATCTCTCCGGGTACTATCTGGGCGATGGTGCCCTGTATGTCTACAAGACTGGCAAGGAGTACGAGAATATTTTCCCCGCCTGGGATTGGAACAGGCTGCCCGGTGTGACGTCGCTGAGCCGCAGCCGTCTCTTACCGGAGAAGAAGCGCAACACCTCTGAGTTTGTGGGCGGCGTAACGGACGGACAATGCGGCGCCGCTGTGCTGGATTACCACCGAGAAGGAATGGTGCAGCGCAATCCGGAAGGCGTACAGGCCCGCAAAAGCTGGTTCTTTTTTGAAGGTCAGATTGTATGCCTGGGCTCAGGAATCAGCACGCTGCTGGATGGAGCCTTGCTGACCAGCGTGAATCAGTGCCTGCTCAGCGGTCCGGTAAGCGTCGGAGTTACGGCAGGAACCGAGAAAGCGGAAGGAGCGCCGAAGGAATATGCCGGTACGCAGTGGGTGTGGCATGACGGCACAGGCTATGTTTTTCCGCAGGCCACAACAGTAACGGTAGGCGCGGGCGAGCAGAAGGGCAGCTGGCGCACCGTGTATGAATCAGGTCCCGCCGAGGAGCAGAAACGCAATGTCTTTTCCCTTTGGATTGGTCACGGCGAGAAGCCTAAGGGCGCATCTTACGCATACGTAGTTCTGCCAGGCGCAACCGATGCCCAGACGAAGGACTACGCGAACTCAGGCTCCTCGCGAACAACCATCCTCCATAACACCGGCGACCTGCAGGCTGTTAAATGCGGCACTACTGCAATCGCAGTGTTCTACAAGGCAGGAGCCTTCCGTGTCAGCCTGGGCGATGGTGCCACGGAGCAGGAAATTTCGGTGGATCAGCCCTGCCTTTTGATCGCCTCCCAGACGCCCCAGGGGCTGAAAGTTACGGTTTCGGATCCTACGCAGAAGCTTTCGAAAATTACCGTGACAACGGACACGGCAGGCAAAAAACAGACGTGGAACACTGTTTTGCCCACGGGACCAATGGCTGGCAGCAGCATCGCTGTGACTACTCCCACGGGCAAGTAGGAAGTAGCCCCCATTTCAACGAAGACGAGCCGCACGCGTTACCCATCCAGTTCTGCGAGCCGCGTTTGCGGTAAACATGCGGCGGCCCCCACGCGGCGCGAGTACCATTTGGTGAAATGCCACGTCTGCTTGAATCCCAGCCGGAAGCCGATCTCCTTGATCAACAGCGACTCTGCTCATCACTATTGTGAGAACGGTACAGCGGAGACCGGGCGATTATGCCGGTCCGGGTTTGTTTACCTGGTTAATGGGATTGCCCGCCAGGAAAGCGCGAATATTCTCGGACGTGGTGGCCATGAGGCGCCGGCGGGCAGCAGAGCCGCTCCAGGCCACGTGCGGAGTTATCAGGCAATGCGGGCAGTTCAGAAGAGGGTTTGTGGCTTCCGGCGGTTCTTTGCTCAAAACGTCCAGCCCGGCGGCGGCCAGGGTTCCGTTTCGCAACGCATCCGCCAGATCCTGCTCATTGATCAGCGTACCGCGCGCCGTGTTGATGAGCGTTGCGTCCGGCTTCATTCGCGACAGCAGCTTGGCATTCACAAAGCCTGCGTTCTCAGGAGTCTGCGGGCAGTGCAGAGTAATGATGTCGCACTGCTCAAAGAGTTCCTGGAGTGTCATGCGATGCAGCGGAAATCCGCGCTCCTGTTTGGAAGATCCGCTATGGCAGATCGACATGCCAAACGCATGCGCCAGCTCCGCCACTCGGAAGCCGATCTGTCCCAGCCCTACGATACCCAGCTTCAGGCCACGCAATTCGCGAACGGGCTCGTTCCAGTAGCAGAAATCCGTCCCGCGACTCCAGTCGCCCGCAGCAACAGATCTTCCCAGGGATCCCACGTGATTATTCAGTTCAAGAATCAGCGCAAGAACGTGCTGGGCAACGGTTTCCGTGCCGTACGCCGGCACGTTGCTGACAGGAATGCCCCGCTCGGCTGCTGCTTTCACATCCACAATATTGTAGCCAGTGGCCAGAACAGAAATGAACTTCAGATTCGGCAGCGCGTTTAGTGCTTCTCGACTCAGCGGCGCTTTATTCGTCAGAATAATATCTGCGCCCTTTGCGCGATCCAGCAGATCTGTGGGTGCCGTGCGATCATATACAGTCAGACTTCCCAGCTGCTCCACCTCCGTCCAGGGATTATCCCCGGGATTAAGCGTATAACCGTCGAGAACTACAATAGTAGGTTGCATGTAGAGCACTGTATATACAAAGAATGTGGCAATGGCAACGTACGGATGAGGAGCGAAGTTGATCTCATCTGGAATAAATCAGAGCACCTTAAGCTACTGGCTGAAGTGAGCCCGTTTTCCTCGTCATCTGTCGGGATAACTCGCGCTGCGGCAGGTAAGCCCCCGCTTCCCGCAACGTTGTCACAAGCTCCGCAGTATCCAGATCGCACGCAGGCTGGCCGGTCCGTATGGACTGAACGGCAGCGGTTCCAGCGGCTTCACCCATCATAAAGCATGCTGGCTGGTCCCTAATCGCACCGTGAGCCTGAACGTCGCTGGAATTACAGCGCCCAGCCACCCATAGATTGTCCCAGCCCTCCGGCACCAGAATCCCGTAAGGAAGCCCGTAGAACTCGCCTTTGGCCAGCCGGTCCTTGGTCAGAAACTCCGACTTGTAGCGCTCCCATTGTTCGTCCGAGCAATCATGCACATGGACATCCACCGGCTTGTTGTACACGGCGATCTGATCGGGGAAAGAGCGACGCGCCACCATGTCGTCATACTTCAGCTCGCACTCGCCCACAATGCGACGCGACTCCCGTATACCCAGCAGCGAAGCCGTCGCCACCAGCGAAATCTCTTCGCACCCGCCCAGGTACTTCCGGAAGAAGCGCGTATATTCATCCGCAAATTTCCGCCCCCGCACCATACCATCGCTCAGGCTGCGGCAATTTACCGCATCCGTGCCGAACAAATGCCCCGCATTCATGATCGCTGTCGTGCGACCCGTTATAAACAGGCCGGGTACATGGCGGTCCGGCTGCGTAAAGAAACCGTCCTTAATCCCCTGAAAAACAGCATTTTGCTGATGGCCATAGTTGAAGCGATCCGTATCGATGCCCGCCTGTGCCGCGCAGAGCGTAGGCGCCATGATATGCTCGGTATCGCGACCCGCCTGGCGATAGGCCGCCCCGCAAAGCGCCGACAGCACGGCATCTCCGGTAGCATCAATGAAGGTACGTGCCTTCACAAAGCGGTAGCCCTCAATATTGTGAAGGACGACGCCCTGCACCTTCTTCGTGCCCGCATTCACCTCGACATCGATGACGCGCGTAAAGAACCGCAGCTCTACATGTGCTGCAAGACAAAGCTCATCCAACAGAAGCTTAAGCCCTTCGGTATTGTACCCAAAACCGGAATGCAACTTCTGACGCCAGTGTATCGGATCAATGCCGGGCTTATAGTAGCCGCGCTCATACATGGTCTCCACAATCTCGCCCATCAGGCCGCCTGCCAGCATACGTTCTCCGTCGGCCAGATCCGACCAGGCCGAGACCATTGCTGAGGTGCCCATTCCTCCCAGGCAGCCCGTCGCCTCCAGTAGCAGAACCTTTTCTCCGCGGCGGCCGGCCGCAATTGCCGCCCCGCAACCTCCCGGGCCTCCGCCCGCCACCACAATGTCATATCCCTCCTCAATGGGAACGCTGCGCTGGAGCATATAGGTCTTTGGAACAGTGCTTCCGCTTCTGGACTTATCCGAATCTGTCGGGGTGCTGGAGTCCGAACCGGCTGGCGTGGAGGATAAGATCATGTTGGGCGTGGAAAGGATGATGACAGATCATTACAGAGAGAACTTGCACTTTCTTTAAAGAAGCAAAGCGCATTGTCACCAATGCAATAAGAACTAGCCCAGGCACCCCACTCCGGCCAGCGGATAGAGCTGCGAAATTACGATTTCGACTTATCCATTTTAACCGGTTCAACGCTCATAACAGGCCATGTCACCTCTGGAAAGCGTCTGGCTGCGCCATGCTGTCATAGACATTAACGCGATTTAAGTTGACGATGCGTAACCGGTTACGCAATACTCCATCCATATGGTAAGCCTTGTCAATTACGGTAAAGATCCACATTCCGTGGAATTGCGGGAGATGCCGGTGCCGGACATAGGGGAAGATGACGTGCTGTTTGCCGTTCAGGCAGCCGGGGTATGCGGCAGCGATTTACACCAATACACGGGCAAGCAGAGCTGGTCCGTGAACTACCCGGTCATCCTGGGCCACGAATTTGCGGGAACTGTCGCCCGCGTCGGTGCGCGGGTCCGGGGATTTAAAGAGGGTGATCGCGTTGTCAGTGAGACAGCCGCCGTGCTTCCCCCGGATTCAGCCTTTGTGCGCCAGGGATTGTACAACCTGGAGCCCAAACGCCTCGGTTTCGGCTACGGCGTAAATGGAGCCATGGCGCCTTACGTTAAGGTTCCCTCCAGATGCCTGCATCACGTTCCGGGCTCGCTGGCTCTGGAAAAAGCTTCGCTGACGGAGCCATGTTGCGTTGCGTACAATGCCGTGTGCGTCAACTCGCATATCCGCCCCGGCGACACCGTGGCTGTCATTGGGCCAGGCCCTATAGGTCTGCTCTGCGCGGTAATGGCTCGACTGGCTGGAGCGGGCCACCTTGTCGTGATCGGTATCCCCGCCGACGCCAAGCGCCTTAACGTAGCGCGCTCTATAGGCGCGGACACCATTCTGGGTGCCCAGGGCGAGGATATTGCGGAATGGACCCGCAGCTTTGGCGATGGCTATGGCTTCGATCTCGTCATCGACGCAGCCGGAGTTTCTGCCTCCCTCAAGCTCGCGCTGGATATCGTGCGTCCGGCAGGGCAGATCACCAAAGTGGGCTGGGGACCGCAGCCGCTTGGCTTTTCCCTGGATCCGCTTGTGCAAAAGGCGGTTACACTACAGGGCAGTTACTCGCACAACTGGCCGATCTGGGAGAAAGTCTTGTCATTACTCGCATCCGGCAAAATCGATCTGGGCCCAATCCTGAACCGCGTCGCGCCGTTGGAAGAATGGCAGGGAGTATTTGACGAGATGCATCGTGGGGACATTGTTAAGGGCGTCCTGCTTCCCGGGCATCTCGCTTCGTAACTCTCCCATGACTACGGCATTAACAACAGCGCTGTCCGCACTTCCGTTCGGGGTGAGTCAGTTCACAACCTGGCCTCTTTCTTTTGCCCAGGATGTACAGCTTTACATGAGCCTTGACATCCCGTTCATCGAAGTGTGTGAAGCCAAACTGGATCCGGCCAGGGCAGACGATCAGCTAAGGATGCTGAAAGATTCCGGGCTAAGCGTCTCCAGCGTCCAGCCACGGCTGCACTCGCTCTTCCCGGATCAGCCTCGCCCCCAGCCTGCCGATCCCCGCGATCGCATTCAGTTGTTGCGCCAGAGTATGGAGCTTTTCGGCCGGCACTTCCCAGGCGTTACGCTGGTCACCATAACAGGAGCCGCACCCGCGGGAAATTATGCTGAAGCCTACCGTGTTGCGATAAGAGAATACAGTGAAGCCGCGCGCATCGCAGCCGATTGCGGAGTGCGTCTTGCCGTAGAGCCATTGAATCCAATCCTGATGAACATCGACACGTTCATCTGCTCGCTGGCTCATGCGGACCGCATTGTGGAAGCTGTTGGTCTCAAGAGCTTTGGCATGTTCGTGGATGTCTGGCATATCTGGGAGGACACAGCCGTCCCGTTACTGATTCAGAAGTACGGCAATAGCATTTTCGGTGTCCACATCAATGACTGGCGTGATCCACGCGCCATCGGCGACCGCTACCTTCCCGGAGAGGGCCAAATACCGCTTGTACCGCTTCTCCAGGCTATCCGGGCGACCGGCTACAGCGGCGCCTATACACTGGAGATCTTTTCAGATCCGCAACTACCGGACTCGCTTTGGCTGAATCCCGAGGACACAGCAAGACGCGGTCGCGACGCATTTGCCAAGGTATGGGAGAGTGTATGCGCTTAGCCGGAAAGGTGATCCTCGTCACCGGTTCCACTACCGGCATAGGCGAAGCCATGGCGCGGCTTTTTGTGGAAGAAGGCGCGCTGGTAATGGTGCACGGACTGCACAGTAGCGACGCGCCTGGCGTAGCTGCGGAGCTGGGCGACAAGGCAGGGTTCGTGTCAGGGGATCTGGCTGATCCTGCCACACCAGCACGTGTAATAGCCGCAGCCCTGGAGCAGCTCGGCCGGCTGGATTGCATCGTCAACAACGCTGCGGCAGTAACTCGAGGAAACCTCGAAAACACGCAACTTGCCGACTTTGACCGAACGCTGGCCGTGAACCTGAGAGCGCCATTTCTGCTAATCCAGGCCGCCCTGCCGCATTTTCTGCAGCACGGCGGTGGGCGTGTGCTGAATATCGGCTCGATTAACAGCTATTGTGGCGAAGCGAACCAACTCGCCTACTCCATCAGCAAAGGCGGCCTCACCACACTGACGCGCAATCTGGCGGATGCCCACGGACCCAATGGAATTCGCGTAAACCAGCTCAATGTCGGCTGGACGCTCACTGCCAACGAGTTTCAACTCAAGCAAACCGAGGGGCTGTCCTCGGACTGGCCTTCGAAGCTGCCTACTGTGTTTGCTCCCTCGGGACGTTTGCTTTCGCCACGAGAAGTAGCGTGGGCCGCTGTCTATTTTCTGTCGGACGAAGCAGCACTGGTGAACGGCGCGGTGGTGGACCTGGAGCAGTACCCCGTGATCGGTCGCAACCCGCGCAAAGAGACTCGCAATTAATTGGAATATGAAGCCGAAATTAGCTGCCTTCCCCAAATGTTACATGGACGAGCTTTGCGTCCATCGCTCCATGACTCTCTTCCAGTGGATCGATATTGCGGCAACGCTGGGTGTCGACGGACTGGAGTTCTACTCCGGATTCCTGAAGGAGGACGACGAAGCATGGCTGGCGAGCGTTAAAGATTACATGACGCGCGCCGGACTGGAAATGCCCATGCTGTGCTGTTCGCCTGACTTCACTCAGCCGGATCCCACCCTGCTGGAAAAGGAGATCGTCCGGCAAAAGCGGATGATCGAAATCGCCGCGTTCTTCGGCGGGCGATTCTGCCGCGTGTTGTCCGGTCAGCGCAGGCCCGAAGTCTCGAGAGAGGCGGGAGTGGAGCAGGTGGTGCGTGTGATTTCAGACCTCCTCCCGTTTGCCGAACAGCACGGCATCGTCCTGAACATGGAGAATCATTATAAGGACAATTACTGGCAGTACCCCGAATTCGCCCAGCGCGCGGATGTCTTTGTGGAGATTGTGGAGCGGATTCATTCGCCGTGGTTCGGGGTGAATTACGATCCCTCCAACACGATTCTGGCGGGCGAAGATCCTCTGGAGCTTCTCGATCGAGTAAAGCATCGGGTCGTCACCATGCATGCCAGCGATCGGTATCTGACCCACGGCACGCTGGAAGATCTGCGGCGGGAGGAAGATTCCGTCGGCTATGCATCTCGCCTCGCCCATGGCGTTATCGGCAAAGGAATGAATAATTACGACGTGATATTCTCCACACTGGCGGCGGAAGGCTTTTCCTCGTGGATATCCATTGAGGACGGGATGAATGGGCTGAACGACTTGCGGGAATCAGTCCGGTTTCTGCGGGGCAAAATTGATGAGCACTTTCGGGCTTAATCAGCGTCCGCGAATTTGCTAACCTATCGCTTTTATGCACTTTATCGACCTTACTCATGCCCTGCGCGACGGGCAGCAGGCTTTTCCCGGGGATCCCGTCCTGGGAATTTCGCCGCATGCCACTATAGCCGAGAACCGCTGTAACGTGAGCCGTATTTACATGGGCAGCCATCAGGGCACTCACCTGGATGCGCTCTATCACTTTATTCCGGACGGGCTTACAATCGAGAAGATGCCCCTGGAGTGGTTCTACGGGCCAGCACGCGTGCTTCGCATTCCCAAGCAGGCCCGGGAAGAAATAGCCGTGGCGGATCTGAAGCCATTCGAGGCTTTGCTGGTGCCCGGCGCGCGGATCATCTACGAAACCGGCTGGCATCGCCGCTACGGGCAGCCCGATTTCTTCACCGACTTTCCCAGCCTGACTCAGGAAGCCGCCGCCTATGTTGCCGACCGTGGCATTCGCCTTCTGGGTATGGACACGCCAACGCCCGGACGGGACTACTACGAAGTCCACCATCTGTTGCAACAACGCCCCGCAGAGATCGTGATCGTGGAATCGCTGGCAAATCTGGATCAGGTTCCCGACGAATTCGTGTTTGCAGGCTTCCCTCTGAAGTGGGAAGGCGGTGATGGCTCGCCAATACGTGCGGTGGCCATCGTAGCCTGACCGTAGCGGAATGAGATTTAATGAAAGGCTATACGATCCACGATCTTGCCGCAGATTTGCAGATATCCTCGACCACAGTATGGAGGGCTCTGCAGGGTCACGCGCGCATCAGTCAGGCGACCAAAGAGCGCGTACTGGCGCGTGCCCGTGAGATGAATTACGTGCCCTCGCAGGTGGCGCAGAATCTCTCCCATGGCCGCACTCAGACGCTGGGCGTAATCGTTCCCGCGGTGGGGCATCCGGTCTTTTCGGCTCTGGTGGAGACGATTGAATCCCAGGCCTTTGAGCGCGGCTACAACGTCATTCTTTGCGATACCCGCCTGGATCTTGAGCGGGAAGCGCAGTACGCACGGATGCTGCTGAGCCGCCGCGTGGAAGGCGTAGTGCTGGTGCCCTTTGCCAAACGCGCCGCGGACTGGGAGCAGCCATGGGCGGAATTGTTGCAGCGACAGATCCCCGTCGTACTCGTGGAGCAGGATTTATCCACCGCCATCACCTTCCCGAAAGTTGTTGCCGATAACTTCGGCGCGGCACGGGCCATGACTCAGCATCTCATCGATAAGGGCCATCGGCGAATCGCCTTTGCTTTTCATCCGGTCCACAGCTGGGATTCCGTGGGAAATGAGCGCCTGGCCGGCTTCAACCAGGCGATGCGTGACGCGGGCCTTTCAAGCGATGCGCGGCTGATTCTGGATGCAGCAGTCTTTGAAGGCGAAGCAGCACTGTGGAGATATCAGCCCGAGGAAATCTTGCAGGCTTTCCAAAAGGAAGACCGACCGACGGCTCTCTTTGCCGGTATGGATATGCTGGCCATCCGCGCCATGGAGACACTACGAAGCGCCGGGCTGCGAATTCCAGAGGATGTAGCCGTAGCAGGCTTCGACAATGTGGAGTTCTCCGACTTCACGGTGCCCCCGCTCACAACGGTGCAGCAGCCCATTACCGCGATGGGGTGCAGGGCTGTGCAGATTCTTCTCAAGGCTATCGAGGACAAAGAAGACGCGGGCGGCGTGCATCCAGGCAACGGCACAGCTTCTGGCGTTGAACTGCAGATTCCCAAGCGGATTCATGACCGGCTGCCTTGTGAACTGATCATCAGACAATCTTGCGGCACTCATCTTAAACGCAGCGCCGGTGGACACGATTAGAGGAACTTACCTTACCTATGAAGACGATTGTACAGATCTCGCTGGATATCACCAACATACCGGAGGCTCTTGAAACTGCCGCCATGGCGCTACGAGCCGGTGTGGACTGGCTGGAAGCAGGTACGCCACTCATTATCGCGGAAGGGATGCACGGAGTCCGCGCACTTCGGGAGGCATTCCCCAGCGTGCCCATCGTGGCGGATCTGAAGACGATGGACGGCGGCTGGCTGGAAGCCGAGATGATGGCCAAAGCCGGGGCAACACACGTCGTTGTCATGGAAAGAGCTCACGCCGAAACGATCAAGATGGTCGTAAAGGCGGGACGCGATCTGGGCATTAAAGTCATGGGCGACAACCTGGGCGCGCCTGACATGGTTGCGGCCGCACGGCGTCTGGAAGATTACGGCTGCGATTTCGTCATTCACCACATCGGCTACGACGAACGTCGCGGACTGGCTGCAGCTGGTAAGCCATACCCGAGTCCGCTGGATCAGCTTCGCGAAATTGTCACAGCCGTCTCGGTACCTGTGCAGGCAGTCGGCGGTCTCACGGTCGAGCAGGCCATGCGAACGCCCGAATACGGCGCTCCTCTGGTGGTGCTCGGCGCTCCTCTCACGATAGATGCGGATGCGTTCAGGACAGCGGGCGGAAACCTGGAGGACAAGCTTCGAATGGTATGCGAGCGCGTTCACTCCTACGGCGAAGTCGGTCTTGCCGCAGCACGCGGCTGATATATACGGCGGACTTGACCGGTTTTTGGTTCCATTTACGAGGGGAATATGCTGGATTAAGCGGCGTGAAATTTACCCATTGGTACACGGGCTCGGCGTGGAATTCTTTAACGACGCAGATCCTTGGAGCTGTGGGGGTTGTATTGATCGCTACTGCAATGCTCGGCTGCGCGACAGTAAATAACATATCTTCAGCACTGACACCCGGCGCTAACGCCGTGAAGATGCAGATCTTCCTGGATTCCCAGAACTTTGGCCCGGGTGTCGTGGATGGCAATGCGGGCGAGTTTACAGATAAGGCAATGGCGCTTTTCCGCCAGTCGCGCGGCCTGGGGCCGGGTGCGTCCATTGATCTGTCCGCCATCGTGCCGTTTACGACATATACAATTACCGAGCGAGATCTGGGTCAGGTCGGACCCATGGGCGGCGGCCCGGAGGAATTGGCGAAACTGAAGCGTCTGCCCTACACCAGTCTCAAAGAACTCCTCGCGGAGCGTTTTCACACCACCCAGAAATTCATTGTGGACCTGAACGGTGGACGTGATGTCAGCGGTCTCAGTGCCGGCGCAACAGTGCGTGTCCCCAATGTATCGCGCCCCTTTGATGGCGCCAACTTCACCGCCGGTTATGCGAAAGGCTCGACGGGCGGTCGGCGTGTCTCTGTGGATACAAAAATACGAATGCTGGAAATCCGGGAAGCGAATGGCAGCCTTGTCGCCGCATTTCCCATCACACCGGGCTCCGCGGAGCATCCCGCGCCGATCGGAGACTGGAGAATTGTTGGCATTGAGCCCTGGCCCTGGTATCGCTACGACGAAGGCGTTCTGAAGCGCGGCGAGCGAACCGGTACTTTCTTCAATCTGCCACCCGGCCCCAACAGTCCCGTAGGAATTATGTGGGCGGGGCTGAGCCATCCAGGTGTCGGCATACACGGCACGGGTTCACCTGAAACTATTGGGCGCTCCGGCAGTCACGGCTGCATCCGCCTCTCCAACTGGGACGCGGCGACCTTCTACACACTGGTTGGCGCGGGAACTCCAGTATCCATCCGCTAAATCGCCCGCCATGGCTCGGACCGGGCAATTTTCTGCAACGAAATGCGTTCGCGGGCTTGCGCTAAGCCCTTTCATGGATTTTAGTGGAAGAAGAATGCAATTTTACAGGTTGCCACATCTTCTCTGCTTCCTATATACTCGGTGAGAAGTTCGGCGACCTGATATTTGGGTCCGTATAATACTAATAGAATTGATAAATTCCTGGAGGATAAAATGAACGAACAAATGGAAGCAGAAGTAGAGCAGGTAAAGATTGCGACAAATCGAGTCGTTGCTGATTTGCGCGTACTGGCACGTAATGCGGAAGAACTTCTTCGCGCCACGGCATCCAATGTTTCCGAGAAGACTGTCGACATTCGTGCGCGTCTGGAGGAAAATTTGCGCGATGTGAACAACCGCCTTGCCGTTACTGAGGCCCTGGTTGTCGACAAAACGAAGCAGGCCGCTGAAGCAGCCGATGTGTACGTGCGGGATAATCCCTGGCGTGCCGTGGGCGTTGCCGCGTTTGCCGGCTTTCTGGTCGGTGTGTTGCTGTTGAAGCGTAATTAATCGGATCCTTTTTAGGTCCGCCAGGCAGCTATGTGCTGCACCTTTCAAGCCAGCCGGCGGCATTGTGCTGTCGTAGCTGGCGCTGAAGGGATGGGAAGTCTTATAACGGATAACTGGCTCGACACGAATGAATGGATCTGAACCACTCTCTTCCAGCGGTGTTACACCGCCCCACTCTCCGATCACATCCGTGCGACAGCTCGCCGGCATTTTGATCGCGATTTTCAAGTCTCGCGCCGAACTTGCCACTCTGGAGCTGCAGGACGAGCAGGAACGCCTGATCTCACTAGCCATCTACCTGGGCCTCGCCGCATTCAGCCTGCTCTTCACGGCCATCCTCGGCACGTTCTTCATCGTCGTGCTGTTCTGGGATACTCCGTACCGGCTCGTGGTGCTTGGCGGCATGGTAGCGATCTTTGCCGTTACCGGCGTTGTTTCCCTGTTACTGACTCGACTCTGGTTTGCGACCCATCCCCCTCTCTTTGGCGCCACTCTGGCTGAACTGAAGAAGGACAGCGTGGCCCTTAAGCAGGAGCTAAGCTAATGGCCGCCTCCCCTCCCCCTTCTTCGCCGTCCAAACCTCCGGTTCAGACCGAAAAGGAAAAGCGCGAATTCCGTAAAGCGGCACTCATCGCTCACGCGATCTGGCAGCGGGAGCAGTTGAACACAACGCTGCTGGAACTACATCAGCCCGCCGAATACGCCCGGCGCGGCTGGGAGGGCATCAAGTTCGTACGTGACCACCCAGTGCTCATCACCACGGTAGTGGCCGTAGTTACCCGCTTTTCCATCCGCACTCTGTGGAAGCTGGGTACTCTGCCTCTGAAGGCATTGCGTATGTACAATTTCCTGCGACTCACCTAAACGCCCTGCCGGACCTCATGCCTTCCTGAAAGCGGGAGCAGGAGCCTTGCGCGCGGGAAATTATCAGTTTCACCTCCCAAATCCGTTGATTCCTATTCTTAAAGCTGTCCTCTGAAAACCGTGCTCTGTACAAAAGTTTGGCGGCACAAATATTGCTAACGATTCCTACAAACAATTGTCATCATAACGCTTTTTAGCAAACGCTCCTTCTCTTAAAGTTATACAATCCGCTTAGTATTAGCTTCGTAATTTCATACAAATAGCGCTTGCTTTTGTATATAGCGGAGTATACTGGGTGGACTGGCATATCTATGGAAAAGCGTGTTGAAATTGCGACAAAGACCAGCCTGCTGGGCGTGTGTGTGAACATGGCGCTTGCCGCCATTAAAATCACAACCGGTGTGGTGGGAAATTCCTACGCGCTGATAGCGGATGGAATTGAGTCGCTGGGCGATATCTTTGCCTCGCTGGTGGTTTGGCGCGGTGTTGTGGTGGCGGCACTCCCTCCGGATGAGGATCATCCCTACGGCCATGGACGCGCCGAGACCATCGCAACGGCTGTAGTAGCGCTTATGCTGATAGCTGCGGCAATGCTGATTATTTACGAAAGCGTAAATGAAATCATGTCACCGCACGGTTCACCGGCCCCCTTTACGCTTCTTGTGCTCGCCATGGTTATTGCGGTGAAGGAGAGCCTTTATCGCTTTGTAGACAAAGCAGCCACCAGCGCAGAAAGCTCTGCCGTGCAGGCGGATGCATGGCATCATCGCGCCGACGCGCTTACTTCCGGAGCAGCCTTTATTGGTATCACCATAGCACTCATCGGCGGTAAAGGATGGGAAGGCGCTGATGATGTTGCGGCAATCTTTGCAGGTTGCGTAATTGCATACAACGGCGCGCACATTCTCAGTCCGGTTATCTCTGAAATTATGGAGACTGCCCCGGAGGCCATATTGGAGCCGATCCGCAGCCTCGTCGCCACTCTGCCCGGGATTCAGCATGTCGATAAATGCCGCGCCAGTCAGGTGGGCTTTCGCATGTTTGTGGATTTGCACATCCATGTCGATCCGCACATGACCGTGGCTGTCAGCCACGCTCTGGCGCACAGCGTAAAGGACGAAATCCGCACCGCGTTTTCCCAGGTGGCGGATGTGACGATACACGTGGAGCCCTGCCGCAAAATGATGGCGCAGGAGAAAGCGCAAAGCGAAGAGGACGCAAGGACTGCGCAGGCTGAAGTTGAGCTTCACGCAAGTTAGCTGCAGCCGTTCGTCTCTCCCGATGGTAAGTGAATGCAGGTTCTGGAGATGATATGTGTAAGATGCGCCGATATAAATGCGATAAATCGGCAGCAACTGGAGCACATCTTGCTCTTCTGCGGAAGGCTGCTATAGATGATATCCATCCCCTCTTCCATGGCCACGCAGGCCGTTTTGCATGACCAGCGCCACTCCACCCCCTAAACCGAACCGGGCTCCCGTTATCGTGAAGCCTCCAGCGCCTCCTGCCTCGGCGACGCTGCCGCAGGCTCTGGGTGCGTATACTCTGGAGGAAGTCATTGGCCAGGGCGGTATGGGGACCGTCTATAAAGCAAAACGCTCCGGACTGGACCGTGTTATGGCGGTCAAACTGATCAACGCCGGCGCGTTTGCCAGCGACCTCGAGCGGCATCGCTTTCGCGTAGAAGCAGAGAACGCCGCAAAACTGCAGCACCCTAATATTGTGCAGGTGCTGGAAGTC
>JBGGNE010000466.1:0-16152 GCA_041287705.1 Methylacidiphilales bacterium | reverse complement strand
GAAGAAAGTGGCATATGCTGTCAGGCTGCCGCAGGGATCGACACTTCCCCCATCGGGCTGGTTGCTTACCGGCAAATTTGTACGTGTAAACCAAGGGAGCCGTGCACTTCGCATGATTGTGGGCCTGGGAGCTGGTGGCACAAAATTGGAAACTGAAATTGCTGTCCGCGATCTCAGCCAACCAGGCGCACCCGTCGTCATCAGCACGATGAAGACGGGTGGTAGCAACGCCGAACCGGGCGCCATGTTTTCAATGACTTCCACGGCTGCCACAATGCCACTTCAGGCTGAATTCGAGGAAAGATCCATCGTAACGGCAATGAAGCGGTTCGTTTTCATCACGGATTGGAGCCGCGATGCCCAAGGCGCGGTCCGGATGAGGACCGTTGGTCGCCCACCTCCTTACCGCCTGTGAGGGACGCCATGGTGGGCTGGGCGCTGGTATCGTCGGCGGTTAGCCGAGATCGTTCAAACTCGGGTCGCACGCGGTCTTGCGGTCTGAACGAGAATGCCAGTGAACGTCGCCGATTTTGCCAGGGCGGCGGCAGCCTTTACGGAAATCAGGAGAACCATGTGTTCACTGTGGTTAAAGCCAGGCACGGAGCTGGTCCTCGAGGTGGCGGCGCGCGCGGTAGACGCGGGTCTCTACAGCTTTGGGGGTGCAGTGGAGGATGGCGGAGATTTCCAGGTAGGACATCTCCTCGTATTGCAGCAGAAGGAAGGCCGTGCGCAGGTCCTCGGGCAGGGACACGACGGCGGCACGGACGGCTTCGGCACGCTCTTGTTGGATCAGGATTTCGTGACCGGCCGGGCGAGGATCTTTCGCCTTTTCCATCCAGTCGTCCGACTCGGAGTCCAGGGAGACGGTGGGATGGCGGATACGCCAGCGAATTTTGTTGCGGCAGAGATTGCATGCGATTTCGAAGAGCCATACGGAGAATTTCCCTTGCGGGCGGTAGCGCTGCCGCTGCTCGTAGACGCGGACAAAGGTCTCCTGGGCGATATCGAGGGCGTCGTGTTCGCTTCCGCCGAGTTGTCTGCAGAGGAAGCGAGCGAGCGGCTCTTTCCAGCGCTGCATGATTTCATTGAGTGCAAGGGTGTCGCCGTCGCGAAGGCGCTCCATGGCGGCAATGTCAGCCGCGTTCCTTGTGTTGCGCTCTTCCGGATCCTTCCCCGGGGCGTGGTTATTGTCGTTCATGGATGCATTCCGGAGGGGCTGGGCCCGCCCGTTTCCTTCATCATGGTCGCGTTATCGCTGGTGCTGAAGATCGGTAAATGCTTTTCCATCAGTGTGATATAACGCTTTTCCTGCTCAGGGTTCATCACCCGGCCGACACTCCGGATGTGGCGAAGCATGGCTAACTGGCATTCCCGCCAGATGTCTGAGGATTCCCGGACCGCCTGCTCCACTTCGGCATCCACCTCTGGTTTACGGGCCAGCAACTCTTTCAATTTGCGGCGCGACTGGACGATTCGGTCGCACATAGTGACGCACTTCGTCTCATATTCCGCGTGAAGTCGCCGGACGGTGTCAAACTGCTCCTGCGTCAGCCGAAACTCGTGGCGCAACCACTCCAGTTCCGCCGCACCACCATGCGCCGCGTGCATATCCGGTACTGAACTTCGCAGCCAGCCAACTCCATGGCCCCAGCTGTAACCGCAAGCCCAGGCCGCCGCCCCGAGTACAAGCAGCAGAAGAATAAACACGCCACGTTTCATGGCTGCACCTGCCGCGCGTCCGCCTGCGCATAGGGATTAATCGACGCAGTGTAGCGACTCTCCATCCTCAGCTCCAGCGCAGCCGCGGAGTCTCTAGCCTGGACAGCACCCATCCCGCCGGCGACCAGACTCACTGCAACAAGCACAGCCGTCGCGCGAACGGGATGTGAAAGTCCCTGCGTCATCCAATCGGCGATAATGCGCCACCAGGTGACGGGCGACTCTTCCTCGCGCGCCTCAATGCGCTGCCAGACGTTGCGTTGAAAATCGGACGGAATATCCACCTGTGGTTGCCACGACCGCAGAAGCTTGTTCAAAGAATCATCGTTCTCGTTTCCTGTTTGCATAGTTCTTCATCCTTTCGCTGTTTAGCTATAAGTAGAACACCAACGCGGCATTAAACCCTCAGCCTTTTTCGTGAAAAAGAAGGTGAGAAAAAATCAAGGGTTTGAGAGGTAACGGGTGTTTTACCTCATGAAGGCGGATATCACCCCCCGCCTCATCAAAAGGAAAAAATAAACATGAAAACTCTTTCTGCCACTTTGGCCATTATCATCGTCTCCGCCGCCGCGATCACCTCCCTGCAGGCCGCGCCCGGAGTCATCGACACCACCAAGGGCATGCGGTTTGGCAATCAGGGCCTTCCCCTCTACGCTACCGAGACTGCGCCGGCCCGCAGCTTCTCCCACTGCCCCCAGATGCGGCAACCGAAACCTGTCGTCCGCGTCTATAACTTCGACAGCAAGGGACACGAAAAGATCGCCCGCGCCGGCACCGAAACCCGCTGCGCTACCGTAACCGAGAAAAAGGCCGGCTCGCGCGAAACGCAAAGCTCCATGACCTGCAGCCCCTCGCAACAAAGTTGCAGCGCTATGCGTGGTTAGAGCCAGTAAACTACGCAACGGGATGTCGCGGTGATGAACCCGACATTGAGCGAAACGCCTCCAGAATCACCTAACCCCGGAATCCATCGCCATACCCGGCAGAATGGCTTCCGGGGTAAGTTTTTGTCGAAGAACTGACAACCTCCATTTCTGCCTTTCTTCGGTAAATACAAGATACCCGTTATACGATCGGTCGCCAGCAGCCTCCACAGCGCGGTGTTACATAATCGGGAAAGTGCGCTCCCTGTAGACTACGGCTTTCGCTGGAGATGATGTGAGCGCCAGAGGAAGTAGATTGCGGGGTAGACGATCAGTTCCATCAGGGTGGAGGTGATGACGCCGCCGATCATGGGCGTGGCGATGCGTTTCATGACGTCGGCGCCGGCGCCGTGGCTCCACAAGATGGGGAGAAGCCCGGCGATGATGACGGTTGCGGTCATGGCTTTGGGGCGGACGCGTTTGACCGCACCGTGATAGATGGCGTCGCGCAGATCGTTGACTGTGAGCATCTTGCCCTCTTTCTGCCACTTCTCGTAGGCGAGGTCGAGGTAGAGCAACATGATAACGCCGGTTTCCGCGTCGAGGCCGGCCAGGGCGATGATGCCAACCCAGACGGCAACACTCAGGTGGTAGTCCAGCAGGTAGAGAATCCAAAATGCGCCGACCAGGGAAAACGGAACAGCGAGCATGACAATGGCTGTTTTGATGAAGGACTTTGTGTTCAGGTAGATAATGAGGACGATGATGAGCAGGGTGAGCGGAATCACGATGGCAAGGCGCTGTTTGGCGCGCAGCATGTATTCGTACTGGCCGCTCCATACAATGTTATAGCCACTGGGCAGTTTCACGGTGCCGCTGGTAATGGATTCGCTCAGTGCTTTCTGAGCAGTCTGGACGTAGGTGCCGATATCGATATCTTTGACGTCCACGTAAATCCAGGCGTTGGGCACTGCTCCTTCGCTCTTGATACCCATGGGGGCTCGCACAGTCACGATTTTGGCAAGCTGTCCGAGCGGGACCTGGGCGCCTGTGGGCGCGGGTATAATGATTTCGCGGAGCGCTTCGAGATTTTCGCGGAAGTCGCGGTCATAGCGGAGGTTGACGGTGTAGCGTTCAAGGCCCTCGACGGTGGTTGTCAGCGGCATTCCTCCCAGGGCTACTTCCAGGACCTCCTGCACGTCTCCAACGCGCAGACCGTAGCGGGCGATTTCATCGCGGTTTATGGTGAACTCGATGTAGTTCCCGCCCATAACGCGCTCGGCGAAGACGCTGGACGTGTGGGGCACCTGCCGTATGACCGCTTCCACTTCCGACGCTACACGCTCGAGTTCAGCCAGGTTTGCGCCCGAGACTTTGATGCCTACGGGCGTTTTGATGCCGGTGGCCAGCATATCGATGCGCGTCTTGATCGGCATTGTCCATGCGTTGTTAAGTCCGGGGATCTGGATCGCCACGTTCATCGCCGTGACAAGTTCGTCGGGAGTGCGGCGGCGATGGGCGATGATCTTTCCGCTCGAGTCGGTGATATCCACTTCGGGCCAGTCTTTCTCGTCCTTCAGCATAATGGTTGTTTCGACCATGTCGAATGGAGCGGGATCGGTCGCCGTTTCGGCACGGCCGATTTTACCGAAGACGTGGTGCACTTCGCCGAAGCTCTTGATGATCCTGTCGGTCTGCTGAATGATCTCCCGCGCCTTTGTCGGTGAAATCCCGGGGAATGTTGTCGGCATATAGAGCAGGTCACCTTCGTAGAGAGGAGGCATGAACTCGGAGCCGAGGCGGCTGTACGGGATATAAGTCAGCGCCAGGATACCGGCGGCGCCTCCGATAACGAGCCACCTGAAGCGAATCACGGTATCAATAACCGGGTGGTAGAGCCAGATGAGCAGCCGGTTGATCGGGTTCTTTTCCTCGGGAAGCAATTTGCCGCGGATAAAGTAGCCCATCAAAACCGGGGCAAGGGTAATGGAAAGCAGCGCGGCTGCTCCCATTGAGTAAGTTTTGGTGAAGGCGAGAGGTTTGAACATTCGGCCTTCCTGGGCCTGAAGCGCGAAAATAGGGAGAAACGAGATTGTGATGACCAGGAGCGAATAGAAGAGAGTCGGGCCGACTTCTATGGAGGCGTCGCGAATGATGTCCCAGTGCGGCCTGGTGCCGCCGTCGCGCTCCATATGTTTGTGGACGTTCTCGATCATAATGATGACCGCGTCAACCATCGCCCCAATCGCGATCGCGATGCCGCCGAGCGACATGATATTGGAGCTGATGCCCTGCGCATACATGATGATGAAGGACGCCAGCACTGCAACAGGCAGGATAACGATGGCAACGAGGGCACTGCGAAAGTGCATCAGGAAGGCGATGCAGACGAGAGCGACCACGATGCTTTCCTCGATCAGTTTCTCCTCCAACGTGGATACGGCGCGATCGATAAGCGCGGTGCGGTCGTAGGCAACGGTGTAAGTGACATCTGCGGGAAGGCCCTCCATGGCACGGGTAAGCTTTTCTTTCACGTCCTGAATAACCTGCCGTGCGTTCGCTCCATAGCGTACGATCACCACGCCGCCTACCGTCTCACCTTCGCCATTCAGCTCAGCGATACCTCGGCGCATATCCGGACCGAGCTGGACGTTTGCCACTTCGCCCAGCAGGATGGGAACGCCGTTCGCACCCACTCCGACAGCCACTTTGCGCAAATCATCCAGGTTTTGAATGTAACCGCGCACACGCAAGATGAATTCCTTCTCCGCCATTTCAATCGAGCGTCCGCCGACCTCTCCATTGCTCTTCTGGATGGCCGTGCTTACCTCAGCAATCGATAAGTTGTAAGCGCGCAGTTTGGTGGGATCGACAGTAACCTGATATTGTTTGACGAAGCCGCCCAGACTGGCGACTTCCGCCACACCTTCCACGGACGTGAGCTGATACTTCAGATACCAATCTTGCATCGACCGCAACTCGGCCAGACTGCGCTCCTTTGAGTTGAGGGAATACATGAAAGCCCATCCAACACCCGTCGCATCGGGGCCAAGCGATGGCGCGACACCCTTTGGCATACGCCCGCTGAGGCTGTTGAGATACTCAAGTACCCGGCTGCGTGCCCAGTAGGGATCGGTGCCGTCGGCGAAAATCACGTACACAAACGAGAAGCCGTAGAAGGAGTAGCCGCGCACCACTTTGGCGTTCGGCACCGAGAGCATTTTCGTGGTGATTGGATACGTTACCTGATCCTGCACAATCTGCGGTGCCTGACCCGGCCATTCCGTGTAGATGATGACCTGAGTGTCGGAAAGATCCGGCACTGCGTCGACGGGGATGTTGCGCAAGGCATATACGCCGCCCAGCACAATCGCCCCTGCCAGCAGCAGGACAATGAATTTATTGCGCAGCGAGAAATCAATAATGGCATTAAGCATGGAGCCCCCCGTTAGTGCTTGTGCACCGGTGAAGTGGGTTGAGTTTGTATGGCAGGTTCAGTGGCTTCCGAACCTTTGCCGGGGACTGGCAAAGTCATGACGGGTATAAGGGTCATACCGCAGCGGGGGCACTTGCCGGGTTTGTCCAGTTTCACGTCGGCATGCTCAGGCATCGGGCAGGTGTAATGATCGACTTTGCCGCCTGGCTGAAGTTTCTCGAGCAACTCGCTGCTGACAGGGACGAGGCCCATACTGCAAATCGGGCATTTGCCGGGCTGACGGTACAGGATCGAGACGTGCTCGGGCATGGGGCAGACGTATGATGGGGAATCCGCCGCGGGCGTGCTTGTGCTGGTCGTTACTTCTTTCTGGTGCCCGCTGTGGTCGGCGGGCTTTTCGGCTTCCTGCGGCTTCATCATCTTCTGGATCGCCTCTCGAAGCTGACTTTCCGAATCGAGCATGAACTGCCCCGAGGTTACGACGCGGTCGCCCTCCTTTAATCCCGCCAGCACCTGATAGGCGTTGTTCTCGGAACGCGCTCCCGTCATGATCGTCCGCGGCTCAAACTTGCCACCGTCAAGAGCGATAAAGACCGTGCTCTTTTCTCCGCTCCTCAGTACGGCCATATCGGGGACGAGGAGGGCCTCCGCCTCCAGTTGCGACTCAATTTGGACTGTGGCAAACATTCCTGGCTTCAGGAAAAAGCCGGGATTATGAAACTCCATGCGGATCTTTGCCGTACGGGTCTTTTCGTCTACTGTGGGATAAATATAGGTGACGCGGCCCCGGAACTTGCGCTCTGGCAGATACGAGAGACTCACGACCGCTTCCTGTCCGAGTTTGATAAAACCGAGATCCTGCTCATAAATCTGCGAATGCACCCATACCGTGCTTACGTCGGCAATACGGTAGAGTTTCGTTCCCGCCTCGAGCATCTGTCCGTCCACCGCCATTTTCTCAAGGACGATGCCATCGCGCGGCGCATTAACACTGAGCGTCTTTTTTGCCTGTCCGCTCTTTTCCAGCTCCGCAATCTGCTCTTCGGAGACATCCATGTACCTGAGTTTGGTGAGTGAACTATCCTTAAGACCGCCCGCTCCTTTCCGGGTGAGCAGATACTCCGCCTGAGCGACGTAGAGCTCGGGAGAATAGATTTCGAAAAGCGGCTCACCCTTGTGGACCTGCTTGCCGGTGGAATCGACGTAGAGTTTTTCGATCCAGCCCTTATACTTCGTCGTCACCTCGCTCAGCGTGGTTTCGTTAAATTCAATGATGCCGACAGTCCGAATGCTGCGTCGCAAAGGGCCTTTGGTCACGACTCCCGTCCTCAGCCCCATATTTTGCCTCGTGACCGGATCGATGGAGATGGCATTTTCGTTAGAATCCCCCTCATCATAGACTGGCACCATATCCATACCCATACTATCCTTGCGGGGCTCCTGACTGATTTCGCCCAACATCATCGTGGACTTATAGTACTTCACTTTGCGCTGGCCGGACGCGCTCTTGGTAACCGTGGCGGATTTATCTTTTGCTTCATCCACCTTTCTCCACATGGACCACATCAGACCTATGCTAATTGTGATGGCCATAATCACGATAAAGATGGCAATGATGCGTTTCATTTCTTTGTATACGTAAAGGTTTACTATGAATGGACTGACCAATATCCGGACTCCTACCGCTACGGATATCCTTGGTTGAGTTCTTCTCGACCCGGGACATCCGCAGAGAGTTTACAGATCACGCACTAACGGACTGTTGAACCGCTGATTACATACCATCCGTCTTTTGACCGCGCCTGGTCGCACAGCAAAACGCAGAACCGGAACCGCAAGAGCTGCAAACATGCACTATCCGGCTTTCCTTCCCGCCGGACTTAGTGGTGATTTTGCCTCCGCAACCCGGGCATTTCATTTCGGTTCCGGGCTGCAGCCATTGAGTTCTGCCCTTGCTATCACCGGAACGGACCCGATATACCGCAACGGTTTTGCACTTACCACACACCATGGCGATACTGTCACCGGGCTCAAGGTCCTTTACCTGGTTGGGCGACTTAACTTCTGCCATGGGAATTTCCTTCGACATGGAACCTGGTGGCATTGCATTTAAAATGCCAATCGGCGCCAGAGCTATCGCTACTATCATAATGCCCATAAGGGCGGTGACTTTTACTATGAGGTTCTTCATTTTATGTTCCTTGCTTTTTGAGGTGCTCGTTGGACCTCTGTTGGCTACGAGTAGTTATCCCAGTCACGTGCGACTGCGTCTACGCATCCACACGGAAAAAGCTGCGCATTTTCACGGAAAGGTGCTGAATCGCTCTCAAAGCGATGACCGGTAATCTTTTGGCGAGCAGCCTTTATATTTTCTGAAAATGCGATTGAACTGAGAGAGTGATTGGAATCCCGCTCCGAATGCGACTTCCGCAATGCGAAGGTTTGGATTTTTGAGCAATTTGCATGCATTCTCTATGCGTAATTTCGCTACATACTCAGTAAAACCTACGCCTATAGCCTTTTTGAATATTTCGCTAAAGTAATTATTGCTCAAATTTAATTCCTCAGCCACTTTTTTGAGAGGCAAGTCCTCGCTGCAGTGTGTACGGATAAATCTCACAGCTTTTTGCATTAAGCGTATCCTATATTTGCGAGATTCTATATGTATGCTGAAATTCTCTGCCACATAGATCGCAAATGCGCTGAGCATTTCTATGGATGCGTTATACCTGTCCGGCGGAACGATCTGAGTTCCGAAATAAGCGCGCCGCACTCGTTCAACGTCGATTAATGCATGATTGACAGGCAATGTATTGGCAAGCGTATTAAACTGATATTGGGTGGGATTATCTATAAATATTTGTCCCGTATGGAGATATGCTATGGTATTTCCATCTGCACGAATTGGCACGACTGATTCCACCAACCCGGCAAAGCATTTATATGTTTTCGGCCCTGATATAGATTCTTCCTGAAGCTTCCTCTGCAATGCTAAGCATGCCGTGCATCCTCCGTTGATTTCATTCAAAAGAACACAGAAAGAACTTTGAGGAGAACTAATATGAACTATTTTCAATGCATCAGCAGTTAGTATATTCAGCGGCAGATTTGTAGCCCGCGTGAATGCTGACTTATAATCAAGGAAAACCGTTGCACTATTTAGTATTGAGCTGTCACTATCTTCGATTTCAGAAGAAGATATTTTCATAGAGATTATTCTTTACTGGATTTGAAGGGCTGAATCCTTCGTTGAGAACAACAGTGAGGTTGTCCCGGCCAGGCTGCACTGGCGCCGATTGACATTTGTGAATACCCCTGTAAACGAGACTCAAGCCGCAATCCCTCAGGAAATAATCGAATTTGAGGCGATTTTTAGCCGTCTGAATTGGATCATTCGATGACAGGGCCCTGCTCCTTGCAAACCTGCACCCTTATGCCCCTTTAGAGTCTGCTTTCTTATTTAATTACGTTTCGTGCTTGTTCGGAGCCTGCCTGCACGGAAGCTATCCCGGTAACCCGGTAACAACGAGGGCATAGATGAAGGCAGAATGGAGAGTCTTCATATAATGGCTTTCCCTGGTGAGCATCGGTTGGTTATTGTCCGACTCTGTAAGGTAAAACACTGCATCCGCGCAAAACCCTTGCCTTTTAGTTGATTGAATAGAGAAAAAAGTAAGACGGCTGGTGTTGGAAGCAATTGGATGCGGAGCTTGGCAACAAAAGCTGCGATTCATCATTCACCCACTCTGGCGACGGCTCTGCCGCAGCCTGCACCCGAAAGGCCGTGGAAACGTGCCTGTTTCCGAGCGCCTTCGTTCCTCCTTCAGCTACTTTATGTGCGGTCACTTCGGCTATATAGAAAATCGAGTGGATTGGCGCCTCTCAGCGTTTCAGTCCATTGCGGTACGTCTGAGCTTATCAGGGGCGTCCGAAGCGCTTCATATCTCCAAGCGTGCACGCAGGGCCTGGACAAAGTTGATAGCGCTGATCCGGCAACTGGGCACCAGGGATCGGGCGCAAAATAGTTGGGATTTTTGTTGAGGGATTTCTTTGCGGATCTCGTTGATACCCTTGAAACCCCTGTTGCTGAAAATCAAATCACCCCATTATGAAAGTTACGTCTTACGCATTACTTCTGCTGCTCATCGCATTCACGCTACCGCTGATGGCGGCGGACGAAAAGGCGCCGAAACCCTATCCACTGACTAGCTGTGTCATTTCCGGAGAAAAGCTCGGAGAAATGGCTAAGCCGGTCGTGTTTGTATATGAGGGGCAAGAGGTTAAGCTGTGCTGCAAGGATTGTAAAAAGGATTTTGACAAAGATCCGACGGCTGCAATGAAGAAGATCAGCGACTTGTCCGCTAAAAAGTCGGGCCATTCGGATCATCAACATTAACCGATCGGCAATCGCCGATTGCGGAAAAAAACACCTTGATCTGATGCACATTAACAGCGGAGGCGAAATCGCGCCTTCGCATCTTTTACTATGTTTACGGAGATCCAGCAGCCCGGCTATCTTCACGTTATTTTCAACCATATACCTATTATAGGTACAGCAATGGGTGCATTCGCCCTGGTCATTGCTATGTGCTTCAGGCATCGCTCGGCACTAATCACGGCGCTGGCTGTGATTCTTGTTTCCGGCATAGCCGCCTATCCTGTGTATAAAACTGGCGAAGCCGCATATAAACCCATTCGAAAGATAGCGGATGACTCCGGTGTCGACTGGCTGGATGAACATATGGATCGGGCAGATCGCTGGACATGGGTTTATTATGTGATGGCTGTCATTGCAATAGCGGCTATTATTGTCCCTGTGAAGTGGCCCGGTGCATCTTTGCCTCTGGCTGCGACAACACTTATTGTGGCCATCTCCACATTAGCTGCAGGTGCCTACATTGCCCAAGCCGGAGGACGGGTGAGGCATAGTGAATTTCGACCTCTGGACAACATGATCAACGCACCGCCAACCCCGGATCATCAGCACTAATCCATTGTCTGGCTATTGACCCTTCTCCACTTCTTCTGGTCGATTTGCCATTTCACTTCAAAACTTGGTTACTCCATAACAGATTGATGCCAATGATGAGAAATACTATTGCCGGAAGTCTTCTATTTGTACTCGTGCCTTTCCAATTAACTTCATGTGCACCAACCCGTCTTACCGCTGTGCCCGCATCCCACCCTGCTAATTCGAGTGCTCCGGAAGGCTCCTACAAACCGCGTCAGTACGGCCTTGGTGCTGACGATTATACCACGCATACCCGTCAGCTCATTTCCTCCCAAAAGGCGGCAGATTCTGAACCACAGAAGAAGGGCGGCGAACACTCTAACCATGGAGGGATGTGAGGATGAAAGGTATCGGTATCGTTTGGGCAGCGGTCACGCTTGCCTCGTTCATCCTGACTGCTTCAGTCTGGGCCCAACCATCTCAGAGAAAGTCAGTGGTCCGCCCTGTCCCCGTCGCCGCGAAGGAAGAAAAGGTTGCAGCGATTGAACCAGGCCAGGACGACTTGTGGCACAAGACAAAGGAGGAGCGCGAGAGTGCCCGGAGCAAGGTTCTCTCCCTTCTCAAGGGACCACTTACCGTGAATGGGGCTATCCAGATAGCGTTGTTGAATAATCGAAAGCTCCAGACCACTTTTGAGGAGGTCGGCGTCGCACGCGCGGAACTTCTGGAAGCGGTAATGATACCTAATCCGCGGGTCAACTTCGACGCGCTGATCCAGTCGCCCAGCGATGAAGCGGTGAAGTATTCCTGGAATGTCGCGCAGGATTTTGTGCAGATTCTGATGATTCCTCTAAAGAAAAAGATAGCTGAGGAGCGGATCCGGATCGCCGAGTTAAGAGTAAGCCTGGAGATTCTTGAGCTTATTGAGCAGGTGAAGAAAGCCTACTATCAGGTGCAAGCCGATCAACAGCTGCTGGCGAGACTGGCACTCATCCAGGAAACCAATGCGGCGGCACTGGATCTCGCTCAAAAGCAATACAAGGCTGGTAATGTCACGGACTTGCGACTGATGACGATGCAGTCCGCGTACAGCCAGGGCAGGCTTGATCTGGCGGTGGCCGAAAATGAACTGCGGGAACACCGGGAGGATCTCACCCGGCTGATGGGCCTTTGGGGCCGGGAAATCAACTGGACGATAAAGGGCGACCTGCCAGTGCCCCCCGATTCCGATCCGGTCATGAATCACCTTGAGTCACTTGCCGTTTCAAATCGTCCGGACCTTCAGGTGGCCCACCGAAACCTCTCTGCCGTGGTGGAGGCGCTCGGTCTCACCAAAACCTACCGATGGATTCCTGTCCTTGAGATAGGCTTTTCGGGTGAGCGTGAAACGGACAACGCATTGTTACTGGGACCATCCATAAGCTTTGAACTTCCGATCTTTAACCAGGGACGACCGCGTATTGCTAAAGGGGAAGCCGAACTAAGGAAAGCAGAAAACCAGTTTGAGGCTTTGGCAGTAGAGATTCGGTCTGAAGTAAGGACATTGCGCGATAAGCTTATTGGCTCAAAGAAGATCGCCAGGTTTTATCATGATGATCTGTTACCTGCGCGACTGAAGATTGTGAACCAGGCACTATTGGAATATAACGCCATGCAGCTGGGGGCATTTGAATTGTTTACTTTAAAAGCATCTGAGCTCGAAGCGGAGAGAGGATATATTCAGGCATCCCAAAACTATTGGATGACGCGTGCATCTCTTGAAAGAGCTGTAGGAGGAAGTTTGTATCGAGTTCCTCATAAGCAGGGACCTGCAGAAAAATCTACACCGTCAAGAGCTGTGTCGACGGATAGGATGTCCCAAAAGATCACGCCAAAACACAGGAGCAAACAATGAATACTTCAGGCAATCTTTCCCGCCGAAGCTTTATGGGTACCGCATTTATGGCAGGGCTTGCATCTACATCTCAGTCCTTTATGTCGAAAGCATTAGGTGCAGAAGTCAACGGCACCGCGAAGTTTAACGCTAAAGTGCAGCCAGTGTGGACTAAGGAGCCGCTTGAGCCAGGTGTTCCTGGCAAGCACTATAATCCAAGTATTACACTCAATGGATCCACACTTTCTTACAAAGTAGTGAGTGGCATCAAGGTTTTTCATCTTACATGTGAAGAGGTAGACCATATATTTATTCCCAAAACGCCTTCTAACCAGGAGTGCCGTGCATTTTGCTGGGGCTTTAACAAGCAGGTTCATGGCCCTACTATAGAATGTGTTGAGGGGGATCGAATTCGCATCTATGTTACAAATCGACTTCCTGCTTCAACATCCATACACTGGCATGGCATTTTACTGCCAAACGGCATGGATGGCGTGGGAGGGCTGAACCAAAAGGCTATACAGCCGGGCGAGACCTTTAAGTATGAGTTTACAGTATGGCAGCATGGCACCTACATGTACCATTCGCATCATGACGAAATGACGCAAATGCAGTTGGGTATGCTGGGAATGCTGATCATTCATCCGCGCTCCCCTCAGACACCGCCGCCGGATCGTGATTATGTCTACATGTTGAGCGAATGGAAAATCATTCCCGGCACACGGCGTCCCGATCCCAATGAAATGACCGAGTTCAACATGCTGACGCTCAACGCGAAAGCGTTCCCTGGCACGGCGCCAATGCTGGCAAAAATGGGTGACCGCGTCAGGATCCGCATTGGCAATCTTTCGTCGATGGAGCATCACCCGATGCACATCCACGGCCATGCCTTCAAGATCATTGAGACCGACGGCGGGCCCATCCCTGAGTCAGCCCAGTGGCCTGAAACTACGGTTCTTGTCCCCACAGGCAGCACCAGGACAGTGGAGTTTATCGCCGACAATCCCGGAGACTGGGCGTTTCACTGCCACATGCTTCACCATGTAATGAATCAGATGGGGCACGGGCTACCCAACATTATCGGCATCAAACCAGGCGCGCTGGATAAGAAAGTAAGGGCCTTTCTGCCGGGATATATGACGATGGGCCAGGAGGGCATGGCCGATATGGGCGAGATGGGTATGAAGATCCCCGCCAACAGCGTGCCGATGGTCGGAGCGCCGGGCCCCTACGACTACATTACCATGGGCGGGCTTTACACCAACCTGAAGGTTCGGGAGGACCTGGGGACTTATAAGCCCGAAGCGGCAGCGGACTACAGCTATGCCGGCTGGTACCAATATCCGCCGGCGCTGCTTGCCTCGCCGGCGAGTGCGGACGAACTTAAACGGGACCTTGGCTTTGTTCCCGAGGCAAAACCTGCCGGGACGGCTCCAATGCCGATGAACCACAATCACTAATCTGTCTAATGAACGACGACAAAATCAATCAACTGCTCAAGCGATATGGCGAAACGCGGCGGTCTGCGCCGGCGGTGCCTGGACAATTCAATTCACAGGTCTGGCGGCGGATCAGGGCTCTGAAGCAGCAACAGAGTGAATGGACCGCGTACTCCTGGCTGGAAGGACTGCTTGCTCCGTTCCTGAGCTACAGATTCGTCTGCGCCTCCGTGCTGATAGGGGCATTTACGGGAATCACCGGGTCGCTTCTGAGCTCACAGCTGGCCCCACCCCACAGGGGAGGTACCGCGCTTTCCCTGGAAGTCTTCAATCCTCGGACGATGGATTTGAAAGTATTAGGTGGCATATAGATGAAATCGAACGCGTTGCGGTTTGCTCTCCTGCTTCTGGTCGTCGCCGTCGTATCTGTCTCAAGCTGCTGGATCACGAACCGTCTGTTTTCCGTGCACCGCCACGGGGATGCGCACTCCGCTCATTCCGATCATGCCCATCAGTGGATTCACGATCAACTTGGACTTACCCCTGAACAGGAGAAGCTGCTTGAACCGATCGAAAAGCGCTATCAGGAAGAACGCCGTCGCCAAATCACGTTACTACAAAATCTGAATAAGGAGCTCGCTGCCGCCTTATTACAAGACAAGGAGAAAACACAGAGGATTGATCTGATTGTAGAGAAAATTCATGACGCAATGGGAGACCTGCAAAAGGCCACCCTTAATCATGTATTTGAAATGAAAAGCATACTTCGTCCCGAACAGTCGGACAAGCTGCTAAAGCTGACAGCGGAAAGCCTCGATGAAATGAGCAAAGACTGATATGGGCGTGGACGATTCGGATTCACCTCTCGTATCAGCCTGCCAGAACGGAGATGAAAGCGCTTTTGATCAGCTGATGAACAAGCATCAGAATTCAGTACTTCATTTCATATCGCGACATATCAGCAATGAAGCAGATGCTCTGGATATAACACAGGAAGCTTTTGTGAAAGCTTATTTCCATATTCATCAGTACAGGCCGGACGGTATGTTCCGTAACTGGCTCTTTCAAATCGCGCTTAATCTCTGTCGCGACCTCGTGCGAAGCAAAAGCTGGCGCAATCGGCAGCAAACAGATTCTCTCTATACCGATTTTGAGGATTCCCCTCAGGATTTGAGGATCGAACTTGCTTCCCGCGGGGGCACTCCCTCCGAGATGTCCGCCAATGCTGAGGATTTTCGTCTCTTGCAGCAGGCGATTGACAAACTCCCGCTGGAAATGCGCGGACCCCTCTTACTCACAGCCAGCGACGGACTGTCCCACCTTGAAGCGGCAAACCAGCTGGGAATCACCGTCAAAGCCGTCGAAACCAGGGTGTATCGCGCCAGGAAGCTGCTTGCCGAGCTGCTAAAGTCTCACGAATAAGCCCATTCAACCGCAACTGCCAACACTTACCACTTGTACTATGGGTCATGATCTTTCCCACCAAGGCAACGACGGCCAGCATCACCACGATACTTCCGGCGATGTACCGGAAACACGCGACCCGGCATGCGGGATGACGGTCGATCCAGCCACAGCGAAGCACCGCACGCTCGTCGGTGACAGCGAGTACTTTTTCTGCAGCAGCAGTTGTATGAGCAAGTTTAAGGCGGATCCGAACCGGTATATAAAGCCGAGTGAGCTGCAACTCTTTTTTGGACCAGCATTCGGTTAATTGTGGAGGATGACGGTTTGCTCGAATTGAGTGGGGGGTTGGTAGCGTAGGGAGGAGTGTTTGCGTTGGTTGTTGTCGTACATTTCGATGTACTCAAGTCCACACGCGTCAATCAATAGTCGTAAGTAGCCAGGTTGAAGAACTCTTCTCTGGCAGA
>JBGGNE010000465.1:0-16111 GCA_041287705.1 Methylacidiphilales bacterium | reverse complement strand
GGAGCAGTCCGTAGGTGCATTCCCGCGACGCCTGCTACTGATTCCCCGCTGTCGGGCGGATGATGATTTCGTTTACGTCGACTTCGGCGGGCTGCTCGATCGCGTAGTCTATGCCTCGGGCGATGGCAACGGCGGGCAGGGCGATTTTGCGGAATTCGTCAATGGCATTCCGCATGCTGTCGTCGCTGATGTTGTGGAGCAGTTCCGATTCCACAACGCCAGGCGAGATAATGGTGACACGCACTTTAAATCCGTAACTTCTTCGCCCCCACTGCAATACCTGAAGAGCATCCGCTTGCAAAAAGCACGGCAGTTGATGGTAAACGGCGGCGCGACAGCCAGTGTGGCCCCCCGCGAGGTAGGGTACGAAAGCGCCTCGCAGTTCAGCCGAGAGTTCAAGCGCTGCTTTGGCCTGCCGCCCGCCGAGGCCGCCGAACAACTGCGCGGAAGTTTATTGCGCTTTGAGTAAATGAGCGCGGCAACCTGCCCACAGAGCGGCGAAGCCCTGGCGTGACCAGATACAGGCAGTCTCATCTTCTGCCCCTGTGGATAAATCGAGGTTGTCTGATCCGTCTGATGTGGTCAAAAAGCACCAATATTAAGGTGCTGCAGGGCCGTTCTTTGCCTTGATTTTACGCATTCCACGTAAAATAAATCCTTCTTCTAAAGCTTCTGCAAACATGGCACGACCTAAGCTTATTTAGCTATCGTGATTCAAGCGAACTGTCGAACCCAACTGACGGCCGACGATTTCAGCTTTATAGTTCAGGTATTGGCTAAATCGCCGGGTGAAGCCGTATCCCTAACCAAACTCCTCAGCGACCCTGAAGAGAGAGATCATATATTAGATCACGACCGAATTTACGAAGCTGTTATAGATGGTGCTGGTTGTTTGCTTGTATCGCCACATTTCTACTTCTATGTATTAACGCGACGCGTTATGCGTAAAGCCGGAATGGAGGAACGGGCGCTGAGTGATTACGTAGCCGCCGTACTGGTAGCCTTTGCCCATACCCGGCAACTTGCGCCCCCCGGCCCGGTTTCTACGCCGCCCAACGCGCGCAGCTTCACTTACATCTCCGATATGCTGGAGAATGCGGCCAAAGCGCCGCCGGAGCAGGTCTTCCTGATCCGCTCGCACATCGGCAACTACTCGCTCTTTTTCAGCGGAATTATGCCGGACCGCATCCAGGCGCGCGTGCAGCGCACCGGCGCGCCTGGCATCGGCTTCTACGAGGCTGTGGGCGGCAGCAGCTTTGCCATGGCCGCCCGGCACAGACAGGCCCGCTCCGCTGATTTAACGCCAATCTATGAGCAGCTTTCCGAGCGCTTCCGTGGCGTCCGAATGGCGCTTAACCAACTGGCCGAGAACCTGTTCCATTTCCATGAAACACCCTCCATCCTGACCCGTACGATGGGGTAAGACCAATTAACGCCTGCGAATGGTCTAACACCAACTTCCCATCGTCCTCATCCCCACACAATCGGGCGCGGCTCCCCGGATTCCTGGTAACCCGCCCAGCTTAACCCACCGGCCACCGCCATGAGATACCGCATGTACATCCCCCCTTATGACTCTATTTCGCCAAATTCAACATTGGCTGGAGCGAACCTACTGCGCGATCGAGCTGAATCTGGAGCATTGCCTTATCACTCCGGATCGCTGCCGCGACCTCACCCGGCAATCCGGTGGCCTCGCCCAGGCTATGGAAGGGGACGGCCGTATCTTCCTGCAGCCTACGGGCAACCGGTTGCGCATGGCGATCTTCTATGCGCCACCGTTGATCGATGAGCTGGAGCGGAACGATCCGCGCCAGAGCATTAATGAACGGAACATTGCCCCACTCATCACGTTTATCGAGGAGATCGTCCACGGCGTCCATGCCGCGCTCTGCTTCCGGGAAGGGGAACGTGATCTCGCCGGCGAACATTTTGCCTGCGCTATGGAGGCCCAGGCCAAGGTGGACACCTTCCTTGTGCTGATGAAGCTGGCCCGATCGCTTTGCGGCGCCCAGGTCCCCGACGATGCGCGCGGCTGGCTGCGCGCCCAAGTCTTCGACGACGGCCACGAGCATATGTCGCACCCGCAACTGCGTATGCGCTATGCCATGGCCACCGCCGTGGCTTCCCGCTTCGTGGATCGCCTGCACGGCATTCCCCTGGAGGAGCGCCCCACCGAGTTGCGCCGCTTTCGCACGCTGTCCTGGCCCGCCAAGGCAGAGATGGCAGCTTTGCCGGCATGATGCAGACTCAGCTTCCATGCAAATTCCCCGGTGCTTGTCGAAAGCCTTACTATTAATGCCGCTACTAAACGGAGCGAAATCTATGCTGATGTGCTTTTACTTATTGTGGCGATTTGCGCAGAGTGCCTTTCGCTCGCGTAGTCTGTAGCTGATTTCAACGATGGTAAGGAGATGCCGGCGTGGATTTCCACGTGTTTCCGGCTTTCCTTTTTTACCAGGCTTTGTCGTTTTTCCTCATGGTGTGCGGCATGATAATACATGTTTCATTGCGTCCCGATGTGATGCAATGGCATCTCATCGGGCCTGAAAAGTGGTCGATTTTTGACTAAACTTACGGCATAACCTGCCGAAGGAGGTTGGAGTCGCGCTGCTGCCGGTTCAATGCTGACCAACTCCGACCCCTTCTGCTTTAGCCTGGAATATGACGAGTCAGATCTCTGTCTGTTTCAGGCCGGGTCGGTTTGCCTTGTTCTGATGTTGCGCGATGTCGTACCCATCGCTCTCACCGCCACCGCCTTACATGACCGCGCTGCCATTTTTCCCGCTACCCACTTCATTTCCTATATCCCGCTTCAGTAGCGTCGCTTATCCCGCCCGCCTTCAGCACGCCTGCGTATGACCGCCGCGCGCACCGAGGAGGCCATGATCCTGCGTCTGTATGAGGCCATGGATATTCCCCAGTTTGCGCAATGCCTTTTTGCGCTGGTGGAGAGCCGTGTCCCCAACTGCATTCTTTATCTTACCTGCCGCCCTGGCGAGTTTGATCTGCCTTGCCAGATCTCCCGCCCCGAGATGCGCGAAGCCAGTGACGCGTACATCGCGGAGGATCACAAGTACGACATCTGGCTTCAGCGAAGCCCCGTCGGCCCCAACGATCTGGTGGTGCGCCACTCCGATTATACACCGCGCGAGATGGTGCTGAAATCCGAGTTTTACCGGCGTACCATGTCGCGGTTTGGCGCGGAATCCGGTACCTCCATCACCGCCTGGCGTGGCAACACCTGGCTTGGCACGCTCACCGTGTTTCGCAGCGCGGAACAGGGCGATACTACTGACGAAGAACTGGCGCTGCTTGCGGGTTGGCAGGTGCATTTTGCCTCCTGCATCAAGCGACTGGCCAAATTGCAGGAGTCGCGTCTCGCCATCCAGTCGCTGGAAACTTTTGTGTGGGCGCTGCCCACCGCCGTCATCATCCTGGACTGGGAACTGCGAGTCATTCACCACAACGCCGCCGCGGTGGAGACCTGTGAAAAATGGCGCATGGGCGAGGCCGAAGCGCACCTCAAGCGCCCTAAACGCTTCATTGTCCCAGGCGAAGTGATCGCCGCGGTAGAGCTTGCCCGGCCCTCTATCCCGCAGATCCGTACCGCCAACGCCCCGTTGGGTCGCGGCGCATTGCATTTGCTGAGCCGTCGCTGTCAGGCACGGCCGCATCTGGAAGTCCGGGTCGACTTCGTGCCTGCAAAGTCCCTAAGCCTGTCGCGCGGCTCTTTCCTCATCACCTTCACTTCGCAAAGTCTCATGCCGGACGAACCAGGCGTGCGGGAGAAAGTTCGCTCCCTGACCCGCCGCGAGCGCCAGTGTGCGGATCTCGTCGCGGCTGGCTGCACCAATGTGGAAATAGCCCGCAAACTTGGCACCAGCCCCATTACGGTGCGCAATCAGATCAGCAGCGCGTACGAGAAGCTGGGCATCTCACGCCGGCACGAGCTTATTGCGCTTTGGAAGACGCTGGAACTGTAAACATGGAGAGACAACGACTTTTGTGCAGCCCAACAGCTCGGCGGCGACGCTGAACCGGGTGACGACGGGCGGCGGTTTTACGGCGTCGACGCATGATGTTGCGGACGCGAAGTTTATGGGGGGCGGGGACATGACGTTCCGCGGGTCGTCGGGCGCGTCGGGGGCCGGCGCTGAATCCGGAGAGTAACGTGGGCCGGGCGGTTTTGTGGAGGTTAGCAGCCGTCAACTGCTGGATATGAAGGCGGGCTCCATTATGGATGCGGGGTTGCTGATCTCGCACCTGGGGAGCAATCACGTGGTGCTGACGACGAGTTCGATTTTAGTGATGTCCCATGATGCTGCAGGATGGTTCACTTCTTGTGGCTACACTTAATTTGAAAACGCTCTAACTCTCGCAGGGCATCGCTTTTGAGCGGTAGCGGCGTTGGAATTCCTGTTGAGGATTATTCTACTTGCCCGCTACGCGGGTGCCGTACGACTCATTATAGGCATCGACGACATCCTCGGTAATTCCGGTCGAATGCAAATAGCGGTCAAATGTGTCCCGATCATTGATACGTCGAATCATCCATCCAATCTCGCCTGGCCCCATCCCCCATGATCCGAGGAACACAGTCTTGCCGGTCGCATTGAACACGGCACTGACCGACCGCATCTTCGCCTCCATTGGCACGAGCAACGAATATCCAGGATCTGCAGCGTTCAAGTAGTGCTCGATTTCGTCGACGGCGTCGGCACCAAGTTCCTTCGCCTCGTCGAAATCAAATGCCCCGCCGACAGTCTCAAGTGTATAGAATCTTACCGCCTCAAATTGGGGGTCTGCAATCGCGCCAAAATTCCTGCCAGCTGATTGGTCGACCAGCGAATCGATGAGCGAGAGATACAGTTCGATCGCACGAGCGAGTGGGTCAGCCTCGGCCAAGACCGCCGCTTTGATTTTGCGCTTCGACAGTGGAAGCTTGCTGCACTGTGCGCACAATCCCTCGTTAGCCTGAGCTGTTGCCACGAGGATCAAATTTTCGCAGATCACACATTTTACTCGTTCGGTTGCCATGTATTTGATGGAGAATGTATAAAGTGAAACGGTGGCGCGCAAGATCCCGAATCAATGTGGCCGCTTATTGCCGACAAGGTTATCGTTAAAGGAATCGAAGGAAATACTCATGCACTCGGCTACGTGCCTTTCGCATATTTCTTGCCTGAAGCCAGCCGGATGAAAGCCATTGCTATCGGCGCTGTTGGAGATGCCAGGGCATCCTCGATCATTGTCTCCAATTTTCGCTATTGCCGAAGAAATCGGACCGCATCGACGATCACATGGCCAGTGGTTCCGGCGTTGCTGATCAGAACACTGCCGCCTGTGCCCGCGTTGAAAGTGTAGACTCCCAGGGAAACCCACTTTCCTCCATTCGTCTTCTGGTTCACCGTTGTCGTGTGGGAGCCATTTGCCGTTTGAATTGTGATCGGGACGCTGGCAGCGCGGTTAGTGCCGCTTGTCCACCAGGCGAAGACCTCATAAGAGCCTGCGCTGGGAAGGTTTGGAGTCAGCTTAACACTTTTTGCGCCTTTTGAGGAATTGCCGTCGTGGATATAACCGCTGGCGTAACAGCCACTCACATACGCCGAGCTGGTCCAGGAGCCCACCGTTGTCACCCCCGCAGCACTGGCGTTATCAACAATCACATCCGCCGGTTCCTCAGGAATAGCTTCTACCTTTCCGGTTACGGAGAAGTCCTCGATCGCATCCACGTTTGGAAGCGCCTCGGTCAGCTTGCCGATCGACATAGGGGCCGCCGGATCTCCGCTCTTCCAGAAGTGGAGGCGGAATTTGATCGGAACGGTGACGTTTTGCAGGGAGGCAATGGCTTTCAGAGGGGCGAAGTTGATCTGCCCTATATTGTGGACCGTGATGCTCCTGCCCTTCATCGTGTTTCCGTGGCGCAATGGAATGACAATGTGGTTGGCAAAGTCGTCGATACTTGCACGGAGTTCCATGCCCACCGTGACATCCAAAGGTCCGGCAACGGCAAATGTCAGTCCTTCCAGGCTAACCTTGTAGCCGGGCCTGGGAGCCACAGTCCAGTCGATCGACTTCGAAGCATCCAGATCGGCGGGAGTGTTCTTAAAGGCCACCTGGTCGCTGCCGGCATAGACAGACGTTGCGGTGTACCCACGAACAGCCAGCGCAACGGGCTGCAGGTTGGGATGCTGGTAGGTGGCAATCGGCGCGGCCTGAACTCCGCTGCCAAACTTCCATCCCGCCAGCGTCTGGCCGCTGGCGTTTACCTGGATGGTCATTTGAGCCGGCTCGCTTTGAGAGGCGCCGTCGCTCAACACGTAGGTCACCGTTTCCGTGCCGGAGAAATTTGCGCTGGAAATATAAAACGCCTGGCCATTCTGCCAGCGGATCTGCCCAAACTCAGGGTGTTTGATTACGATTGGAATCACGGGATCGCCGTCCGGATCGCTGCCCTCAAACTGCAGCCACAGCGGCGAATTGCACTTGGTGATCAGCGTTCCGCCCACCGCGACGGGGCTTCGGTTTTCCGCACCCGAAGCGCTAACTTTGACGAAAACGCCCTGACTTTGGTTGAAGTACGTCCCCGTGGCCACGCTGGTCATATGAACCGCGCGAACCTGGTAATAGAGATCGCCGGCAGGTGCGGCGCTGTCCGTATATTGCAGCCCCGTAATCGTGTTGGACGTAAGCCGCTGATAAGGCCCAAGTTGCGATGTTGAGCGATAAACATGGTATCCGGCCGGCGCCGTAACGGGGGCCGCCCATGACAGGGAAACGCCGCCTGACCGCGTTGCCCGAAGCGCCCGGACAGCAGGGACGGGGTGCATCCGCAGGGTGGGATCGCCCAGCAGATTGATGTGGACCTGAGAGCCCGGTCTCTCAAACTGATTATAATTAATATAGCTATAGTCCGTATTATTATATGTCCCGGACGGGCTGATGTGGACCTGATTGTTTTGGCTGGCCAGGAAGGAATAGCCGATTGGTTTGCCCGCAGCCATTGCATGAAGGAAAGGGGCCGGCCAGGCACCCCACGACGAGGTAAGGCCCCAGTCGGGCTGCGCAATGTTGCGCATCATCCCACTATTCTCCATGGCCCAGGTCTGTTTATAACTTAAAAAGTTGGTGGTGAAGATCCCCTGTAGAGAATGAGAAAGAAGAGGGTCTACCGTAGATGTACTTGCCCAAAATATATAAGATTTATCTATACCACCAGATGTGGTGGCGATATTGGCTGTGCCAAGCATGGGGCTTGCCCAGTTGGTCCAGGTCCACATATAGGTGTTACTTGGTACGTAGGCTCGATAATCCACCGTACGCAAGGCGTGCCGCCACGCATGGTTTTTGTGCAGATAATCCCGCAGGTACTCGTGGTTCTTTTTACGGTAGCTGATGATGTTGGTGAACAACACCCGACCGACTCGCAGCTCCAGTGTCGAGGGGAAAAAATTCTGGTCGAACTTGCCGTCGCCGGGGATATTTATGTTATTCGGATCGGCAGCGGCAGTGTAATTCAGCGAGGAGTCCGTCCACAACTCATCGTTCATGTCCGCGTACCAGGTATCCGTCTCGTGGGGACGGAGGTGATGGCCGTCGGGTGCGAGGGCTCCGGAATAGACAACGGGAACGTCCCCAAACAGCAGGAGAGAGTTGATGCCCGGAGTCGTTTGCCATGTACTTTTGACCGCCGCTTTCACCTGGGCCGCCGTTTGCCCGGGCAGCACTTCGATGCGATGGACAGACCAGCCGTCCCCGGCCAGATCCATCTCGTATTGTCGCAGGTCGGGAGCAAGCGCCGCAGCGGTCTGGCTATCGACGACCAGAATGACTCCACCTCGCTGGTCCTCCAGCGGTGCGTTAAGTGTGGCGACTGCGGTCACCATGGAGATCTTGTCTGTCGAATAGTCTGTGGTCCCGGGAGGGTAGAAGCGATAGAGGCGATACTCGTAGGTTTTTCCCAGCTCGACATTGCTGTCTTCAAAAGATGTTGCGGGATTGGTTGCGGTTCCAAGCGATTCCCAGGTGCGGTCCCCATCCAGAAGCCTCCGGTCGATATGCATCGGCTGTCCGGGGACAAGAACGCCCGGCCAGGTAAAGGTGACTTTAGGGGTGGGGGTGGTAACGACGGCTATATTCGTACGAAACACGCCTCCATAGGAAGGTGAGACGAGGGATAAGTTCGCAATAAGAAAGAGCGTGATTCCAAGCAATATTCGATACATAAGCTGGCTCCAGTATTTAATGGTTAAGTAGTTGGTTAAACTGTGTTCCTACAGAACAATCTGTTCAAAAAGTGATACGCAGCATCAACACTAAGGGAAACTTTATTGACGATAAAAAACTTACCCTCCTTATACTGTGTTCTGGCTACGTTGTTAGACGTGCGATTCTCCATTAGGACTAAGATCTCTGTTGGGCCAATTACCAAAATTAATCGGTAAAAAGGCGGGCCGCTATTGGGCGCATGCAACGCTGCTTGCTCGGCACCACTGATGTTATGACTGGGGCGAGCGGCTGGGATGCAGGCAGGAGTCCCGATATTTAAAGGAGTCCCATTGACTTCTTTAAAGGAGTGTGCACATTGTGCGTTAACAACTCAACAAAAATTTCTAACAAACTTGCCTGGGTGCGAGTCACCCCCCGCAAGAAGGAGAAAGTGAATCTTACCAGCCAATCATAGAACAGGAGCTCCAGAATTCCGTCAGGCACCATAACTTTGAGCAGGCACACGAATACATGACGATAAAATCGTATAAGCGATTGATGGTAATATGATAATCCGATGAATTGAGAAGGAAAAACTGAGTTTGCACGATAGAACAATAACCGTACAAAGAGTTCTTCATCTATCAGCGGAATTGGTCTTAGTCTGATAATGAGAAACGAAAATATTCATGAAATCTGCTCAAACCTATCGTGTTACCAAGGACGGCTGCACTCATCTGGAGGCTTCATACAAGAGCGTTAACGGAAGAGAATTAATGCTGGATCTTTTTCTTCCGGTAAACCCATGTCCTGTTCCGGTTATCATCGCTATCCACGGCGGCGGGTGGAGCTTTGGGAGCAAGCGTGACTACTCTCCCGATGCGTTTTTGGAGAACGGCTATGCCATGGCAAGTATTGAATATCGGCTGAGTCCTCATGACGTTTTTCCTGCGCAAATGGAGGATGTGACAGCAGCAGTGCGGTGGCTTCGAGCACGTGCTGAGGAGCTCGGCCTCGATTCCGGCCGTTTTGGGGCGTTTGGGCATTCCGCAGGGGGACATCTTGCAGCTTTGCTGGGAGTGACGGCGAATCGGACCGACTTCGAAGCCGGGGACAACCCTGGCGTTTCAAGCGAGGTCCATGCTGTGGTTGACTTCGCCGGACCTGCAGATTTTTCTGTCCTATTTGATGCCCAATGCGCTCCCGTGGAAGGAGATTCCTCGGTGCCGGCGACGTGGGTTAAGGCTGGGATAAGGCTGCTCGGTGGTGAGCCGATTGGGCCGAAAAGGGAGCTTGCAGAACGTGCCAGTCCCGTCCGTCACATCAGGCAAGGTTGTCCGCCATTCCTCCTTATTCATGGAGAGAAAGATGAGTTAGTTGATGCGGATCAGAGCCGGCGTATGTACAATGCTTTAAGGAGATACGACGTGCCTGCCGAACTTATTCTATTGCCCGATGCCGACCATGGTATGCGTATGAATATGCCGTATGGTAATGGTGTTCTTTGGGATGTTGTGTTCAGGTTCTTTGACTCAGTATTGAAGAAGAAGGAAACTGAAGCAACCAGTAGTTGAATTTATTTATCTTACAGACCTGCTACAGCAACGCCGTAATCGCATACGGCTCGCCTGGAGATCGGTCCGGCTGGAATTGTGCACCCCTATTATTGCGCACCATCATGCGTATTGAAGGTTTCTCAGGCCTTCCCCGGCAAAACATGCTCTCAGCGTTTCGATGGCCTCTCGTCCGCAGCGGAGATACATCGGAGCGTTATTGCCGGCAATGTGCGGTGTCAGAATGACATTGCGGAGCTGGCAAAGAGGATGGATCGCGGGAAGCGGTTCCTGGCTGAAGACGTCCAGGTAGGCGCTGAATCTTTCTTTCTTCAGTTCAGCAAGCAAAACATCCTCGTTGTAGAAGGCGGAGCGGGCCGAATTGATAAAGACGGCTCCGTCCCTGATCAGGGAGAATTCTTGTGCGCCGAGCATTCCGGTTGTTTCGGGGGTTACGGGCAGGTGAATGGAGATGACCACTGCCGTCGCAAGCAGTTCGTGCAGGGGGACAAGCGCAATATTCATCTGTACTGCGCGGTCCTGAGGGCAGTACGGATCGTATGCGATGACCCTGGCTCCAAGGGCATTGAAATAGTGGGCGCAACGGGATCCGATTCGTCCGAGGCCGATCAGCCCAACCGTAGTTTCGCACAAGAGCCCGGCATCAACGGGAGTTCCCCATGGCGAACCAGACCTGAGCATTTTGTCGAAAATATGGAGCCTGCGGATGCCCATAAGCGCCGAAGTCAGGGTCCATTCGGCGACTGCGACGGTATTGGCATTGGAGCCTTCGGTAACGGGAATGCCCGCCTCCTTTGCCGCGTCTACCAGTTGCCCTCCCCAGTGCGCGATGCAAATGTGCCTGATGGTACCTGCCGATTTGAGGACTCCGGCTGTAATCTCGTCGGTCCATCCGCCTGCGAGCGACAGAATGGCAGAACAGCCGCGCATTCTCGCCGCCAGATCCTCCGGCGAGCGGACAGCTTCAGTCGGCCCGTCGGAGACGACGTCCGCGAATGCGGAGAGCGCGGACTCGTTTTCCCGGTCCATGTACCGGTAATACGCGGGGCCGACGCGATGGATATAGACAGACGGGCGCGGGCCGGCTCCATTGATTTTGTGGTCTGTTGTCATAATATACGTGGATTTCGTTGCGAAGAGCTCTTTTCCGGCGATCTCCCTTAGACGAATGCCCCCATGGACCGCAGCGTCTTGCGCAGGAGAGGCGCTTCCAGTTCACGGGTCGATATCCCGGCATTGGCGCACAGTGCCGCAGCAGTGCCCGCTCCCTGGCCGATAGTCATAATCTGGTTGGTGACCCGGATGGCGGCATGCGCCTCGTGCGTCGAATCCACACAGCGGGAGGCGACCAGAAGGTTGTCGATTCCCCGCACCCGTATGCTTCGATACGGGATCTCGTACCACGAGCCGGCGGGAGGATGCATCAACGTCGTTCCTTCGCCGGAGGGATTGTGGATATCGACGAAATTGCTCCCCCTTGCAATGCAATCCTCGCAAGCCGGCACCTTCAGGATATCATCGAGGGTAATGGTATAGTCGCAATGGATGCGGCGAGTCTCTCTTACACCGATCTGCGGAGCCGTTTCCAGAAGCACCGCGTTTTCGAGGCCGCGCACATATTTTCTCAGAAACGACATGACTTCTCCCACCTGCCGTCGCGCCTCAATCGTAGCGTCCGTCAGGTCGCGGATACGTGTGCCGTCCTTCCCGATGACGCGTGTTGTGTTGATTGTCCACTGTCCTTTGCGCGGCATCTGGAACGCCAGCACATCCTCCCGCGGAACGGTCACTTCTCCACGGGCTTTTGCGTCCCTCCAAGCCTGAAGACATTCCGGTTGCTCGTGCCACCAGGGAGAGATATTGTCGTTATCCACCCGATCGATCATGAAGATCATGGTCATCGGCTGCGTCTTGCCATCGCTGTCTCGCCCTTTGTCGAAGCTGGCACCGGCGCGCACGGAGACATCCCCGTCGCCGGTGCTGTCGATAAACTGTCGGGCGCGGATCACTCGCCGTCCCTCCTTGCATTCCACAATGGCACCCGTAACCCTTTTTCCTTGGCGGATCACGTCGGAAAAATGCGTATAAAAGTAAGGGATGACGCCGGATTCCACGACGGTTTCGTCCAGCACGATTTTCGCCGTTTCAATGTCATAAGTGCCGCCGCCTCCATACTCTGCTCCCCACTGGTTCCATCCGTTCCTCTCGGAGAACTTTGCGACCAGTTCTTCAAACAGGCCGCGGACGAAGGGACTGGGCATGATGGCTCCGAGGATGCCAGAGGTCCACATTCCGCCAAAATTGCCGGATCGCTCCACGAGGATTGTCCGAGCGCCTGTTCGCGCCGCAGCCACCGCCGCGCCAATGCCACCAGGGCCGCCTCCCAGCACAAGCACGTCGGCTTCATCAAGGATGGGCAGTTGCCGGGAAGGCTCCTCGTAAAAGGAAAGGTGCGAATTCATTAGCCAAAGCTACGTAACGCCTTGCAGATGCACAAATTGTACCGATTTCGTATATTACTTATTTCATTCCACTTTTTGATCATACCTCTCTGATACCGCTGCGTTCAGTACTTCGCCGGCGGTGCGCCACTCCAGGGGTGACCTGCCTGACGCCTTGCGAAACCAGTAACAGAAATGCCCGGGAGAGGAAAATCCCAGGTTGTAGGCAATCTTCTTCACCGGAGTGTCCTCTTCGGCCAGCAACGCGGTTGCTGAGGCAAAGCGCCTCTTTTGCAGATAGCCGCGGGGCGTAAGCGCTAGTTGCCCGACGAAGAGACGATTAAGATGGCTCACGCTGAGCCCCACCGAATCGGCCAGTTCCTGCTCCCGAAACGGCGCCGCCCACGGACGGTGATCCAGGTAACGGAGCGCGGCGAGGATTCGGCTATCGAGCCCAGCCATGCGAGTAGGCAGAATGCGTGAGGCCAGCGCTGCCTGCACATAGGCAACCAGCCAGAGAGAGAAGAGCTGATGCAGCTGGAAGAATTTCAGCACATCCGTGCGGGCTCCCCACAAGTCATTGCGAACGCCCTTAAAATGCTCGCGCACAAAAGCCAGCAATGGCAGCGCTGCCTGCTCCAGCTCCGGAAAGTCGCTTCCCGCTACCACAAGAGGCTCATCAATCAGTGACTCCCCCGAGGGCCACTGCACCTTGAAGTTGACGGAGAGGATTCGAGCATCGGTGGAGAAGCACTGGTGGTGGGGCTGGGTGGTGCCAAATATCCACTGTCCCTCGTTCGCCCTCCATGACTTTCTCCCACAACGTAGAGTGACACAGCCCTCTCGAAGCAGCCACACAGAGGTATGGCGTTCCCGACAATGCCTGTTACGGTTCTCCTCCAGCACCTCGCCCTCATAACACCATAGCAAGCGGTGGTGAAGCACCGAGAAGTCCTCGACAGTAAAGTCGGTCGAGATGCCGGGAACAGCTGGAAAAATTTTTGAAGAACTAGCGGCCACAAAGGAGTTATTCACCCTGCTTTATAACCGCTTTGACGATGCCTTGGCTACAAGGCATTCTTCACATTCAACACTCTTCCCAGCTTAATGTTTTCCATGGCGGCGGCCACCTCGTCCGTACCTGAGGACTGCTGCCGGCTGGAAGTGGTGATAGCGGAGCTTCTGATAAATATCCCATTTCTGTCGCGAAGTTTGTGATGGCGTCTTTAGGTTAAAGTGGATAGATTGCTCCTTTAAAGGTGTATTCCAGGCAGATTCCCATTCAATATCTACCACCCGCTTTCAGGCAGATGCAACCCGATTGGCACGGAGATGCTCTTGCCACGGAAATACCTGACAAGTCAGCCAATTGCTTTGACGGCTCTCAACATGAAAATCGCCACCATCATCTGGACAGCTTTCACCTCCGCACTGTTGCTCGCCTCGACAACAACGGCTTTTCCCCAGGCAGCCGGTACGCCGGCGCAGGCGCCCGCATCTCCGTCTCCCGTGGCCCGCGATCCGCAGATCAGCATTTTCGGCATTGGCAGCAGCGCTGCGGGTAGCAAAACTCATCCGCAATGGATGCCGCAAATGGTGGCGATCGGCATTCTCGACTGCCGCTCAACCTACGGCGGCTGGGGAGTTCAGAAAGTTGAGGGCCAGTTTGACTTCAAGGCTCTCGATGAGAGACTGGCTTACGATGAAAGCCTTGGGGTGAAGAATGGCATGACGTTTTACGGTGTCCCTCCCTGGAAGCAGGGGAAAGAAAAGGGATTGCCGATGGAAAGTCTGCCCGAGTTGTCCCAGCACATCTTTGAAACGGTGAAGTATACCAAAGGACGGATCAGCCATTTTGAAGTCTGGAATGAGCCGCCCAATGGTACCTCAAAGGACCAGACAGCCGCCGATTACGCGAAAATGGTCTGCACCATCTACGACGCCGCGAAGAAGGCCAACCCTGACGCGCAGGTCGGCTTTGCCGCCAAGTCTGCGCATCTCAATTACCTCGACCAGGCGCTTGTGGCGGGTGCGAAAGGCCACTTCGATTACATCACGCTCCATCCTTACGAAATTCTCGGGTGCATCGTCAACCGACCCGGCACTGAACCCGTTTATCTCAGCATCGTCCCGAATGTCCGCAAAATGCTGGCCGCGCGCGACCCCTCGAAGGTGAACGCGCCGGTATTCTTCACGGAGATCGGCTTCGACTCCCGGCGGGGTGTTGATAAGCAGGCGCAGGCGGTCCTCAAAACCTATATCATGGGTATCCATCAGGGTGTAGCCTGCATCAATCTTTACGAAGGCATGGATGGCGATAGCGGTCCGCTTGGGCTGCTCGACGCGAAGGCTCAGCCGCGTCCCGCATACCATGCACTGGGCAGGCTGATTGAAACTGTGGGGCGCCACCCCTCCAGCATTGGCTGGGTTATGTTCAACGAGAAGCACTACGGCTTCATGATCCAGGGCGCCAGGGGGCCGGTTCTTGCGACGTGGGCCGGCACAACCGCACCGGACACTGTGGATTTTGGCCAGGAGGTTGATATCCTTGATCCCGTCACTGGTACCGTCACCAAAGCTTCCTCCTGTAAGCTGACAGCAGTCCCAGTCCTCATCACGCGCGTCCCGGAAAAGCTCATAGCGCTGGCAAAGGAGAACAAGACTAAACCGCTCCCGTGGGGCGGCGACTACAGCAAGGCAAAGTCCGTGTCCGTAACTTATGTCGACAAGTATGAGGAAAAGGGCCTGCATACCATGGCCGCCGATTCCATCGCCGCAGATGTGCTGGCCTACGGTGGCAATGCCCGCTCCGGCGAGGTACCGAAGGGCGGAACTGTTTTCTACATCGATCCCAACTTCCTCTCCTACGATACCGTGCCGATTGAGGTGACCGTGATGGTGAAACGCGCGGATGCCACTAAGCCGATCAGTCTGGGCTTTGAGTACGAATCAACCAAAGCGGTTCGGGAAGGTTATAGCAAAGTTGCTCCTCAGGTAATCCCCGAGGACACCACCCAGTGGCACAAACTCACGTGGAAAATCGACGACAGCCAGTTCGTTGGCACCTGGGCCTTCCACTTCCGCCTGCAGGGTGATGCGAAAAAGTACCTCATCCACAGCGTGACAGTGACGCGCCTGGACCGGTGATCGGATTTCCGCAGTTGTACCCGCGCAAAGTACCCGGCGCAGGCTGTATTCAGCGATCTGTTGATCTGCGAAGCATTTCCACCCGTTACCCGGTTCAGCATGGCGGAAGAACTGTTCGGCTGAACAAAAGTCGTCGACTCCCCATGCTGAATGGAAAAATCATTCCACCAAACAATCGCCCGCTGGCTTCCTTGATGCACGGTCACCCTGCCGCCGTCAGACGGTTACCGTTCCTCCCGACAGATTGCCACGTACCGACAGATTCATCGGCACCGCAACCCCAGGCCAGGCACCATACTGCCACGACTCGCATCACTCTCCTCGATGTCCTCGATCGACTGTACATAGCAATCACCTGCAAATTGTGTTAATGACACCTTCCTGTAGTACGACCCCATGCTACCAAATAGTGGAAAAACTTAAGCCCTGTACAACGAAAAACTGAAATTTATCTACCGAAAATCCTCCAAACTGTAGATGTATAGAATATGCTTATATAACTTATCGGTATCGACGCAACCTTCTCACAAGCTCAAAACGCGCTCATGAAATGGCAATTCTTACATAAGAATTGCCAATTGTAAGGTTTTATTGATGTATAATGTAATTAATGCAAGCGGCAATCCCGGATAAGGAACATCCCGAACCGCCCAGTGCACCGTCGGCACGTTATCTCTGCCCCCGGGCGCAACTTCTCTCAAAAGCGCTGGCATCCTGCTATCACCATCGAACTGACCA
>JBGGNE010000464.1:0-12997 GCA_041287705.1 Methylacidiphilales bacterium | reverse complement strand
GGCCGAGGCTCCGCAGCTTACGCACATCAGATAAACGGGCGGCGATCCAGAACAAGGCGCAGATCGTAACCCGTGATGCGGCCGGGCAGCAAGCACTGCATGCAGATCGGCAAGACAGCAGAGAGCGCCGAAGAGCATGTGCATGTGCAGGTCGTTCAGACCAACATCCGTGTCGGCGTTCAGCGAGAGGAGACAGGTGATGTACTCATCCGCAAAAGCTTCCAGCGCGGCAAACACCTCCGCCAGGCGATGCTCAGAGAATAGGTTTCCATGTTTTGCGGACAACTGCGCACTGACAGAATCCCTACTGGACTGAAGTGGTCTTATATTCGCCGCGATTTCTGTTGGGCGTCCTGAATCATCGGGGCCAAAAGGGCCATGACATCTCGAGCCTGATGCATCGTGCCGATTGCGGGGATTTCCACGTCTTGTACAGCGGTGCGAATAAAGAAGCGGCAGCGCTCTCCCTTTGTGTAATTGATCACACAAAGAACGAGAGCCAGTATGGTGCAGATGGCGCCGCCCCAGAGAAAGAGAGGGCGGTATTCGATGAGCGCGAAAATCAGCATAATGCTTATCCAGAAAAATGCGATTATTCCGTAATAGACGCCCTGCCGCGCAGTCGGACCATATACGATGGAAATAATATCGTTGAAGTAAAAGCGCACGTACTTTTCGTACATGGGCATCCCTGTATAAGTCACGGACACCAGATGCCCCGCCCCCATAAAAAGTTGATTACCAATAATATAGCGAAGGAAAAAACCGTACCGCGAGCCTATGCCCGCGATCCTTGTATATTGAATGGAATCAGCATCTTTATCAGCCATAGGGGTAGGTGGAATAGTGCTTCAGGGTTTAAGGCGGCAGCCAATCAGGCGAACATCACACTCTGCGGAGGAACCCATGTGCTTGTATTTATAGCCCAGGATGCCGATGCCCGGTACGAAATCCACCGTTGTGACGTCTGGATTGGTACGAAACTCAACAGTAAACATGGGTCGGGCCGTCTGCGCCGCCGTACCGGCAAGTCCCTGCACATGAGCGACTTTTGTAGAACCTTCGCCAGTAACGACCCAACGGTTAGTGGTTCCCTCGCGCTGAAGAACCTCAGGATTACCGAATTGCGCGCCCTGGTTCAGCGGCGGAGCCAGTATCAGATCGTCAGGAATAGGCTTTTCAAAGCGATCCATGGATCCGCCCTGCAGATCTACAAGCTGGGCGGCAATATCATCGCGCTGAACAAGATAGTAGCGACCAGCAGGATCCCGGACGATAAGGGAATCGCGGCGTTCGTGGCCTTCCGAATAGCCCGCGAGCTCGGAGGGATAGCCCTTCACCAGAGCGAAACCCCAGCCATCCACCACGGCGGTATCCAGGCCCTCCATGCGGTGTTGAATCGTCTTTTCGATGGGTTTGCCAGGCTGTGGCGCAGTGGCTGCCGGCGCAGGTTCGTCGCCCGTCGTGGCGGGATTCGGGTTCGTGAGCGGCGTACTTCCTTCCGGTGGATCGTAGCGAACAATGCCTTCGTAGATCCAGTAGTTGCCGGCTTTAAGCGGGAAAGTTTCTGCCCCGGGCACCGGGATGTTATTGAGGGCGGCAGGTTTCTGCGTTTTAGGCTTTGTACCAGGATCTCTGGCACGGTCGTCAGGAATCGGAGCAGGCTCAGGAGGAGCAGAATTTGGTGAGGTTACGCCCGGCAGCGTCGAACCCGAAGCGTTGGGATCCACGCGCATAGCCGTACTGGCCAGATCCTGCGTCGAGGGGATCGTCTGGATCGTGGGGGCCGTTGCTGCCGCGCCGGGATTAGCCGGAACCGTGGGAGTCCCCTGGGGAGACATAACCTCTGGTGGCGGCGTGGTATCGATTGTCGGTCCGGACGGCGGCGCAGGTGTTGGAGCGGTGGCTGGAGCAGGTGCCGGCGGAGGTGTTTCACCCAGCGTACTGGTAGGCAACTGGCCTTCCGCAGCGGAATGATTGTTCTGGCGCGACGGGGGAGCGTAGGGACTTTCGGCCACGCCTTCGGAGGATTCCGAATTAACGTCGGGAGCCGTCGTTTGCTTCGGCAGAGGTGTGTTGGAGGTAATCAGCGGCGGCTCTGTGCGGGGCTCACCCTGTACCAGTGGCAGCACGTAGAGGCGGACCTTCTGAATCAGCAGTTTGCTTTCCACCAGTTTGTTACCACTGGCCAGTCCAGACAGGAATACCAGACCGCCCGAAGGCAGCGGCGCCGAATCTTTGCAGGCGGCTATAGGAGTGCCATTTGCGTAAATGAGAATGCGACCGCCCTCCACCAGAATACGGAAATCATTCACGTCCTGCAGAGACTCGGATTTACGGAAGGGCAGAAGTGTGCGGTACTGCCCGTCAAACCGGGTAAGGCTGAACATTTTCTTCGTGTTGAACGCAAGAGTGTAAAAGCCTTTGTGGCTGGTGCGGAAACGCACCTCCATATAGGAAAATGCCTGCGCCTGAAGCGTAGCGCGAAAATCGAGGCAGAAATCACGGAAAACCGCCTTCGGAACCATGATCCCCTGCTCCACCACATTGTCATTCTCGGACCGGACCCGCCCCGTGCCACGCAGACTGATCATGTAGCTGCCGCGATTGTATCCCCAAACCGCAGTAGGACTTTCGCCTATTGGCCAGCCACTGGTCATTTCAGCAAAATCGTCGCTTAGGATCAGTTCGGCGTCCAGAGGGACGGCAAGCTGGCTGGAAGTGGCTTTAACATTTGAACCAGGACGCTTTGGACGACGCCCGCCATTGCCGCTGGGTACATCGGGCAGATCCTGAGCATGTGTTGCGGCGGTCACCCACAGCATGGTGACGCACAGACAACAGCAGCTCAGCCAGCAGATCCAAGACCGCGAGAATGACTTCATGCTACTCCTATAAACCCTTTTTTGCCAAGGGGTTAGAAGTTGAGGCCGGAGCGGGCGTGGAGGCGGCAGCTTTGGAGGCGCCGGTCTTTACCGCAAAAGTAGCCCATACGGCGTAATGATCCGTATATTCCATCCAGTCAACCGTGTTGTTTCGGCGCGTGTAGCTGTGAGGAATGACGGCGGCGTCCTTGAATTCCAGACCAGCTCCGCCTTCCTTCAGTTTGCGGGAAATGATGATGCGATCCAGGGATCGGCCGCTGGCCTGCGTGGGGATAACTTTGCCCTTTGCCTCGTAAACAGCATCATACATGGGCACTTTCAAAAGCGGCGAAATATTTTGGGTATCGGTACCGGGATTTCCGCCTTCGTTCAGATCACCCATCACGACGACATTGGAATCGCCATCCGAATCGTGTCGCATAACCCACCGCAGCAGAGCCTGGGCCTGATAAGACTGCTTATCATCGCCACGCTTGGGAACGCGAAGGTGAGCGACGCATATATGGAGGCGCGTCCCATTCTTCTCCAGAGTCAGCACCAGATGCTTCGATAGTTCGCGCTCCAGATCGCCATGGCGCGCAGGCTGGCCTACGAGCTTCCACCCCTGCGTGGGATCGAATAGCGCGGCAACATCCTGCCCGGTGTAGGTATCTTTGCCCTGTACGAAGAGACCGGTATAGTCGCGTCCGTAGCGCTTTTTCGCTGAGGCGACGAGTGTCTCCAGACTAAGCTTGCCGCCGATTTCCTGCAGACCAATGATCAACGGAGGCTGTTCCGGCAACAGACCGATCAGGTGACCCGCTTTGCGCTCAAAAATTTCGCGCGTGGCTGGCCGGTCTGTCTCATGCAGTTCACCATCCTCGGAACCGTCTGCGGTAAAGAACCACATGCAGTTCAGCGTAGCCAGAGTAATGGATCCGGGATCAACAGTCGCCGCGACCGGAATGGCCACGGGGATAGCGGGTCTGGCCGATGCTTTTTCACTTTTCTCGCCTGGAATCGGCAATGCCTTGGGAATTCTGGGCGACGCATCAACTGTTTTTGGGGCAACTACCCTCTGTGCCGGGGGTGGGGTTGCTGAATGCCTGCCCAGAAAGTCGCGAACCTGCTTCTGGACGCTGCCAGGCATGATGGCCCAGGCAGATGCTGCGAAGATACTGACGAATACGAAGAAGATAACGGCCAACCGCCCCAGAAATCCCTGGCTTTGTCCGTTGGTAGATTGTCGGCGAGCCATAGCGGTGTAGATAAAGCAAACTTCCGGAAGTTCACTATATAGAGGAACTACCGGAAGTCAACGTGGGCAGCGTGACGCTGCACCCTATGTATGCGGCAGAGCAAGGCAATCTGTCGTGACTTTGCCTTGCCTGGCAGATTAGTAGCTGAGTACCACCCCAATGTGAGCGCGCTCACTGCGGCGGCCGTCGGAGATATCGCTATCCATTAACTGGAAGCCGTAGTCGAAGCGGACCGAGAGGTACTGGCTGTAATTGAAGCGGACGCCAGGTCCAACGCTCGAGAGGAAGTACAGGCGCTTTTCGCCGGGTTCCACATCGCGGTCAGCACCCATACCGTAATCCCAGAAGGCGAGGAACTGCAGGCTGTCCTGAGCGTTCTTGAACCCGAGCATCTGACCCACGCTGAAGGCGGGAGTACGGATTTCGTTGTTCATGATGAAACCTTCATCAGAGTTGACTTCGCGTTCTTCGTAACCGCGGATGGAGGAGTAACCGCCCAGACCCAGCTGTTCAGAGCTCAGCAGGTTGCCGCTGGAGATCTGACCCACAATGCGGGTGCTGGTGGTGAAGTCCCAGGGGAGCTTGTTGGTACGTTCCAGCGAAGCTTTGGCGTAAGCGTAGTCGGCGTGAGCCTGGAAACGCTGGCTCTGGAAGTCCGCGTCCGTGTTGTTGTCGGTAAAGTTACCCGGGCTGTAGTAGAGTTCGCCACCAATAACCGTACGGCCCCACTTGTCATTCATCGAACCCGTATAGGAGAGGACGAACTGATCGACATCGGTGAAGGTATCGAAGACTTCGTCGCCGCCGAAGGTCAGGTTATTGTTAGTCTGCTTGAAGTCGTAACCCAGGGTCACATCATGCTGGTAGTCGCCGATGGCGGGCAGCGGGATGTTGTAACGGGCGCTGACCTGCCAGCTGACGCCTTCGAGTTCGAAAGGTTCTGTTACGTCGCCACCGGTTTCGGAGAAGCTGCCGAAGAAGGTGAGCGTATGGCGCCAGGGAAGCGGTATAACCCAGCTACCAGAGTGAGCGCGGTAGAGCTCTGTCGTGTCGTTGAAGGTGAACTGATAGTTCAGCTGCTGACCGAGCCAGAAGGCATCGCCCCAGTTAAAGCCGGCGATCCAGCGATTGTCACCTGTGAGAGCGTTACCGCTATCTTCATAGCCAGTGTACACGCGAAGCGGGAAACGATCCTTGGTGCGCAGCACAAGATCAGTCTGACCGAGTTCGGAACCGGGGGTATAGACCAAGTCAACCTGACGAAAAGGATTATTGTTGAGCCAGTTCAGATCGGCCAGGAGGCGACCGGAATCAATGACACCACCCGCGGGAATGCGGATCGCACCTTCGATTGCTCCGGGACGAAACCAGCGGGCGCCTTCGACTTTGACCGCGCCGCGGCGGGCTTCAATGACGAGCAACTGAATCGTACCTTTGGTGATATCCTGCTCAGGAACGATAACGTCAACAACCGGACGGTTGTGATCGCGATAGTAAAGGATAATGCCGCGGACCATTTCCTGAAGCGACCTCTGGGAAACGGGTTTGCCGATATACTTATCGGCATAAGCGCGAAATTGAGGGCTATCCAGGATTGGAAGCTCCGGAGAGATTACCAGACCGTTAGCCGTTTTGCCTTTGGCGGATACATCTTTGGCGGTGGTTACCAGAACCAAGCCTTTAAGATTGGGAATCAATGCCACATCACTCGCGGGGCCGGTGGGGCCTTCAGGGCCACCGGGAAGTTTAGGACGGTCAGTGCGTCCTTCAGGCATCTTAGGAGCAATGCGCTCGAAGTCTTGCGCGAAGGAAGCTTCAGTGGCGGTGCACAGTAAAAATGCGCACAGCGCCGGGGTCACGGTCCACCGGAGAGCGGCTGAGATGTTCATGAGGCGGAAAGGGGTGGAAGGCATCATTGAAAAGGGGTGAAGCTTGCAGGAAAAGTTCGTAGCGGGCTTAACTTGCGCTGTCAACGCTTTAGAACGTTTTTTAAGGATTTCGAGGCCATAAATATCTCCTGAGATACAACTGAATCACACGGAATTTTATCGCTCCAAGCCGTGACGGCAATCCTTTATTTCGGCCTGCTTTATGGCAACTCATGCGAACGTGTGCAAGCCTTTTATGAAGGTATTGGAAAAAAGATCTAAGTTAGAAAAGTCTTGAGATAAACAGATTTTTCAATTCTTAATCCGAAACTGTTTCTGCCTCTACAGCAGGATATTACACGGTTGATCCCGAGTATGGTGGACTTTCTTCTAGTTATACAGTAACATCAGTCGCTTAGTATTACAGACAGGATTAGGAGAAGTTATCTTATGAATTCGCGCATACCTGAGGAGGTCGCCCTGAAACTTACCGCCATGGGCTATAATCCCGATGACGTAGAAGAATCCTTTGTTCGCAGCCAGGGCGCCGGAGGGCAGAATGTAAACAAAGTGGCAACCTGTGTGACACTACGTCTGGACGCGGCGGAACTGATTATTAAAATGCAGCAGTACAGGACGCAGGCCGCGAACCGCACTGCAGCCTGGAACCTTCTGGTGCAGCGCCTCGAGGAAAAGAAAGCCGCTGAAAAACTGAGCGCTACACAGGCAAAGGAGAAAGTGAAACGTGCCACCCGGGCCCGTCCGCGCTGGCTGCAGAATCAGATCTCCCAGGAAAAGCGGGCCCGCTCGGCCCTGAAGCAGACACGGCGGTCCGGGCCTTCTTCCAGTGATGAGTAAGACTATTTCGCATCGTTATTTGGGAGGAAAACCCAGCTGCACCTCAAAATCAATCCCGGCTTTCCTCCAACTCACGCCTGCGATTGGTCTAAAACGTCCTGCATGCGGCCGGGGAGCTTACGCCCTCAGCCGCCGGTTAACTTCACTGCTCTGCTCCGCAACTACGCTACTTTCCTGATCAGCGCAATCTGAGGCGCACCAGCCAGGAAAGGATGAAGCTTCTCGCCCAGTGCTTTGAAGTGCGGGGAGTTGAAGTGACCGTCAAGGCTCTCTTTCGTTTCCCAGCGCTCGAACATGATGAACTCATCGGGGCGTTCGGTATCCTGGTGGAGTTCGTAAAGGATGCAGCCGGGCTCGGCGCGCGTGGGGACGATCATCGCTTCTTCGAAGGTGGAGATAAAGTCAGCCTCGGTGCCGGGCCTGACGAAGATTTTGGCGACAACGCGAATTTCGGTGCTCATGTTAGAATTAGCAAAGAATAACAAACAAACAAACAGACAGACAATTGATCGGACAGAAAACGACTTTCGAAGTGCCTGACAACGGAGTCAGAGCAATACCTGCGTCTTGACGCGCTTGTGGAAACGGGTGACGGAAGTGTAGCCAACCGCTTTCACAAGTTCCACGGCTTTTCTGAATTCATGGCCGACTTCGGCCGGGGCGTGTGCGTCAGAGTTAATAACGATGGGGATATGCCGGGAGTAGGCGAGTTCCAGGAATCCGCGTGAGGGATAGATTTCGGCTGCCTGCTTGCGAAGTCCGGCGGTGGAGACTTCCAGTGCGGCGCCGCTGTCGGCAATGGCCTCCAGTGCGGAGACGTAAAACCGGGTGAGATCCCCTTCGGGGCGGTGCCCGAACTTCTTCACCAGATCCGGATGCGCAAGGAAATCGAACAGTCCGGAAGCGGCCATTCGCGTATAGCCGTTGAAATAGAGTTCCCACACTTCCTCCACCGGTTGTTCGGCCCAGCGTTTCAGGTGCTGGGGGAAAGGGCTGTCGACTTCCCAGTCAGGCGCGATGTAATGCACGGAGCCGATGAGGTAATCCCAGTCGGCCTGACGGGCCAGAAAACGGATGTGATCCTCATAACCGGGGATGTAATCGCATTCCAGGCCCAGGCGGATGGGGTAGTTGGGGAACTTGCGGCGCGCGTCTTCCACCATTGCCAGATAGCGGGGCAGATCCTCCGGTGCCATGCGCCAGTTGTCGAACTGCGTGGCCATGGGATTATGATCGGAGAAGCCTACCTCGGCCAGCCCGGCGGCCTGGGCGGCACGGACGTATTCACTGGGCGAGCCCTCCGCGTGATGACAGAGAGGGGTATGGATATGATAATCCGTGAGCATGGAGAAAGGGATGGGGTTCAAGTTCTAGCTGGTGGGTTTACTGAAAGCCAGCCAGATCCATCCGGCCATGAGGCAGAGCCCGCCGAAAGGGGTGATTGCACCTAATATCTTCACGCCGGTAAAGCCATATATATAAAGGCTGCCGCTAAAAAGCAGGATACCCGCCATGAAGCAGACAAACGGCCCGACGACGCGTGGCGATGTGCGGGCCAGCACCAGCAGTACGATGGAGTGGGTAAGGTGGTAGAATACGGCGGTTTCCCACTTGGGCAGAAGGCTTTCGGGCGTGTGATGAATCAGGATCTCGTGGACAGGGCCGTGCGCACCCAGAGCACCCAGAATGACGGCGGTCACAGCGAAGATGCAGGCCACCGCCTGCTGTGTGGAGAACGACATAAGATTGATTTGGCGCGAATGCTAGCGCAGATGCTTTCCGTTGGAAATGGGAATAGAGCACTGGAACGGGATATAAGCAGATGCAGGCGATGCATTTGGTTAATAATGCCTTGATTTCCAGCCACCCCTTCGCTTCCATGAAGACATTGCGCGCAGGGCGCAACTGGTTCCGCGGGAAGGACTGTGTCCACCTGAGCGCGAAGTGCTTCGCCGCCAATTATTTGCGATGATGATCCTGCCCGGACACGCGGACATAGGGCACCCGGCGCCAGCCACCTACGGTGTGCTCTGGTTCCACGAGATCGTCCGCATATGTCCACATCCCCTACTCCGCAGTCTGTCTCTGAATATGTTGTTCCGCCTTCTCTGACCGTTGAGGGTCATGAGCTGGAACATAATGACCTTGATCAGTTGAAGCGTCAGGCCAAGGATCTGCTGAAAGCTCTGCAACCGGAAGCCGCTGCGTCAGCGGGCATACCTGCCAGTGCACCCGGCAGCCCGGCGCTGGAACTGGCGCGCCGGCACTACCACGGCGCCCTCCCCAGCCCTCTGCAACTGGCTGATGCGCAGTTGATCATCGCGCGTCACCATGGCTTCGAAAGCTGGGGGAAGCTGCGCGCCAAAGTCGATCAGGTCAATCTGGGCAAGCTGCTGGCGGCAATTGAACGCGGTGACGTAAAGCTGGCAACCGAGTTGGTACGCAAACGTCCCGAACTCGTCCAGATGGATACCGCCGGTAACAATGAGCACCGCGCGCTGCACTATGCTGTTATCCGGCGACACGCCGCGCTTGTCCGCGTGCTGATGAAGGCGGGTGCCGACGCTCACAAAGGCATCTACCCGCACCGCGACGCCACCACGCCGATGGCTCTTGCCCGTGATCGGGGCTATGTGGAAATTGTGGAGGCCATTGAGGAAGAAGAGCAGTTCCGCCGGGAGGACATGAGCTGCCCTAACGCCACAGTGAGCCCGGAGCAGGACGAAATCGCCCGCGCCATTCGGGAGAAACGCGGGGCGGATGCGATTGCCATGCTGCGCGACGCGCCATCGCTGATTCATGCGTGCGATCGGGAGGGAGGCACCGCGCTTCACATTGCCTGCCAGGAAGGCGCGCTGGATGTTATCGACTGGCTGCTGGAGCATCGAGCCAACCCTCGCAAAGCCGATCTGAACGACCGGACTCCGCTGGAGCGCGCCATCTATTTCCCCTGGAAACAGCGCGGACGAACGAAATCCTTGCCTGCCGTAGCTCAGCGCCTTATCCGCCATGGTGCGCCGATGACACCGATGCTCTGCGCGGCGATGGGGGATACGGCTGCCATCCTGGAGCTTCACCGCAGGGATCCCGCAACAGGCTCGGGCGCCACTAAAGCAGATGGCTGGGCCAGACCGCAACTGTGGCAGGCGGGTCCGGGACTTCTGGGCATGGCGGTAACATTCGGGCAGGTGGAAATGCTGCGGCTGCTGTTGCGCCTTGGTCTGCATCCTGACCAACAGCAGCGAGTCGGCAATATGGAGGCCGAAGTGTTCAGCCATGGCACCCCGCTCTGGCTTGCGGCTGCTTATTCCGAGTACGAAATGGCGCTCGCCCTCATTGAAGCAGGAGCGGATACCAACGCCTACGTGTACGCCTCGGGAACTCCCCTGGACCGCGCCTATGGGGCGTATGATCCCAAGATGGTGGCACTGCTGAACGCCCACGGTGCGAAGGCGGGCCCGGCAACAATTGGCTCTTACCGCGACGTGCCTGCGGCCGAAGCGTATATCACGGCAAATCCTCCCCCTTCCGTGGATGATCTGGAGCAGGTGCTGTGGGGCGCGGCGTGCGGGGGATCGCCGGAGATTGTCAGCATGTGCCTGCCGCTGATGCCCTGGGGGCCCGACGATCCTCACTGGCACACCATGCTGGTCCAGCCGCTGCGTATCTTCCAGCATTCGCCGCTCTTTGATGATCACAGCTATTATGATCGCAATACGTATCCCGAGTGCCTGCGTCTGATTCTTGCCCACGGCGTTAATCTGAATCTGGCCGGACGCTTTGGAGATACCCTGATGCACAACATCGCCGCCCTGGGCAAAACATGGGGCGTTGACGTGATGACAACAGCGGAGCGCCTTGCCTTTGCCCGCGCCACGCTGGAGGAAAGCGCATCGCGACAGGCACGGGGCGGCGCCCGCTCTCCTTTCACTGATGGCGTGAGAACTCCCGGGCGGGAACGCGAATACAGCCCAGACAAAGATCTCCTTAATCTGTCCGCCCGCGATGAGCTGCTGAAGAGCACTCCGCTGGGCTGGGCTTGTCGCTGGGGACACCCGGCACTTGTCCAGCTTTTGCTGGAGTACGGAGCTTCTGCGGAAGAACCGGATGCGAAGCCCTGGGCTCAACCACTGGCATGGGCCCGGCGCATGGGGCATATGGAGATTGTCGGGATTCTGGAAGCACGAATTCAATCCCGGTAAATTCAGTCTCGCTAATACGGGAGCGCACAGGCATCAGCTGCACTTATCGCGCGTACTGCGCAACTGAAATCGTACGCAAAGTCCTCCCCGGCAGGTGCCGGGGGGTTGACCTGTGGTCACAACGCCTTTACCGTCGTTGATTGTTATGCTGGAGCTCCTCAATCAAACACTGTCCGCACTGCCGCCACTAAGTGAAAGCACACTCTGGATCCTGCGCATCATCGCCGCCGGCGGGCTGGCAAGCGCGGCAAACTTCATCATCCTTTACGCTTCCTGAAAAGTCTCAGGAACAGAATAAGCGGCCCGTTTCTCTACTGGCAGGATCCTCTTTGCATCAGCGGTGTCGTTGCCTATTTGGCCAACCGGCTGATCATCAAACCGATGGTCCTGCCTTTGCTGCCGGGTTTTCTTTCGCTGCCCAGCGCTTTCTTTCACTGTCACTTTAATGATTTCCTGCTGGTGCCGGTGATTCTGCCGCTCTTTCTGTGGATGTACCGCCTGCTTGGGCTGCGCCGTCACGATTATCCGCCAGGCATGGGTGAAACTGCACTCCACGTCATGTTGTGGGCCATCTTCTTTGAGGTGTACGGCCCCCGCTTTTTACATCGTAGCGTGGGTGATCCCTGGGATGCGGTCAGCTATGTAGCCGGAGGACTGTGTGCATGGGTTCTCTGGCGCTGGGTGATCTACCCTGGCGTGAACAACGAAAAAAAAGCAGGCTGACAGGCTGAGCCTCTCTTCAGTCATTCGCCTGCGTCATGTCTAATTCCGTGTCGGCGCAAATGGAGCTTCGGGCGGATTAAAGAACGGGAGTTCCAGGCCACCGAAAAGTGCGGAGAAGCGCAGCAGCACCGCCACGCCCAGGCTGATCCAGAACGACACGGGCTGGCGCACGCCGCGGCCCTGAAGCAGTACATATGCTGAAGCGCCGGCAACGACGGACGTTGCGTATACATGCTGCAGGAAAAGCTGCGGTATCTGGTGCATCGTGACATCGCGAAGCACTCCCCCCAGACATCCCGAAATACACGCGACAAGACCGATACAGATGGAAGGTAAGTGCGCCTGCTCCGCCTTGCGGGCGGAGGCCATTGAAATGAAAATCATCCCGAGGCTGTCAAGCACCAGGCCAACGATGGGCGGCACCGGCGGCATGGTGCGCACGTAAAGCATAGTTGTCATGGAGGCCATGAGGACGGCGAACTGATAGGATGTATCACGAATCCAGGGGATCGGCAGGCGATTCATCAGCACTTCGCGAAGGGTGATGCCGCCCAGGGCGGTGATGTAAGCAAGCGTTACAACACCCAGTACGTCCAGACAGGAGCGCCCAGCCACGAGCGCGGCGCTGGCAGCCAGCAGCGCTACTCCAAGTCGTTCCAGAACGTAAACAAGCATAGTTGTGATCAAATATTCGAGTAAGCGCTTTACGTCTAACGGAGGTGACATGTTTAGGCGAGCTTAAATGCGACGCACTTTTACGGGCAACGGCGAATTTTTCGCGTGCCAACGCCCGTATAAGTGCTATCCTGTACGCTCATCGGAGCGTGTAGAGGCATGTACCCTGTTGCGTGGCGGTGAATTCTCGGGAGCATTATGAGCAAAAGTATCGTCACCACGTCAACATCAGAAGAAACAGAACGACAATCGGTTCCACCCAGAAGCAAAGGCCGCGTGCTGCTGGGCATGAGCGGCGGGGTGGACAGCAGCGTTAACGCCTGGCTGCTTAAAGAACAGGGCTGGGACGTGATCGGCGTGACCATGAAAGTGTGGCCGCAGGATTGCATCTCCCGGGCCGAAGACAAGTGCTGCGGCCCGCAGGCTGTAGCCGACGCGCGCGGCGTTGCCCACTCGCTCGGCATCCCCCATTACGTGATAGACGAAGCGGATCAGTTCGAACGTCTTGTCATCGATTATTTTACGTCGGAATATCGCCAGGGCCGCAC
>JBGGNE010000463.1:0-3650 GCA_041287705.1 Methylacidiphilales bacterium | reverse complement strand
GTTAAGGCGGGTCAGTTCCGCAATACAGAGCTGGGCAAAGGCTTCGCGCTGCGCAGCCTGTTTGTGGGCTTCCTGCTCGGGCGATGAATCAGCATCCATAAAGGTGAGGTTGTCGACAGATTACCATTGATTGCGCGCCCGCCGGGAGACAAATTTTCAACAGGCCGCTATCGACGTATTCGGACAGATGGCTGATGAGCATTCTCCACCCGGCGGGGTGAAAAGTAGGGGTATCGTCATGGTCGAAATTATCAAGTTTGTGAGCGTTTGTCCTATGGTATTCCGGCACCTTCCCCGGTATGTTAATTGCAATTGCAACGCCTCTGCTTTCGGTCATTGTCCCCACCCCCCGCAACAGCATCCTGTCTATGAAACGCCTGAACCATGCCGCACGTGTTTCCTTCCCGGCCATCTTTCTTCTGGCGCGTGGGCGCCGCGGTCTTTTCTCGCGTCCTCGGGCGGGGTTCAGCATTGTGGAACTGATGTCGGTCCTCGCGGCTATGTCGGTAATGGTGGCGCTGGCTATGCCGGCTCTCAGCGGAGTTCAGCGCGCGGGGGCGGTGAACCTGGCCGCTTATGAAATAGCAGGCACGCTGGAGCAGGCACGGGCCTACGCCATGGCCAACAACACCTATGTCTTTGTGGGTATAGCGGAGGATCCCGCCGCAACGGGAAGCGGCAGTGCGCCTGCGCAACTGCTGGTGGCCACGATGGGATCGAAAGACGGCACGCGGAGCCTGGGCGGCAGTGGCGCCAATCTCACGCCTCTCTCCAGGCTGCTGCGCATCAGCGGCATTCGCCTGGAGGACTCACTGCCTAATCCCCAGGCCGGTGCGACACCGGGTGGACTGAGCCGCCCGGATGTGGCCGCGGCGTACCGCCTGGGCAACACAGCGTCGACTACCGACGCCTCGGGCACTTTCTCATGGAAGCCGGGAGCAGCATTGCCTGCCGTGACGTTCAGCAAAGTCATTCTGTTTGATCCCCGCGGCACTCCGGCCATACCCTCTGAAGCTGCTTCCATGGCGTTGCCGAAATACCTGGAGATCAGCCTGGTGCCTTCGCTCGGTTATACTGCATCCGGCTCCGTCCCGAACTGCGCCGCGCTGGTACTGGATGGCGTGACGGGAAGCGTCCGCATCTATCGCCCCTGATGGTCTTCCGGGTTATTTCATTCTTCCTTTTTCTGTTCCTTTGCCATGTGCCGCCTCCTTCCTTCATGGTTGAAAATGAGCAGTTCGCGATGCCTGCGTGGCTGTTGGGATAAGGGTGGCAAGGGCCGGGGTGGCCGTAGCGCCGGCTTCTCGCTGGTAGAGGTGACGCTGGCACTGGCCGTGGCCGGGTTTTGCATGCTGGCCATCATCGGACTGTTGCAGACCGGGCTGAGCAGCGAGAAGACCACGGTGGGTCAGACGGCGGCTGCCAACCTGATGTCGCTGGTCTATGCGGATCTGTCGGCGACCCCAAAGACGGACAGCACCAGCCGGGCATTCGGCATTGCTCTGAACAACCAGAGCTCTACTACACCCCAGACTCTTTACTTTACAGAAGACGGCGGTCTGACCGGCGGCATGGGCAGTGCCCCTACACAGGCATCGCGCTATCGGGTGACCGTTGGCGTTCAGTCCCCTGCCGCGGCGCCGGCCCCGAAGACCTCTACGCAGATACGTATTCTGGTGACATGGCCCGCTCTGGCCGCGCCTAATCCGGACGCATGGCCGGCAAGCACAGCGCGGACTGCGGAAGTGATCACCGCGTTGGACCGGAACTAGGGCAGGGGATTCGCCCCATCTTTCGGGCTTTCGCAGCAGTACTTCAGCTGCACCGGCACCAGGCCGATGAATCTACGATGCCATGAACACCATTACCACCAACGATACGCGCCGCAGATGCATCTGCATCCGCTCCTCAGGCGATTTACGCTGTGGTTTAAGCGCGAGCCGTGTACAGGCACTGGCACGGGCCCGCGCACGGGTGGCTGCATTCACGCTGGTGGAGATGATTGTCTCGGTCGGTGTGCTGGCGTTGCTGATGTTGATGGTGGCGCAGCTTGTGCACAGTGGTAATCTGGCGATCTCCGGCAGTCGCAAGCGCCTTAGCGCCGACGCTCAGGCGCGTGAAGTCTTCAGCCGGTTTGAGATGGACATACGTCGCATGCCCCTGCGTGCTGATGTCGACTTTCTGCTCTCTGCCAACAACCGCGTCTTCTACTTCTTTACCGAGGCGCCCGGCTTTTACTCTGGCAGCACCGCGCAGCAGGGCGGCGTGGCTCTGGCGGGATATCGTGTCAGCACCAACGGCCAGCTTGAGCGCCTGGGCAAAGGCCTTGGCTGGACCAACACGCTTTTCCTCACCTACCCCGTCTCTGCTTCCACCAACGCCACGCCGTTGCCCGCAAGCACGCTGCCCACCGCCTGGGCGCCTGTCATCGGCACTGCCCCGCTCTATCAGGACGGCGCGGACAGCGATTACCATGTGCTGGCCGATGGCGTCTTTACCGCGTTCTACTGCTTTCAGAAAAAGGATGGCACCTACGCCCTTACCCCCGACTACTCTCCCAGCGGCTCACCATCCGCAACCAATGCCGCACTGGCCCTGAGCGGAGCCGGGCGGTTTCGTGACGCTTCGGCCATTGTGCTTACGCTGGCTGTTATGGATGGCGACTCGCGCAAGATCATCGCCGACTTTAAGAAGCTGGCCGCCGCCATGCCCCAGCCTGTACAGGCCGATATGGACGCTCGCACGCTGCCAGCCCAGCGCTGGCAGGCTGCACTCGAGAATCCTGTCGCTTTTGCCACCGCCGCCGGAATTCCCGCAAGCGCCGTTGGCCGTATCCGCATTTACCAACGCAGCTTCCCGCTTTTCCCGCAATGAATGCTCCGCTTTTGCATCCCCAAAGTCGCTGCCACAGAACAGGTGCGGCTCTGATTATCGTGCTGGCTTTTGTGGTACTGCTCACGGCGCTGGTGCTTGCCTATTTCTCGTATATCAACCAGCAGATGCAGATATCCAATGCGAGCGCATCGCAGGTCAACGTACGGATTTTTCTGAACGGTGCGGTCAACACCATCGTCAGCGATCTCAAGCAGGAAATCTTTGCCGGATCGACAAATCTGACCTACAGCGGCCAGACTGTCAGCTATCCGCTGACTGCCACCAACATGGTGCCTGCTCGGGTAGGTACGGCGGACAGCTTGCCTAATCTTACGAAACGCAGCGTTGCGGGCATGGCGTTTTATGCCGGTGGAATCAGTCGCGCCGCGGCCCTGCCCAGCACTACAGCCTCGCTGAACGGACGCAGCTTTTCACTGGCTCGGTGGAACGCTGCGCTGCTGCTGCCCAGGGCGAATACGGCCAGTGCCGCAGACCTGAGTCCCATTGCCGCATTTACCGCGCCGGACTGGGTGCTGGTAGCGCGCGATGGCTCCAATCCCACAGCATGGAACGCCAACATGCACTGGAGCAGCCAGAATTCCGGCACCGTTGTAGGTCGTTACGCCTATACTATTTATGACGAAGGCGGTCTGCTGGATGCCAACGCCGCCGGCTATCCCCCTGGCGCATCGCCCGAGATGGTTCGTGATAAAGGCGGTCTGGCTTTTGCTGATATGACCGCCATCCCGGGCATGACAACGGAGGCCATAGCGGCG
>JBGGNE010000462.1:0-13692 GCA_041287705.1 Methylacidiphilales bacterium | reverse complement strand
CGCTACGAGTACATTTCGCATATCCAAAACGGTAATAGAGGCGTTCCAAAAAATCACGTTCTTTTTCACACGTTATCACTTCGCGGTTTCCTGCGGTTACACGCCTGCTCACAATCCATACCGACCCAATATCCTTTCCATGGCCGCATGCAGCCGCTTGAATCTTCATAAAAAACCGGACCACCTTTGGTCCGGTTTTTGTCAGCCCGTTCATGTAAGACCATTTCCCAGCGTTAATTGTCCATAGCGTGGAGCTGGAAATGGTCTAACAAGCTTTCTATCAGAGACAGCGCAGACTAGCGGCGCGGTTCGCCATGATTATGGTCGTGATCATGATTATCGCGATCGCCACGGCGGCGGGCGCCCTCAACGATGATGACATCACGATAGACCGTAACGGTAACGAGCACGTCGCCATCATGGATAGCTTCTGCGAGCTGGCGGCCTACGCGAATGGGTACGCGCTGGAACATCTGGCGAGCGCGAGGGCTTTCAAAGAGGTTGTCGCCCGTGTCGCCACGCTGCCGGATACCATAGCGGTGAAAGTTGGCGCGATCCTGCTGCAGGATATCCTTGGTGCTGTGCAGATGCTGGCCGTCCGTCGAGCGGCGGTCGGCATCTCCGATATAGGCGCGGTAGGAAGTGATAGATCCATCCTGCGCGCTGGCAGTGGAAATGGAGGAAACGGAAGCAACTGCCACGATCAGGCAGCCCAGAAGGGCCGCAATGCATTTCTTCATGATGTTAATAAGACGATTCGGGACTGAATTTTGTTCAGCAGATAAAGTAAATAGATCGATTCCCGGCTGCTGTCCAGTACCTTGGCTTGCCCTGCCGTGCATTCCCCGCTAAGCACGTTAGCTCATGGCCAAAGTGAATATCGGGATTATCGGCTGTGGAGCAACGGCGCACCTGCATGCGCGGGCGGCGGCGCGGTCACCAAACATCAATCTGGTGGCGGTATCCGATATTCGGCAGGACCCGGCGCGGCTGCTGGCCAACACCTATAAGGTACGCAAGTGCTACTTTAACGACGACGAACTGCTGGATGATCCCGAAGTCCAGGCTGTCGTGCTGGCGCTGCCCACGTACCTTCGCACCGGCCCAGGGCTTAAGGCGTTCAAGGCCGGCAAGCACGTGCTGACAGAGAAGCCCGTGGCCCTGAATGCGGATGAAGTGCGCAAACTCATCGCCGCGCGTGGTCGCCTGGTGGGCGCTTGCTGCACCAGCCGCAACCGCTTCCTGCGTCAGGCCACCGTGGCGGGCGAAATTGTTGCCAGCGGCAAGCTGGGCCAACTGCGGCGCATGCGAGTTACCGCCATCTGGCCGGCCACGCGGCCTTCGCTGGATCCAGACCCCGTGTGGCGGCTCAGCCGCAAGCTCAATGGCGGCGGCATTCTGGCCAACTGGGGCTGCTGCGATCTGGATTTCCTGATGGGCATCAATGCCTGGACGCTCGTGCCACGCGCCGTGCTGGCCCAGACCTATGGGGCGCCCGCCCCCTTCGCCAAGCGACTCCCCGCCGGTGCCGATGCGGAAACGCACGTTGCGGCCTTCGTCACCTTTCAGGACGGCATCAGCCTCACTCTTGAGCGCGCGGAGATGAACAGCAGCGGCAAAATCTCCACGTGGGAGATCTCCGGCGAAATGGCCAGCCTGCGCATGGAAATGAACCCCGGCAGTCATAACCCGGATCTCATCCTGGAAGAAATCCTGGCCGACGGCTCGCGCCGCACCCAGGTGATGGTAAAAGACGGCGGCAGCCTGGAAGACATCCAGAGCGGCCCCATCCTGGACTTCGCCTCCGCCATCCTGGAGAATCGTCCGCCCAAAACCACGCTGGAGCAGGCGCTGATCATCAGCCGCATTACGGATGCTATCTATGCCAGCGCGGAAAAGGGATTGCCCGTGGTGCTGTAGCGTTGGCCGCAGGACTGCGCACCTGCGGCGTCTCCCAGAAATCAGGGAGCTGGTTTCGGCTTTGTAAAGACGCGCAGGATGCACCACTTCCAGAACTGCGTGAGGCCATCGCTGTCAGGCTGCGATACAGGGCCAATAAAGAAATTCTGCACCAATGCGCTTCGCTCCAGGTCAGGGCTGAAACGGTGATGAGAACCATCGGTGTAAAGCTTGTAGTCGAAAAAAGGCGCTCTGTATTCTTCAGGCACAGATTGCAGCCGATCCTGTACGGTCATTTTACTCCGCGCCACGTCCCACCACACCCGAGCTATTGAAGAAGAGCCAGCCTCCTGAAGAGAGAAGCATGCAGCCGCTGACCGGCTATCCGCGCTCCACTGAACTGAATGAGTTGAAAAGCGGGTATAGGCCGGCCCCTCAAAGGAAGCGGGCACCTGCAGGGTAGCCTTGATTCTGTTTGGATCAAGCGACCAAATGGTTCCTTCCATCAGATCAGAGGGCCCTTCCGAACTGGCCCCGAGTATGGCCAACAGACTGCCGTCCGGATTCCAAGTTGTCACCAAACCCTCAATGTCACGTTTCATTGTCGTCAGTCTTACTCCTGTCCAGTGACAGTCGGGACGCCATCCGGATTCGTACATCCCTTCGGCATTTTTCCCATGGCTCCAGCAAAATTCCAGAGCAGTTTCATAAGCGTCCATGGGATGCTCCAGATATCGCAACTCTTTGCCGCTATCCATGCTCCAGATACGGGTATCGCCCAGACCTGAAACCGCCAGGAATTTGCTGTCCGGGCTCCACAGCATAATGAATGTCGCCTGATCGTCAGGATGCACAAGAAGATGTTTATGCCGTCCCGACTGGGCGTCCACCACCGTAATGTTGTGGTTCCGCTGGTTGGCCAGCAACTTTCCGTTGGGGCTCCACTGAATGCCGGACAACATGAAAGGTCCCTGGTTGCCACTCATTTCCAACGGCTGGATGAGACGCGACGATTTAATGAAACGACTGCCCGGCTCGATCTCCACCACATGGATCATCCCCGTCTTGCAGGCTGCCGCCACGTGATTTCCATCGGGGCTCCAGGCGATGTCCAGTGCCTCATCCGCCCATATGACGTAATTCCGCGCGGTAAACATCCACATCCCAACACTAACTGCGATCGCCAGCACAACCACCGCGGCACACGCCACGCGAATAAGCCTGAACCAGAATCGCGCCTGCAATGCCTGTGCAGGAGAAGCTGATGATTGCTGCGGTGTATCCAAGAAATGGGGTTCTACGGTATATTTACTGCTGCCTGGTGGAATCAACCGACGGGCGGGATTCATCACCTGAACCATCTGAGCCGCCCTCTCCAAAGCGCACTTCATTTACCGAAGCAATCTGCACGGCGTTCAGCTTAGCCTGATTCTCCTCATCCTGCTTCGTAAAATTAAGCGGCCGATGCGCGCGCTCCAGAATGCGGCGGGCGCGACCCTGTCGGAAGGTATAGAGCCGGTCAAATTCGCCAAGCACCATCTTGCTGACCAGCCAGGAGCCGATGCCGCTGCGCTGCTCGTAATCCACGCGCTCGTGCAGTTCCGTCGGGCCATTTTCCGCTGCTTCGCGAAGCGTCAGCGTGTGGACGTAGAAAAGGAAGGGGCTGTATTCTGCCTGCAGGATAATGCGGGCGCGCAACATGCCGTCATCCTGCTTCCCACCCATTACGGCTGCGATGGCAGTCCCCGCTTCGGGCAGGACCGGATGCGGCGGCAACGGAGATGCGGATGGCTCGCGAAGTTCTTTCCACGCCAGCACCCAGCGCTGTCGCAGCGCCCAGGCTCGCATGTCCATGGTTAACCGCTCCCCCACCTCCGGCACATGCGGCATGGTGATATCCACCATGGTAAAGGGGAACGGCATCAGCATCCGCGTATTCGGTGTGTAGAAAAAGAAATCATACACCAGCTTCAGCGGAGTGCGGATAATGATGGAGCGTTCGAACGTGGCCACGGGTGCGTACTATAGAGGCTGCGCGCTCCCAGCGAAAGCTCATAGACAAAGAGAAAACAGGACGGGAACGAGTTAAACGTTTGGATCCATCGCCACCCTTTCAACGGCGCGCCTGTGGCTGGTTGATTTATCCGGGCGGGCTGCTAACGTGGGTGCTGCGTGTCCGCAAGGGCGGGATGTCGCTGCCTCAACTTTCCATGTCACTTTCCCCCACATCCTCCCAGCCGGTGGCGTCGTCCTCCTCCGTTCCCGCTTCCGTCACCTCCTCTTCGCAGGGTAACTCTGCACGTACAAACCGCAAACGCTGGCGACCGAAGGCAACTGCCTGGCTTACCACGTGGCGCTCGCTCCTCTTCTTTGCGGTGACTGGCGCTCTGCTGGTTATGGTGACGTTCGAGCTGGACGAAGAATCTTTCGCGTTGTTTTACAAGAATAACCCCTTTCATAGTGATACAGATGCAGCCTCCGAGCGCGATCACCTGGCCGAGGCCGCCAGCTTCTACGGCGACTGGTGGGGCCTGATGGTACTGTGTGCGCTTTGCGCCGGCAGCGTCGTCTTGATTAAGCCCGGCCGCCGATGGCGCTACTGGCTGCGCGTCATCGCTGCAATGATGATCACCTCCACCCTGGCCGGTGCTATCACCAATGGTGTCCGGCTCGTCTCATGCCGCGCGCGGCCCACGTCTGAGGTCGGACCAGGTTTCTACCCGCTCTACAATGGTAAAGAACGCGCGATATTTCGCCATGCCTACAGTTCTTTCCCCAGTGGTCACGCCGCCACGTCCGCCGGGCTTTTCACGCTTGCCATTCTTGTAAGCTGGCCTTTGGGACTTCTCGTGTCTCTGGCCCCGCTTATAGTGGGATGGTCGCGGCTTTACTTCGGGGTGCACCATCTTTCCGATGTTACTGCCGCCATGGTGATTGCGTTCTTTGTGGCCATCTGGGTCTGGACCTGTTTCATGCCCTGGCTGCGCATCAAATACCATGGTCTGCGAGGTCAAAAACTGCTCAGTGGCAAGCACGCAGCATAGGTGTTTTGCCGGTTACAAATAAAAGTTGCCGCTCGACTGGCAAGGTATTTGCTTGGTTGCTGGACATCCCGACGCCGGACTGTCACGAAAATAGACGTTTTTTTGACTGACTTCTCGTCTTAATTTGGGATTGTCAACACCACATATCTATGCCGAACAGATCCCCTTGGAATGCCCCTGCGGCTCCTCGCAACCCGGTAAGTTTTGCCCTATTGCGTGGGTTCAAATGTGTTGGAATAGTGATTTATTGACTGTTGTTTTTCATCCTCTGTGGCGAATCTAAACCACAGGGATCCGGCGTTTTTTTGCCTTATCCCCCGTCCGTTCCGGCCAATATATAGGACACTATGATTCGGGTATTCACGTTAATCCAGCCAGTTGCTGGACCCGATATGGGCATGGAATATTTCCCTTCAACGAAAGGGTGCGGCCCCCAATGACCCGACACGCCAGCCAGTCTCTGGCGCAGCAGCACCTTGCCCAGACGGATCCGTGGTATCGCCACAAAATCCTGGCCGGACCTCTCGTTGGCGTTTTCTTTATCATCCTCCTCACGGGTGCCATTATCCTGGACGACATCCGGGTGCAGCGCGAAGCCACTATGCACGATCACGCCATAGCGGTGATCAATGCAGCAGGCGAAACAGTCAGCGATATCGTGCGCCTGGAATCCGGCAAACGCGGCTATCTTCTCACTGGCGATTCCGACTATCTCCGCTCCTCTCTACAGGATCGCGCAGACCTCAACATACGCCTGGCAGATCTCGAAAGACTTGTCTCCCGAAACCCCGCGCAGAGTAACCGCGTGGAAGCTCTGAAGAAAGTGCTGGAGCAGTGGCTGGACCAACATACGCCTCCCCAGCCCCCGCCCGGCACCAACGCTCCGGGCGCGCCCGCGTCCCCTGCAACGCAGGACGCTGAGCATCAGCCCCCCGTCACTCCCGGCGAAGCACCGCAGGTCAAAGAAAGCGACATCGCCGGCGCCCGTAAAGCCAAGCTGCTGATGGACAACGCCCGGACTCTCCTCGAAGAAATTCTGCACGAGGAGCAGGCCTTTCTGGCCAAGCAGAACACGGATGCCCAGAACGCCCGCCAGTCTCTGCAGACACTCGCCTTTACCCCGCAGCTCGAGCGCCTTCTGGTGGATCTGGAAAGCGGCGCGCGCGGCTTTCTTATTAGTGGTCAGGAAGAATTTCTGGAGCCTTACCGCCAGGCCGTTTCCCGCCTGGATGTCGTTACGGGCCATTTACTTGTGCTGACCGCTCATAATCCTCGGCAGGTCGAGCGCCTTTCCCGCATTCGTGAAGGTGTAACGCGCTGGCAGAACGAGGCCGCTATTCCCGAAATAGAGGCAAAGCGCTCCGGCGAAGACGTGCGAACCCTGGTGCAGCGCGGTTCTGGTCGGGTGATCATGGAGAGTATTTCGCGCGATCTGGAGGATTTCAAGAGCGAAGCTTTTCGTGAGTATGAAACCAGCCGGCGGCAGGCCACGCAGTATCGTTCCTACTGGTTTGGAGCGGTGCTGGCCCTCAGCAGCGCCGCCGTAGGACTGCTCTGCTTCGCCAGCTGGGTCGGTATATCCGCGCAGAGCAAGCACTTGCAGAACCTGCTGAAGGCACATGCCCTGGTGCAGGAAAGCGAAAGCCGTTTCCTCGGCTTCATGAACAACAGCCCCACCGTCGCCTTTATGAAAGACGAAGGAGGGCGCTACGTGTACATCAGCGAGCCTCATGAACAGCAGGTCGGCATCCCCTTCTCGCGCATTGTCGGCTTCACGGATCTGGAGGTCTTCCCGGAATTCATCGCGAAGCAGAACCGCGCCAATGACTTGATAGTTATGGAGACGGGCAAAGCGATCGAAATCATAGAAAAAGAGCCCGCCTCCGACGGCAGTATCCGCGACTGGCTCAGCTTCAAGTTTTTGTTCCGCGACGCTTCGGGCGCCAAGTTTGTCGGAGGGGTGTCCGTGGACATGACAGAGCGTCTGAAAGCCGAGGAAGCTCTGGCTGCGGAACGCGAACGTCTTGCCGTAACGCTGCGCTCCATCGGTGATGGCGTAATCACGACCGACATTGACGGGCGCATCCGCATGATCAATCGTGTGGCGGAAAACCTGACCGGCTGGAGCCAGCAGGAAGCCGCGGGCCAGCCTCTTTCCACCGTCTTTCATGTCGTGGATGAAACGACCGGTGCCATACCTCACAATCCCGTGGATACCGTGCTGAAGACCGGTGGTATTGTGGACCTCGCCAACCATACCGTCCTGCTCTCCCGCGACGGCCGCCGCCGCGCCGTGTCCGACAGCGCAGCGCCCATCAAGGATAAGGACAGCAAGACGATCGGCGTAGTGCTCGTCTTCCGCGACGTTACCGAAAAAAAGAAGCAGGAAGAAGAGCAACAGAGGGCCGACAAACTCGAGTCCGTAGGCCTGCTTGCGGGTGGTATTGCGCACGACTTCAACAACATCCTCACGGCCATTCTGGGTAATCTTTCCCTGGCTCGCGGTTCCATGCCTCCGGACGATACTGCCACGGAACGTGTGGCCGACGCCGAAAAGGCCACGCTTCGCGCTCGCGATCTGGCTCAGCAGCTCCTGACGTTCTCCAAAGGTGGCGCCCCCATTCGTCGTACGGCCTGCATTTCAGAGATCGTTTCGACCACGACTACTTTCTTTCTGCGCGGCTCGCGCGCCCGCTGCAATGTCAACATTGCCAAAGACCTGTGGGCAGCGGAGATCGACACGATTCAGATCAGCCAGGTCATCCAGAACCTGATTGTAAACGCCGATCAGGCCATGCCGGAAGGCGGCTTCATCACGGTCACCTGCGAAAACGTAACGCTTCCACCCGAAGCGTGGCCGGACCACGGCGCAGGGACAAAGGAAGTCCCGGAGACCAGGGATATCCCTCTAAATGGAGCACCAGCTTACTCTCCGCCACAGCAGGCTTTCGCAGAAGCTGTGAGTGCGGATGGCGCTGCGCCGTTGCCAGAGGGCCATCGCCATTTCCTGCGTATCAGCGTTGCGGATGAGGGCATCGGCATTCCCCGCCAGTATCTTGCCAAGATTTTCGATCCCTACTTTACCACCAAAGCAAAGGGCAGCGGCCTTGGTCTTGCCACCGCATATGCCATTGTCAAGAATCATGGCGGTTTGCTGAGCGTGGAATCCACAGCTGGCAAAGGAAGCACCTTTACGCTGCTGCTTCCCTCCTCCGGTCTGCCCGCCCCGAAGCCGGGTGAAGAGAATGCGGTTCGCCATGAGGCCGCCACCAAAGCTGGCCGCATTCTGCTTCTGGACGACGAGGAAATGATCCGAGAACTCGTTCCCCGCATGCTTCACGATGCCGGCCATACCGTTATGACCGCCGAAAACGGCGAAGCCGCCATCCGCCTCTACGAAATCGGTCTGCGCGAAGGGAAGCCGTTCGATATCGTCATCATGGATCTGACCATCCCGGGCGGCATTGGCGGTCGGGAAGTTATCACCCGCCTGCGCCAGATGGATCCCAACATCAAGGCCATTGTCTCCAGCGGCTATGCGACAGATCCCGTCATGTCGCGCTATACGGAGTACGGCTTTGTCGGCGTCGTCACCAAACCGTACGAAGTAGGTGAACTGCACCGCGTTGTCGCCCAGATTCTCCGCGAGCCAGGGCAGGAAGTGAAGCTGAAGCCTGTGGCGGTAGCCTGAGATCGGTTGCTTCCTGCAGCGCGCGGCTACTGCCTTTCCTGCAAAACCTTGGCATAAAAGACCGTGCCCCACTGAATGGCACCTCCGTACAGCTGCTTCAGAGACTCATCCGTCAATTCTGCCGTTTCCGCCATCTGCAGATCATGAACCTGCTGCTGAAGCTCCGCCTGAATCAGCGGCGACGACAGAATCTGCTTCTCATGGGCGCCGCCGATTTGCACGGAAGGATCATCCACAACGATATTATCCACCGTATTGTAGGAGCGCCGCGCGGCCCACGCAGCTTCCCGGACACTGGCTGTTTTAAGACATCCTAATGCGTATACAAGGGCTGTAGTGGCATCTTCCGCCTGGGCACTCCACGTTACCCATGTATCTCCCTGTGCCGGGATTAAGGAGAATACCTTTTGTACATAAGCTTCCACTTTTTCCTCTTCAACTGTCTCGATCAGCAATTGCGACCACAAAAACTGAAGCGCTTCAAAATATGCACTCTCATCTCCCTGACCGGACTGGGAGTGAAATATCGAATAGGCCGGCGCAACGCGCGTAGCCGCAAGGGAGGCGAACAGCATACGTCGCTCGGGCGACAACTTTTCCAGTCCCACCTTTAAAGTACTTTCATCGTATTCGAGCATCGTCATTATAAAGGCGGGAGTTTTTGTCAGAATACCACGCTTTCGCCCTTAGGCCATGGTGGCCGAGCGCTCGCGCGAGATCGACCATCGCAGCGGATCGCCGTTCACGAAGCGCTCCGCTTCCTCGAACATCAGGCGGCCCATACGGTTGCACTCCTGGTTCATGCTGCCGGCGATATGCGGCGTCAGCACGATGTTCGGCAGATCAAACAGCGGCGAATCCGCCGGAGGCGGCTCCGGCCACACCACGTCCAGCACGGCAACCACGTCCGTGCGTTCGCGCAGTGCTTCCACCAGCTCGGTCTCGTCGATAACCGCGCCGCGCGCCGTGTTGATCAGCGAGGAACTCGGCTTCATGGAGCGGATGTGGTGACCGCGGATCATCTTCTCCGTCTCCGGCAGCCACGGCGCGTGCAGGGATACCACGTGGGAGCGCTCAAACACTTCCTCCAGCGATACGGACTCCACTCCCAGCTCCTGCGCCATCTCCGGCGTCAGAAACGGATCGTAGGCGATCACATTGACATCAAACGTCTTCAGCCGGGCCGTCACCATACGGCCTATCATTCCCATGGATACAAGCCCCACGGTAGTGCCAAATGCTCCCGGCACGCTGCTACTGCGGTTATACTTACGATTGGCGCGCGTGGAAATAGCATGCTGCCAGCCCTGCTTCAGGCAATACAGAATCTGTGACAGCGAGAACTCCGTAACGGGCACGGCATTGGCCGCGTAAGCGCTGCAAATGGGGATGTTGCGCTCCCAAAAAGCATCCGTAACGATGTAGCGCAGTGTACCCGCGCCATACAGATAGGCCTTCAGTTTCGGCATCAGCGCCAGGTTTTCCGCTGTCAGCTTAGGCGATCCCCAGCCCGAGAACACGATCTCCACATCCTGCAGGCGATGCTTCTGAGCATCAAAATCATCCGGATCCACATGGCCCGCGCTCATGTCCAGCAAACTGCAGATATCGGCGCGCTCCTTCTCGCCATAAATGATGTTGTAGCAGTGTCTGGGGAGTAAAAAAGCGCCTTTCATTATCGTCGGGAAAAGTACACATAAGAGAGGCGGAATCGAGACAACGGCAAGCGAAAAATGCGAACCGTGCCAACAATACCCGTCTGATCACACCTGAATCTGTAGGCGATCAAGCCTCTTGCGTCTCTATTATAGCTATAAAATACTACAAATTTCCAAGCTGACACTCCCCGCGTAATGCGGACTGAGCCAATACATTTACAGCGTCGGGCTCGGCAAGAATATGTATATTGCTTAGCGCCGTTCCGCCGTATGAACTCTGCCTCTGTTTCAGGATTTCCTCTACATAACTTGCCACCATTTCCTTAGTCACATCATCCTTTACAGAAAACAATGCGTAGCTTTCCAGGTCTGTGATTGCTTTCTGTAATGTCTGTTGCTGGTCGGGTGGCAAAACCACGGTCGAATCTCTGCCACCAAAGTTTTCCAGATCCGCCTTCACCGTTTCAACCGCACCCGGCTGAGGATCCAGAAGGCAGAAGATGACGAGGGCCGTTTTCATTGGTGTGGACAATGTATCCATAAATACCCTCGGCACTACTACCAATAAGTCGGGTGCGGTTACTTTATTGCCCGGGAGTTTCAGGTACGGCAGGATCCACCGCCTCCTGCCAGTTGTAGATGGAAGGATTGCCGCTGAACTCCGACAAATATTTGCCATCCTCCTTAGAGGCGATCACATACTTGCCCAGAAAGTCGACCACGCCCCGTCGCTCGGCACGCCACACCGCGCCTTCCACGGGATCCAGCGCGCCGTGACCGCTGGGCTCCAGCACGCTTAGCACAGCCTCAATGCTCAAGGGGCCGCCCGCGTGAATCAGACGCGGCATGGTGAAACTGCATTCAGGGGCCTGAGTCCGCCTCGTGACTTCCTCCACGGTAAGGCGCTTGTTGTTCGCAATAATGTCGAAAATCACGAAGGGTTCGTGCGGCAAATTATAGCGGGTACCATGCGCTTCCATCAGCCACTCGCCCACGCAGCGTTCGCCGGGCTTCAGCAGCGCCTCAAACCGGGCAGCATGGCGCAGCACCCATCGATGCCAGGCATGATGCTGTTGAAAAGGGCTGGTATCCGCCACAAAACCGCGACGGGTGAGCGGCACGATTTCACCGTCGGCCAACCGCGCGACCGAACAGCAACTGCCATCCAGCTTCTCCTGCACAATAATTACATCATGCCGATCGCGCGCTTTAAGGGTCAGAATGTTCGCCTGAGACTCTGAAAGTCCCCTGTCACCGGGGCCGCGCCGCGATCCCGGCAAATGCGGAATGGATCCATACGCGCTGCCGCCAAGCGGCTTTCCTTTCGGCGTGGCGGGAATGTTCCCCGCAGAATTATGATTGCTGTCACCTGACACCGAAGTTGGTAAATCAGGGTCGGGACTGACTCCATCAGAGGAAGAGACTGAATTGCTCATAAGTACGTAAAGCTGAAGATTGAGGTTGCGGCGCCATCTCGCCGGCGAGCACGCACCTCAGTCTGCGCGCTTTACGCCAGCGCACGCGCCAATATGTTCATCCGGCGCGCGCCGTCACGATCCCCTCTTTGGCAGCCCATTGCATCACGTCATCTTTACGTAGTGCAGCGGCCATCAGGTCAGGGAATTTGTCGGGAGTGCAGGCAAAACTGGGGACGCCGAGCGTGGCCAGGATGGAGGCGGCCTTTTTGTCAAAGCAGGGCGCGCCGTCGTCGCTAAGGGCCAGCAGGGCGATCATCGTGACGCCGGACTGCACCATGGCGGCAGCGCGGCTCAGCATCTGCTCCTGGTTGCCGCCTTCGATGAGATCGCTGATAAGAATAAGAATGGTGTCGCCGGGAGTGCGGACGAGGCTTTCGCAGTAGGCCAGCGCGCGGTTGATATCCGTGCCGCCGCCGAGCTGCGTGCCAAAAATGACATCCACGGGATCCTTCAACTCGTCGGTAAGATCAACCACCGCTGTATCAAACACCACCAGCGAAGTGCGTACCGCACGAATGGTAGCCATAACCGCCGCCAGAATGCTGGAATACACCACGGAGGTGGCCATACTTCCGCTCTGATCGACGCACAGAATGATGTCCTTCAGCGCCGAGCTTTTGCGGCCGAAACCAATACGGCGCTCCGGCACAATCGTTTTGTACTCGACCTGATAGTGCTTCATGTTGGCGCGGATCGTGCGCGGCCAGTCGATTTCCGCGTGGCGCGGGCGATTGTTGCGCACGGACCGGCTGAGCGCGCCCGTAATGGCCTGGCGCATGGGATTCGACAGCTTGCGCTCAATCTCCTCGACAACCTTGCGCACCACGGCACGGGCGGTCGCCTTCGTCTTCTCCGGAATGGAGCCGCCCAGCGAAACCAGTGTAGAAACCAGATGCACGTCGGGCGTCACCGCCTGCAACATCTCGGGCTCCAGCAACATGCGGCGCAACCCCAGGCGCTCCACGGCGTCTTTCTGCATCACCTGCACGACGCTGCTGGGAAAGTACGTACGGATATCGCCAAGCCAGCGCGCAGCCCGTGGTGAGGAAGCTCCCAGACCGCCGCTGCGTTTGCGCGACCGCCCTCCTTGCCCACCATCCTCCTCGTCATCATTAATGCCGCTGCTGCCATACAGAGCCTCCAGCGCAGCATCCATCGCCTGCTGCTCGGTCGTCAGCGCACACTCAAACGCGCTCTGCGATTCGCCACCCAGAATAAGACGCCAGCGCTTTTCCAGCTCCGCTGCAGGCACGGCAGGGCGCGTCGACACGGGAACCGCCACGGTCGGGGCATCGGCAGAAGCAGTTGCCAGCGAGGAATCTGCAGTGGGCGTAACGTTCGTCATAATCACATGCGCTTCAATGGATCATACATGTCTCACGCCAGAATATCAAGACCGGGATTTCAGGAGAATCTCCGTACCGCAGACCAATAAAATTGATAACCCACCTAATTTATGCGACACTCCAATACACAGACACCCTTGCCAAGACATGGACAACGAATCCATAATTCGGATTGCACGCTTGAGATTTCTATTGGCCATGACAGCCTATTTTAAGGAGCGACGAAATATGGAAACGATCCCGACAACGCAAAAAGTAATCGCAACATCGGAAAAAGGTAGTTTGAAGCCAGTGGGAATTTCTTGTGAATTCAAACTTCCTGCTGATAAGCGAACTATACAGCATGCTTCTCCCGATGAAGCTGAAGCGGCAGGGAAGTGGGTAATAGAGAAGTATTCCAGGGCACTGGCAGAATTGGCTAAATAGGTTGCTATGGCTGAGCCGCGATTCCTTACTCTGCAAGAAGTCCTAGCATACCACGAGGAATTGTAAAATTTGGAGGTGCTTCCGGGTCTTACGACCAGAGTCTGCTGGAATCTTCACTTAGGAGTCTCCGGAAAATAACCTGCGCAACTT
>JBGGNE010000461.1:0-6831 GCA_041287705.1 Methylacidiphilales bacterium | reverse complement strand
CCTGCCAGGGCTGCGCCCGGTCCGTGCAGAACGCGCTGAGTGATGTAGCAGGAGTGGAAGAAGTTGAGGTGGATGTAAGCGCCGGCCGCGCCGTGGTGGGCTGGAGCGATGGTCGCCGCCCGAATACCGCCGCGCTGGAGGAAGCCGTGCGCAGTGCGGGCTATGCCGTTTCGATTCTACCCTCGCACGGAATCCGGGTGCCTCGCCCTACTCCTCAGGCGCCTCGTCACTGGCCCGGTACGGGCGGAAGCCGCCCCAGCAGCGTGGGACCGGTGCGCGCCGGTGGATCTACCGGACACATGCCCACACTTTCGGGTGCCAACGCTCAGGATGGCGGCACCTCGGCTCCCATGCCGGAGATGGCGCGTATGGACCTTGTGCCCGCGCCCCGCGACTCAGCGCGACGTTTTCCTGCTCCCACCCCCGCGGCGCGCCCGCCCAGCACCGCGCCGGCAAATGGTGGTGGCATTGAGCCGCGCTCCTTTGGTCCGGGTCCCGGCGCCCGCCCAGCTTCCACGCCGGGTTTCGGACTCGCTGCTCCTGCTCCTGCCGCCGCTTCGGCTCTGGCTGCTGCTGCTCCCCCTGTATTCGGGGTTGCCAATCCTTCACCCAAGGCACAGACCGCAGCTCCTTCAGCCAGCGCATCTCCCTCATCCAGGCCTGCGATTCGCACGGGCACTACGCCGCTGCCGCGCATGATCCGCGATGACTCCTTTGGTGAGGATGAAGACGGCTATGCCACGGATATGCCAGCCGCAGTGGCTCCTGCGAGCACGCGCCCGGAGCGGATTCCTACGGCAGAAATGCCGATCCCAATCTTTCCCGATGATATAGCCGAGCCTGTGGATCCTTCCGCGCGGATTCCCTCCACGTCTCCCGTGCCCGGACGTCCGGCAACTGTCGACAAAGCGCTGACCAACAAGGAAAAGAGCAAGGACAAGGCGAGCACCAAGCGTAAAGAAGACGCCTCTGGTTCGACATCTCCGCGCCGTGGTGGCTGCTGCGGCGGCGATTCCGATTCCGACGGCGGGGATGACGCGGCGCTTTCCACGAACGGCTCTGTTTCGGCGCCTTCCTCTTCCATGTACGGCCAGCGCTCCTGGCTGGGCTCCAACTGGTTTTACAGTGTGGCGTTTGGCGTGCCGGCCATGCTCTTCCTTATGCTGGGGGAGTGGGCGATGTCGTGGCACCACCATTCGTGGTTTAAGTGGGTGTCGCTGGTGCTTTCAGTGGAAATGCTGGTGATCGGCGGCAGCAAATTTTACATGGGGGCGTGGAGGCAGATCCGTGTTGGTCGCGCCACCATGGATACGCTGGTTTCGATCGGCTCCACGGCGGCGTTTGGCCTCAGCGTGTACGGCATGATTTACCCCGACCGGGTGGCTCACCTCTACTTTATGGAGACGGTGGCGATCCTCACTTTCGTCAGCCTGGGCCACTGGGTGGAGGAAGTGCTGAGCAGCCGTGCCTCGCAGTCCCTGGCCCTGCTGTTGCGGCTTACTCCGCATACCGCACGCCGGCTGCGCCCCGATGGCGGCGAAGAAGTGGTGCCCGTTGCCACGCTGGGTCTGGGCGATAACGTGATTGTGAAGCCGGGCGATGCCGTGCCGGTGGATGGCGAAGTGATTCATGGCGAAAGCACCGTGGACGAGCAGATGCTGACCGGCGAAAGCGTGGCCGTTGCCAAGAAGACCGGCTCGCCTGTATTCGGCGGCACCATTAATCAGTACGGAGCCCTGCGGGTGAAAGTCAACGCCGTGGGCGAAGCGACGGCCATTGCCCGGATAGCGGCCATGGTACGCCGCGCCCAGCACAGCCGCGCCAATATCGAGCGCATGGCGGATCGCGTCAGCAGCTGGTTTGTGCCTGCGGTGCTCGGCGTTGCCGTACTCACGCTGCTGGTATGCGGCTTCTTTGTGCAGGGTGGCTGGGTAGTCGGCATCATGCGCGCCATTGCCGTGCTTATTGTGGCGTGCCCCTGCGCCATGGGCCTGGCGACGCCGATGGCGCTCATGGCGGGCATTAATGCCGCCGCGCGCCGCGGTATCCTGATACGCGACGGTCAGGCCATCGAAAAAGCCGGCTCCATCAATACCGTTCTTTTTGACAAAACCGGCACGCTTACGGATCGTGAGCCGCAGCTGGAGCCGCCCACCTATTACGTGGAGGAGCAGCTTGAGGCTGTCTCGCTGGCGCACGGCCTGGCTTCGCCGAGTCATCACCCGATGAGCGAGGCGGTTTGCCGTCTGCTGCAGGCCCAGGCACCGGCTCGTGTGGATCTGGAAAACTGGAAGGAAGAACCCGGCGCGGGAGTCAGCGCCACCTGGGATGGCCGTGTGGTGCGCCTGGGTTCTCTGCCGTGGCTGCGCAGTTGCGGTGTGGATCTGGCTCCGCGAGAAGCAGAAGGCCCCGCGACCGCCAGCGAGCTCGGCGTGGCGGATGAAGATCAGCTTGTCATGTCGTTTCCCTATCGCACCCGCGCCGCAAACGCGGTCAGCGAAGTGGTGCATGAGCTGGAAAAGCGTGGCAAAGCGCTCTGGCTCATCTCTGGCGACAGCAAGGAAAACTGCCTGCGTCTGGCCGAAGAGGCCGGCCTGAGCGCCGAACGTGTCTTCGCCGAAACCAAGCCAGATGGCAAAGCCAAATTCGTGACACTGCTGCAGTCTCAGGGACATCGCGTGGCCTTTATTGGCGACGGCATTAATGACGGCCCTGCGCTGGCTCAGGCTAACCTGGGCATCGCGGTTACTGGCGCGTCCGATGTGGCGAAGGAATCCGCGGATATTGTGCTGGTTAACGCCAGCGTGGCCAAGGTCCCCGAGGCGCTGCGCCTTGCCGACGAAACTCTCAAGGTCATCCAGCAGAATCTCTTCTGGGCCTTCATCTACAACGCCATCGCCATCCCTCTGGCAGCGTTTGGCCTGATGTCGCCCATCATCTGCGCGCTGGCCATGGGTCTGTCGGATGTCTGTGTCGTGGCAAATTCACTGCGCCTGTTGCGGAAGTAGTGGCGAAAGAAGCGCTTTTTTCGGGAATTGCCGCAGTACATACTTGCCATTGGTGTCACCTGCCACATCATGGCGCGCTGTCCCCGGCCCCCTAACTACTGCGCCATGTCTTCTCCTTCGAACACGCCCTCTACGGACCGGAAATCGGACCGGAAATCCACCCTGGTGTGGTGGATTTTCATGCTGCTTACCATCCCCTTCACGGTGGCGTGTATCAGCAGCGTGTCCACGATCGGCAAGCTGCAGCATGATCCCGTGTGGGATGACGTGGCGTACTACACCAGCGGCTACACGCTCTACAGCTCCTGGATGCGCGACGGTGCGCCTGGAGTCATCAAAACTTACGTCGAGACAAAGCCCAAGGCGGTTTTTAATCCGTTCGCTGCCGCAGTCAGCTTCGTCATATTTGGGCCGCAGGACTGGGCGCCGATGGCGCTGGATCTCATCGTCGTGATGTCGCTGATGGGGCTGGCGCTGTGGCTGGTACGGGATTGCGCGTGGTGGACCCAGGCGGCCACCGGCATCTACGTGCTTTCCAGCCCGCTGGCGCTGGCGTGTGTGGTGGAGTTTCGGCCGGATTACTATGCGGGCATCCTGCTTTGCGCCGCGCCGACGTACCTCTTTTTCGTCAATAACAGCTACCCGCGCAAACGCGATTTCCTGGTGGCGGGCCTCCTCATCGGGCTCAGTTTCCTGGTCAAATGCACCATCTTTCCGCTCATCGGCGTCATCGCCGCCGGTACGCTGGCCGGGGGACTGATGCTGCGTCTCACTATTCTGGATAAGGAGGCGCGCTACCGGGATGTAACTAAAATCGTGGCCCTGTATGTGTTCAGCGCTCTGCTCATTGCTCTGCCGCAGCTCCTGACCTACGGCTCCCAGATGGTGTCCTACTTCTACGAAGTGGCAATGAAGAAGGATTCCATCTGGTACGTACAGGGTACGCTGGCAGAACGGCTGTCCTATTACATTTACGGCCCCGGAGCCACCTACCTTAACACGCACCTTGCAATCTCCTACACAGGGCTTGTTGCCGCGCTCGTCGTCGGTCTCTGGTTAATGCCACGACCGGTTCGGTTCGCATGCGCAGCCTGGTTTGTAATGTATCTGGGCATTTATGCGGTGCTGACTAAAGCCGCGGTGAAATCGCAATGGATAGGCGTGCTGGTGATCGTCTACGTTTTCCTGGCCCCGATGCTGGCGCTGTATTTCGTGAATCTGATCCGGGACAAACGTCTGCGCATCGGGGGCTCCATAGTGCTTTCGGTGCTCATTGCCGCGTCATTCTTCTTCATCAACTTCAGCCGCAGCCTGGAGAAAGATTTCTACGCCATGAACAGCCGGCGCCAGAAGGAGATCAATCGCCAGGTTCTCAGCATCATCAGCCAGGACAGCCCCATGGAAGCCGGCAAACGCACCGTACGCTTCGCCTCCACCGGTACTTTTCTCAACCGCAGCACGTATGAGTGGATCAGCTCCAGAATCGGCCTGCCTTACGAGTTCAGCGGCTTTGATACGAGCGATTCCCTGGATACCGTGAAGACGCTGTCCGCCCAGAACGACTACACGGTGGTCGCGGAACCGTATTCGCAGAACATCTACAGCTGGTTTCCCACCAACCAGCATGCCGCGGAACTGATCAAGTATCTCGACGCTTCCCCGCAGGCCAAATACCTCGGTGGCGTTCCCTCGCTCAACGGCCCGCTGATCCGCGTCTATCGCAATGAGACCCGGGTGCCCATGCACTACTTTAGCGGCTGGAGCAGCGTCACCGGCGTCGAGTATCAGCAAAACTCACCGCATCTCTTCGGCTCCGGCAAAGTCATCGAGTTCCGGCTGACCAACGAGCCAGTGGACAACGCGGCCTTCTATATCCGCGCCTATAGTCAGAGCCCCGGCGAACAGGAAATGACCATTACGCTGGACGGCCGCGCGATTGCCACGCAGAAGATTGCAGGCGCCGGCGCTGAGGTGAAGGCAACCTTTCCGCTCGGCTCCATCAAAGGCGGCGAGAGCCTCAGGATAGAATTTTCCGAGTCAAAGCAGGCCATTACAGCAGACAGCAAGTTTACCGCCATCATTCTGGATGAAGCGCGTATTCTGAAGGACGGCGCGAAGCCGTAGATCACGTCCCCATTAGCTGGGAATAGTTCCGCAGTCAGGGCTTCCAGCGAACTCTGCTTCAGGCTTGTTTTCACGCTTTTTCTGAAGAGCGCTTCATGTGAATTCATGATATAGTGGCTTAGAAGTCTCCGGAGACATTGCCGCAGTCGATTTGGTGCCATTTGAGGCAGCCTCTGAAAATCTATAGAATTTGTTGACAAGGAAAGCTCATTCAATTATCCATAAAGCCTATCGACTTTTAGCGTTTTTAAAATCGCGCGATCGATTGGACCCTTTCCAGATAACCAAACCCGTCCCCCGACACACATCACGACCACTACCATGAAATCCAACTGGCTCTCCCGCCTCAAATCCGCTTCGGCCGCTGCCGCCGTGGCCGTAACACTGCTGGCTTCCCAGGCCATTGCAGGTGAAGTCGAAATCCTGAATGTCTCCTACGATCCGACGCGTGAGTTCTATAAGGAATTTAATGAAGCCTTCGTTAAAGAATACAAAGCCAAGACGGGCGATGATGTGACCGTCAAGCAGTCGCACGGCGGCTCCGGCAAACAGGCGCGCGCCGTCATCGACGGTCTGGCCGCCGACGTGGTCACCCTGGCTCTGGCCGGCGACATCGACGTGATTGCCGAGAAGGGACAGCTCCTGGCCGCTGACTGGCAGAAGCGCCTGCCGGAAAACGCCTCGCCTTATACCTCCACCATCGTGTTCCTGGTACGCAAGGGCAATCCCAAGGGTATCAAGGACTGGGATGATATCGTAAAGCCCGGCATCTCCGTCATTACTCCTAACCCGAAGACCTCCGGCGGCGCCCGCTGGAATCACCTAGCCGCCTGGGCATATGCCTTGGAGAAGTTCGGCAAAGATCAGGCCAGGACGCTCGCCTTTGTCACCGCACTGTACAAGAACGTGGAAGTACTGGATACCGGCGCTCGTGGATCCACCATTACCTTCACCAAGAAGGGTGTGGGCGACGTGCTGCTGGCCTGGGAAAACGAGGCTTATCTGTCGCTGAAGGAATTCCCCGGTGAATATGAAGTGGTAACGCCCAGCCTGAGCATTCTGGCCGAGCCCCCCGTGGCCGTGGTCGACAAGGTAGTAGATACGCGCGGAACGAAGAAGGTAGCCCAGGCTTATCTGGAATATCTCTACAGCCCCGTTGGCCAGGAAATTGCCGCGAAGAATTATTATCGCCCCCGCAACAAGGAAATCGCCGCCAAGTACCCCTACTTTAAGGAAGTGCGCCTCGTAACCATAGACGACGTGTTCGGCGGCTGGGCCAAAGCACAGCCCGAGCACTTCAATGACGGCGGTATCTTCGATAAAATCCAGGCCACCCTGAAGTAACCAGCCAGCCAGCCAGCGTGACGCTGGACCCTGTATGGGGAAGCTGAGGTGTCCGCATACACCTTGCGGTGGTCACGGCGTGGCGACCATTGCGTTGGGTCAGGAGAGTTTCATTTCATTCCTAACCGCAATGCTCGCCATGCCGCGACCACCGATTCCGCTTTCGTCAGGCCTACCTGTCACCTCCATGCTTTCCTTTTGTCTACTCCGTTGTTAAGATAACCCTTCACGGCTGGCCCAACGGCTTTCCGCTTTTGGTCGCTTGCGACTAATCTGATTTCCACGCATCCTGCTTTCCTTTTCTCCTTACTTTCTCCACAACATCCGCCATGCCCCGCGCCCGTACGCCCTCCAG
>JBGGNE010000460.1:0-11031 GCA_041287705.1 Methylacidiphilales bacterium | reverse complement strand
CGGTTTGTCGATGAAGAAAACAAGCCTGTTCGCTATCAGCAGGTCCTTCTTATCTATCATCCCACGGAAGAGAGCTCCTTTACCTCTGTAGCTGCCATTACAGGAAACGACGGAACCTTCAAGATTGCCGACATCAATTTTGATGTACCCGGCTATTACGAAGTTCAGATATATGGAGACGTCTGGAATAAAAGTGATACCCGTATCAATCGCCAGACTCCTCAGCCAATCCTTATTTCACTTCACGGCCGCAGCAGGCAGGAAACGAAAGGAAGTGAGAAGCGTTAAGGATACAGGCAGCCGCTGAAGCGGATATTGCACAAAGGAACATCCCTTTCAAAGAAAAGCCAAACGCCGGAACACGCGGTGCGTGAAGTTGTAGAGTTCATTTAAGAACTCCCTCTTCCGCGCCTCAAATTCAACGCCGTCTTTTCCTCCCCACTATCTCTGCGAACTGGTCTAAGGAGTCACCGCTGAATAACCTATTGAATTTAGTCTCTCGCTTTTGAGCGATAGCGGCGTTGGAATTCCGGTCGAGCGTTATTCTAATGCGCTCCCTCCCGTGCGCTTTGGTCTCATCTCAAAATCGAGGCCTAAGTTCAATTGGATTGAAGTGAAGGGATTTTGCCTTGGTCCGTGGATCACTTCACTCGGATTGCGCTCGGATTTGGGATTGCCCTATTCTGCGTGCGTTACGGTGACTACTTACTGAGCTTCAGCACGGCCTGCCTTTCGGTCCAGCTCAGGTCCATGTTGCTCAGCGTAGCTACAAGCATTGCGATGTCGGCGACCGATCTTTTCGACACATCGAGTGTTATTTTGACGATGGGCAGCGAGGGAGGAAGGGATATATCGATGCCTTTTTTGTCCGCATCTGCGAGCACAGAAGCTTCGCCCAGTTTCTTTACCACCTCGGTAATGGAGATATCATCAACCTTAAACTCCGGCACCACGATGAGCTCCGCTCGCTTTTCGGCATCTGGCCGCTGATCGGGACCAGTATGTATCAGAACAGCCACGTGCTGTTCCCACCTGAGTTCTGCATGGGCTGCCCGGGCAACGTGTTGTAGTGCGGTCACCACCGATACGTTGGCAAGGGTAAGGCTAAGAAGCTGCGGCTGTTTTTGTTTTCCTTCCAGTTTCTCGATGATATTGATGCCGGTGCCTTTGGGATCTGCTGTTCGCGCCAGCTCTGTTATTACGCGCAGGCATTCGCTCACCGTTTTATCCTTCAGCTCCAGTTTTGGCAGCATGATCTGGGATGCACTGGAGAAGGACGCAGGAATCCAGTCACGTGTGGAAATCACCAGGAGCACCCGCTTTCGGCCTGTATCCTTACTGACAACCAGCAGGGAGGAATTGTCCGGAACCGTCTCCTTCGACTTAAAGTGATCCTCCACGTAAGTGGAGTTATCCCAGTCGATTGTGGAGCCGCCAGGCGCCAGGCCGGTGGTTTTGTCGACGACTTCCGCCACACTGGCTTTAAGATCCAGGGTAACACTGCCGTCCGACATCACTTGCGGAGTCACGTCCACTGTAACGCCCACCGGGAATATCTTCGGCTTACCCGTGGTCTGAGGCACCACAACTTCCCGTGTCACTTCCATCCTGGCAGGCTGGCCGTTGTGCGTCATGACACGCGGTGTCGTAAGAAGATCCGCGTTCTCCAGCGCCTTGACCATTTTCTCAACGTCCTCGTTCTTCACAATGATCGATCCGCCGTCCTTCGTAAGTTTCGCTTTGTCGCTGCTGGGCATACTCTCCAGGTTTACGCCCGGAGGAAGCACAATAAAGCGAGCCACAATTTCAATCTCCTTCTTGCCGGGTGATACGGCAGGACTCGTCGGGGAGTCCGCACGTGTTGCCCCCACGGCTACAAGCAGTGCAACCAGAATGCAGACCACGAGTGCCCACGCGGGGTGCGGCCGGCGATGAGAGGCAATGGCAAGGATGCGCGATCGGATGCCCGAGCTCTTCTCCAGCAGACCGATAAAGCCGAGGTTGAGGCCCGGGCATATGCCGGCGGCCGTTTGCAGCTTCAGCAATGCGTGGCCGTAGGTGGCGCGCGCATCATCCTGCTCCATAGCAAGCACCTGGGCATCGCACGCTTTCTCGCGATCCTGACGGATGCGGCTGAACACAAACCAGAGCAACGGATTGAACCAGTGCAGCACCTGAAAGAGACACAGCACCGCATTCGTCTGCAAATCATACCGCACCAGATGCATCAGCTCATGCCGCAGAATCAGCCGAGTCTCCGAGAAAGTAAATGTGGCGAGGAAATCCACCGGGAGGAGCAATGCCGGTCTAAAGAATCCGGTAACTGCGGGGCTTGTCACTGCGGTGGAAACAATGACGAGCGGCGCATGCTTCAGACCGATATGACGTGCTTCCTCAATCACCATTTCCGAGATTTCATCGGAGGTTTCCACACAGCCCAGTCGTACTCTGCGCATACTCTGTCTCAGACCTGTTATCCCTGCACAAAGGACGGCCAATGTCCCTGCAAGCCAGCCTGCCATAAGTACCTGCTGAGTGCCGGGAATCCATGAAGTCCGAGTCCGAACTGGATTGTCCCCCCGGCTTCTTTCCGCCATTACCGTGGGCAGGATTTCCGTAACCGAAGTGGCGGAGGACCGCATAATAAACCGGTTTTCCACACTCCACGGGCTGGAAGGAAGCGCCGGCGCCGCCAGCACGACAATAACCGGCAGCCACAGCGCATAACGCCAGCGCGCGGGGAGCCAGCGGCTCAGCACCAACTGCAGGGCCAGCACCGCACAAGCCATCAGCGAAGCTCGAAAGCTCGCGGCAACCAGCCACTGGAACAGGGGTTCTAGGGTATTCATGTTCGTTCAGTCCTTCTTCTTTACGGATTGATCCAGCAACCGCTTAAGCTCCTCCACCTCATCAGGCGTAAGCTCGGCGTTCTGCGCAAAATGGATAAGCAAGGGCGTGGCGGCACCGCGAAACACACGCTGAAGAAACGACTTCCCCACCTCCGCCACGCACTCCTCGCGGCGCACTGCGGGCTCGAACAGACGCGTCCCCGAAGCGTTTTCGCTGGTGCGCAGGGCTCTCTTCTCGACAAGGCGGGTCAGCAGCGTGCGCACCGTATTTTCCGCCCACGATTTATGAGGCCGCAGCGCCGCAATCACCTCCGCCGCAGTCCTCGGAGCCCTTTCCCAGAGGGCCTCCATCACCGTCCATTCAGATTCGGATATATCAGGTGGCATAATGGAAATGGATACTACAACTGTAGTTGGCGCGTCAACTACAATTGTAGTGGCGAGCTGAAAAACAAGCGGCAGGTACAAGCAATGTCCCGGCTGAGCCGGTGCTCAGGTATGACACAGACACCTGCTGCCTCTGCAACTCGTCGTCTGCGGGTGCGGGTGCGGGTAATTGTCCGCCTCGACTTCTGGCTTCACCAGGATCCGTTGCAGACTGCGTGCCATAAATGGCCGCCGACAGTTCCGTGGACAGAGCAGGGGCACGTCTTGACACCGATATCTCTGCAAAGATATAACGGACCTGCCGTAACGTATTTCTTTGGAGGTCTTCAAGGATCAACATACATGAAAACAGTCCTTCAATATCTGACCGGATTTGTTCTGATTTATGCGCTCCTGATCCAGACTGCTGCCGCAGGAGAAGTTAAAGTTTTCGCCGCCGTCAGTCTTTCCAACGTCCTCCAGGAACTGGCGAAAGGATATGAAGCTGAATCCGGCGACAGGCTGGTGTTTAACTTTGCCGGCTCCAACGCTCTGGCACGCCAGATTAAGGAAAGCGCCCCCGCCGATGTGTTCCTTTCCGCCGACGAAGCGCAGATGAACGGCCTGGCGAAAGCGGATCTTCTCGCAGCCGATACGCGCTTCGATCTGCTCTCCAACACTCTCGTCATTATTGCTCCCAAAGACAGCGCGCTCACAATAACCAGCGCGAAAGATCTGGCCGGCGCCGCCATCAAACGTCTGGCCCTGGCCGAACCTAAGGCTGTGCCCGCCGGTGTGTATGCTAAGGAGTATCTGGAGAAGATCGGTATCTGGAAAGACGTGGAAGCGAAGGTGATCCCCACTGAAAACGTGCGCGCTGCGCTGGCCGCTGTAGATTCCGGTAATGCGGATGCCGGTATTGTCTATAAGACCGACGCGGGTATATCCAAAAACGTCAAAATAGCGTTCGAGATACCTGTAACGGAAGGGTCGAAGATTGTGTATCCCGTAGCGCTGATGAAAGAGGCTGCCAATGCTGAAGGCGCGAAAAAGTTCCTGGCCTATTTAAAGACCGGGCCTGCCCGGGATTTGTTCACCAGATACGGCTTTGTAACATTAGCTAGGTAAGACCAGTTCTCAGAGTTAGGGCGCGCGATTACATACTATATACAACGGTTCTGTTTATGCAATATTTTGCTGCTATTTTGGTGGTGGAGTTGGCGCTATTATACCGACTGTACGGTACTCAACCTTGGTGCGGCCCATTTCACGCGGAGGCTGATCTTTCGTAACTTGCACTTCTTTCCCGTCAACTGCCGGAGGTGGTGTGGCAAAACCAGCTGTATCGTGCCCTGAGGGAGGCGTGGCCATGGTGGTGCAGCCCGTGAGCGCCAGCACTGAAGCAAAGCTTGCTGTCAAACCAGTCAGCAGCCAGGAAACGCTCCAGCGACTGCGAGCCAAAGGCGCCGGCTTGGCCTTGTGGGAATGATCCTCATGGTGATCCTGTCCAGGTTCCATGGAGCGCATGGGGATTTTCTCCACGTCATATCCGGCGGCCTTCACTTCGTCCAGAGTCAGCAGATTGCCCTGGCTATCCGCCAGGTACGTGACGCACAGTCGTCCGTCCGCTTCCGCCAGTATTTTCTCCGCTTCCTGCCGGGGCATGGCGGAGATATCATGTACGTGCAGGCTGCAGTGCTGACAATATCGCTTGCGTTCGTCGCCGTCCATTTCAGCCCAGTTTTTCGGGCAGCCGCTTACCTGTGGAGCCTTGAACGGCATGCTGTCGCTTGTGATTGACATAGGACGTTATGTAGTAGAGCGATCACCACCATCATACACAGGTGCGCTGTTACAGCAAGCTTGCGCTGCCCCGCGCTGGAAACTGCTTTGCTTTTGCGCAGGCGATAACAGAAGATTACCGCCTATTGCCTTATTCTAATGAGCGCCTTCAGCTCAGCTTGATCGCTCATTAGAATAAGACTCCGCTTTTCACTTTTGCCATGCGCCTCTACATCATTCGCCACGCCGACCCCGATTACCCCAACAAAACCATCACGCCCGCCGGTCATCTGGAGGCGCAGGCTCTCTCGCGCCGCATGAAAAAGCAGGGTCTGGACCGCATCTACTGTTCGCCGCTCGGGCGAGCCTTGCATACCATGCAGTACACGGCCGATGCACTCGGCCTTCAGCCCACTATTCTGGACTGGACGGCGGAGCTTTCCCTGCGTCACATTCATCAGACGTTGCTGGGCAGCAGTGCGGTGTGGGATGCGCACGGCCATACCGTCCATACTCTGGGCGAAATCAGCTCCGGCAACTGGCACACGTTCCAGCCTTTTCAGGAGCCGGAATATCGCGATCGCTATACGCAGCTTCAGGCGGATTCTGACGCGCTGATGGCCACGCTGGGTTACCCTCGCGAGGGCAATGTCTATCGTATAGAGCGCTCCAACCGCGACAAGGTGGCTGTGTTCTGTCACGGTGGCCTGGGGCTGACCTGGCTGGCTCATCTGCTCAACATTCCGCTGCCCCTCTTCTGGGCAGGATTCTTTCTGCCACCCAGCAGCGTGACGACTGTGCTTTTCGATGAGCGCGGCACGGAATTCGCCACGCCGCGCTGCATCGGCATGGGTGACATCTCTCACCTCTACGCCGAAGACCTCCCCATGCAACCCTCCGGCATCAAAACCAACATCGACTAACCAGCCAGCCAGCGCGGGGCGCTTTGTTTGCGCGGGTTGACACAGGTGGTGCTGTCGCGGAGATTGACCGGCAACACATGAGGGCTTTTTCTATTTGGATGCGGCTGGGCGGGGTGGCTCTGGCAATGATGGCGATGCTGTTGCCAGGCATAGGTATAATGAGTGTTGCCATGGCGCAGGATACGGCATCCGCCACGGCTCCTGCCCCCCCGTCCGCGCCGTTGCGCGGTCAGGGCGTCATTCTGGTGCTGGGCGATAGTCTGGCAGCGGGCGCGGGTCTGGAGATTACGGAAGCGTTCCCCGCATTACTGGAGGAGAAGATTCGAGCGGAAGGCTGGGGCTTCACAGTCCTGAACGGCGGCTTTAGCGGCGACACCACAGCGGGCGGACTTCAGCGCGTCAACTGGCTGCTGCGCACCAAAGTGGATGTGCTGATTCTGGAGCTGGGCGGCAATGACGGTCTGCGCGGGATTTCACCCAAGGAGACGCGGGAAAATCTGCAGGGCATTATAGATCGCGCCAAGAAGAAGTATCCGGCGCTTGAAGTGATTGTTGCCGGAATGCAGATGCCGCCCAACATGGGCGATGATTACACTACGGCGTTCCGCAAAGTCTTCCCCGATATTGCCGAAGCCAATAAAGCCCCGCTGATCCCCTTTCTGCTGGAAGGTGTAGGCGGCCACCCGGAGCTTAACCAGCCCGACCGTATTCACCCGACGGCGGAAGGCCATAAGATTGTGGCCAATAACGTGTGGGTAGTGCTAAAGCCGCTACTGGAAAAACGGCTGGCAGCGGCGCAGACCGGGGCGGCAGTGCGTTGACATGACATGTCCATCCAGTCCACTTAGGAGTCCCTGGGACCTTCCTGCCATTCAGACCGGCGCCTGCCACCCCTATGCGTATCTGTACTCCCGCGCATCCATCTTCGCAGGAGAGACAAAGCGCCCCAGGCCTTCAAAGGCGAGGCCCAGCACCAGCAACGATACAGGCCAGCCAACGTACCACGGCACAAAGCGATAAAAGCCGGTCACCAGGATGTTGCACAGGGCCAGCGGCAGCAGAAACTTCCAGCAGAACGCCATCAGTTGATCCGAGCGCAGGCGCGGGGTGGAGCCGCGGATCCAGATCATCAGCGCAATCATGGCGAAAAGTTTCAGGAAGAACCAGACGAAACCCGGGATAAGAAGCGCTTCCGTGGCGCCCGGCGTATCGACGGCAATCCACGGCGGGCGTATGTTGGGACCGTTCCAGCCGCCCAGATAGAGCGTTATGGCCAGACCGGACAGCGCAAAGGCGTTGATGTATTCCGCCATGAAAAACAGCGCGTACTTAAAGCCGCTGTATTCCGTAAGATGGCCGGCAACGAGCTCCGAATCCGCCTCCGGCAGATCAAACGGCGCGCGGTTGCACTCCGCCAGCGACGCCACAAAGAGGATGAAGAACCCGCACAGTCCCCATGGCGTCCAGATATTCCAGCCCAGCACTCCGCCCAGTGCCTGCTGCCACACGGGCGATGCGGGGCCATGAACCCAGTCGGTGATCTGTTGCGACTCCACAATGCGCGTGGTGGCCAGGGATCCGGCCATCATGACGGCGGGCACTGCCGCCAGCACCAGTGGCAGCTCGTAGCTTACCATCTGAGAAAGCGCGCGCATGCCTCCCAGCAGGGCGTACTTGTTGCGGCTGGACCATCCCGCCAGAAAAACGCCCAGCGTGCCCAGTCCGCCTATCGCAAAGAAAAGAATGACCGCCGTATCGACCGGCGCCGCCGTCATGTTGCGGCCAAAAGGAATAAGCGCCAGCACTACCATGGCGGGCACCAGCACCAGTACGGGCGCAATGCTCAGCAGAAACGGATCCGCCGCTCGCGGCCAGATCACTTCCTTCAGCAGCATCTTGATGCCGTCCGCCATCGGCTGCAGGAGTCCGAGGGGACCTGCGCGATTAGGCCCAATACGCCCCTGCAGCCGCGCCAGCCCTTTGCGTTCCAGCCACGTGGTCAGCGCAAAGATTCCCGGGAAGACCACGACCAGCGGCACAACGCTCAGCAACAGCCCCACCACAAACGGCACCCACGCCGGCCAGCCATCCACAAGATGCACCATGTGTCTGCCCAGCGAGACGAGCGCCTGGTCGGGATTCATGGCGAAGGCTCCGAATATACATTAATGTTGAAACGATCTTTAAGCCATTGCAGCATTTCGGCCGAGAGTTCAGCGCGTTCGACGAACTGCATATTCGCCATGTCCAACTCCGTATAGCCGATGTCCAGGACTGCTCCGTCGCCCTTGGCGTTCCTTTGGTTAAAAACGATCATTACTCCCGAAGGATATTCATCATCGTCTTCCGCGTCTGGATTGGCAGCTCGTGCTTCTGTGGCAGCGGAGGGCAAGCCGATCACCTGCACCGGGTTGGTACTGTAAGTAGCACGGTCACCCAGTCTGACTTCAACATTGCTGCGGTAGTATTTCATGTCAGACAAGGTGGAAGCAGACTTTAATGCAGGGATCAGGCAGGGGAAAGATGAATATTCCGACGCTGTTACACCAATATCACGAAGCAGCCGCAGTCTCGGAAGCAGGTACCAGCAGCCCCGGGATGCCTTGCTCAGGCGCTTTGGCGTTCTTCAGAGTCTCGTTCTCGTTAATGAGGCGCGCGAGCTCCGGCCAGTGCGTTTCGTCGATCTCGTTAAAGGTATTGAGGTACATTTTGACGAGCCAGGGATCATACTTCTCCAGCAGCGCGGCGATGCCTTCGTTCAGCTTGGCGGGTTCGGGCACGAAGGTGAAGTTGTCGGCGCAGCCCTGGCCGTTGTGTTTTACGCCAATGGTATCCAGCCACAGGATCAGCATGGGCACCTGCTTCTCCACCAGCCAGTTGCTGATGAGGTTGAAGGTGAGGGCTTCCATCTGCGGGTGGGCAAAGATGTGGGCAAAGGTGGCGTGGCGCTGAATCTTCGGCATCTCCAGCACTTTACCGGAGCGCATGCCCATGCGGGGGGCGGCTACTTCCAGCGCCATGCGGTACAGGCGTTTGTTGGAGGTCTGGGCGGCGATGCAGATGTCGTTGGAGAGCGCGGGGGACATCTCTCCCCAGAAGTTGTAGGTAGGCATAGGAAAGTAAGATCAGTGCACCGGGCTGTCTGGGCTGGCGAGACGCGCATGACCGGCAGGTGACGTTTATAGCGCATTCGGGTGAAGCATGCGAGCCGAAAATGCAGACTGATACTGCGCTGGGTGCGATTGGAAGTGGAGCAGATGGTCAACTTTTTAAACGCACCAAGATAAGGATTCCTATCCGAAACCTGGTGTCTTGGAGTTTTGGTGGTTCAAATTCCCCTTTGAGCGTTTGGGATGGGTATTTTTTCACCACCAAGACACGAAGACACCAAGTTTAGGACTCGGATTTTCCCATGTTCGTGTTGTCAGTTGATCTTCAAACGCACCACTTCTCATCACTCACACACTACTGCGCAGGGTGCGGGTACCTGCACCTCAAAATCAATCCCGGCTTTCCTCCCAACTAACGATGTGAAATGGTCTCAGACGCAGAAACGATGCTGAAACCTCCAGACCGCAAAAATCCACTTTCCCCAACCGCACTTTGGTCCTACGCTTATGGTAGGTTCAGTTCTAAGTGACTGTAACTTAATCAACATCCCTTTTTTTCCCGAGAGATCCGCTATGAGTGCCTTGTCACCGCAATCGGATTCATCCGGCGCCGCTCCTGCCCCTTCCGCGCCCCCCGCACAGGGTGGCCCCGGCAGCAGTTCCAGGCGTGGATTTCTTCAAATGGCCGCGGCGGGTGTCGCCGGGCTGCTGACAACTGCCGGCGCCGCCGGATCCGCGCGGGCCGATACCCCGGTGTCTTCCGCGCCGCCCTCCCGCACCCGCACCCTGCGCGTGGCTTACATTACGGACGTTCACCTGCAGCCGGAGCGCCGCGCGGCAGAGGGCTTCGCCGAGTGCCTGCGGCACATCCACTCGCAGCCGGATAAGCCCAATCTGGTGCTGGGCGGCGGCGACTTCATCATGGACGGCTTTGCCGCCACCCGCGAGCGAACCAAAACGCAGTGGGACCTGTGGACGCGCGTGCTGAAGGACGAGATGAACCTGCCGCTGCGCACCTGCCTGGGTAATCACGACATCTGGGGCTGGAACCAGGAGAAAAGCGGCGCCAATGGATCCGAAACCGACTACGGCAAGAAGTGGGCCATGGACGTGCTGGGGCAGCCGGGCCGTTACCATGCGTTTACGCAGGGCGGCTGGCGCTTCGTCGCGCTGGACAGCATTCAGCCCGGCGAGAAACCCGGCACTTACGTCTCCTACCTGGATGAAGAGCAGCGCAACTGGCTGAAGGAGGAGCTGCTTCACACGCCCCCCACCATGCCCGTGCTGATCTGGTCCCACGCACCTCTTATCTCCGCCCTGCTGCAACTGACGGAGAAACGCGCGACGCCCTTTACCAGCGGTACGGTCCAGCCCAATCTGGTGCATAGCGATGGCGGTGAGCTCTCCAAACTCTTTGCCGGGCATCCTAATGTAAAGCTCTGCCTGAGCGGTCACCTGCACATGGTAGAGGGCCTTGAGCTGCGCGATGTGATGTATCGCTGCGCGGGCTCCGTATGCGGCAACTGGTGGCGCGGTCCGCGCGACGGCTTTGCCGAAGGCTACTCCATGCTGGATCTTTACGACGACGGCAGCCACACCTGCACCTACGTTCCGTTCGGCTGGAAGGCGGAGACTGATCTTCCGGCAGTACCTGTACCCGCACCGGTTCCTGCTTCTCCGACACCGGCTCCTGCACAGAATGTTCCGCCAGCCGCTGGGGCAAAGGTAGGGTGAGCCCAAATATTTTATGGATGAAAATCGGCAAGATGTCTGCAAGTCGTATGTTGGCCATACGTCGCATCCAGACATGACCTCGTAGTCGGTCGCTCTGCAGCCAGAATCGGCGACAGCTTCAGCAGCGTCACAGGGCAGAGAAGGCGGCGTTTGGCTATCACAGCTACGCATCCCTTTGTCTTTGCCTGCGGTGCAGTCAGATGCTAGACTGATATGGAGTGCCTTTACGCCTCCCGGCGTTTGCAGCGCGCTGCCTACAAGATCTTT
>JBGGNE010000459.1:0-24390 GCA_041287705.1 Methylacidiphilales bacterium | reverse complement strand
AGGTTTGTGCGCAGGGATTACGAGCGAGGTCAGATGTCGCGAGACATGACTTTGTACGTTGACGACGACAGAAAGGCGTATCTGTTAACTTCCTCTGAGGAAAATCAGACGCTGCATTTGCATGAACTTACGGAGGATTATACCGGCTTCACAGGCAAGTGGACCCGTATTTTCCCTGGCAACGAGAACGAAGGCCCTGCGATTTTTAAGCACAAGGGAAAATATTATATGATCTCTTCCGGCTGTACCGGCTGGAAACCCAACCCTGCCCGATCAGGTGTGGCAGACTCTATCTGGGGCCCATGGAAATCCATTGGAAATCCTTGTCGAGGTACCGATCAGGAAAAGAAGACCACATTTGAGTCTCAAAGCACCTTTATTCTGCCCGCACCAGGTAAGCCAGGCTCATTTATCTTCATGGGCGATCGTTGGCGACCGGAGAATTCAAGCGATGGCCGCTACGTATGGCTTCCCATTGAGTGGGAGGGAGACAAGCCTGTGCTGAACTGGCATGCAGAGTGGAATATGTCTGTATTTAGCGAAAAATAGGCATGTTATATAGCGCAGCCGCTTCCTGCCAGTGTGCGCAATCATTAGGTTAACAGATTAACCTGGAAAATTATTTCGTTGCTGGGTACATATGCAATGCTTTGGCATGCCGAAAAAATATTGATTTGATATAGGGGTTGGAATTTCCATAGGTGAGTTGCTGAATTCACCTATGTAGGAAAAGCTTTCAACTCTTTCGAAGCATGGGTAGATGGTGCGGGATATGTGGATGCGCCTCATCGTTCCCCCATTATTGCTGAATAGCAAAACTCTAGTCGGCTTCGTGGAAACAGTAATCCGCTGTTTTTTGCTGTTTCGTTATCTTTGTAAGCATTCTTTTCCTATTGGACGTAGTAAAGCGGCGCGCTGGCTGACGAGAATTTCCATGAACTTGACCTTTAAAACTTTTCTGTTGGCTGGTACATTAGCTTGCTGCTTTACCTCGTTTATTGGTAATTGCCATTGCCTTGCGCAGCAGGGGCCGGATATACTAAACTCGGGCTCATTTGAGCGCTTCAACAAAGCAAGCAACGGCTGGGCGGGCGTAGATGAGATGAGGTTTCTCCGCACGTTTGAAGCGAGGGCCACTGTGGTGACAGGCGAAGGAGTTACGTCCAAAGAAGCTGTACCCTGCACTCCCTGTGTTGCGGATCTTAATGGGGACGGATTGTTAGACCTTGTCGTGGCAGATGCTCGCGGTCTTACCTGGTACTTCCCTAACAGCGGGACAAAGACCGAGCCTCGCTTTACATCCGCCGAGATTGTCCCGCTCATGCTCTCCAACGGTTGGGCTCAGTGCCTCGGTATGGAGGCTGTACAGTTTGACGAGGGTGCCGCTTTCAGCCTGGCTTATGGAGATTGGCTTGGCCAGATATTCTATGTACCAAACCTCGGATCTAAGGCAGAGCCCAGGTTTATGCAGCCACCCAGTCCCACGGACTACCTTGTGCGAACGACATACAAGGGCAACCTGTGGGGCAACTACTTTTTCCCCACCCTTTATGACTGGGATCAGGATGGGAGAAAGGATCTTATCGTAGGAGAAGGCACTTACTCCGCCAACAGCATCTGGCTCTTTCTTAATCAAGGTAGTAACCTGCAACCCGTGCTTAACGAAAAGGAGGGCAAACGTATTCCGCTGGTCAGGGGCCTTGGACGAGAGCATCTTACGCCGGTAGTAGTCGACTGGAATCAGGATGGAAAGCCTGATATCGTGACGGGGGAACGCGAAGGCGGGATTTCCGTCTATATCAATGAGTCAGCCTTACCGGGAGAATACAAATTCCGGGAGCCTTTTAACGTGCGAATTGGGAATCAGGACAAGCTCGGCAAGCTTTCCCGCTTCAGATTTGGTGATCTGAACGGAGACGGATTACCTGACCTGGTAGTTGGACGTTCCAACGGGCGAATCGGGCTGTCAATCAATCACGGCAAACGTGGAGTTCCGGTGTACGATGACCTTCGCGACATTACGGGTACCAATCCGTTTACGCCCTATGCGCAATGTGCGGATGTGTCATTGGGCGCTCCCGTGCGCAGCACTTTTCACTTGCTGCGGGTCGTCTCTAATATCAAAGAGGAGCCCCTTACCTTTGAGGAAGGCTTTGAGCCACCGCCAGGCTCTCCGGGCAAACATGCGGTGAAGCTGGAGTTTTGTGATCCAAAGGCAAAGTACTTTCCCAACCTGATTCCTCTTGTAGAGGACGGTACGGAGGGCGGGACAAAAGTATTCAGCATAGTTCCAAAAAACAGGTGTAATATCATGACGGGCAAGACGTACACCATTTCATTCTGGGCTAAAGGATACGGTTTCAGAAAAACGCGATGGGCATTTCACGGAAGTGAAGGGATTGTAGTGGGGAAGGACGAGGATGGACTTAATGTTACAGAATCGGTTCACTATCGTGCCGAGCGCGATTTCTCGCTGGGCGCCGATTGGGTGAACGTCCGCGGCTCCTTCAGGCTGGATCGAAAGGGGGGACAAAAGGGCGAAAGGGCCATCTCCTGCATTCTCGAGATCCTGTGCGATGAGCGAGGCACTCTGTATCTGGACGACCTTACGGTAAAGGAGGGAGATAGTCCCTTTTAGGGAATCTTCCGATCGACCATTCCCAAGCTGAGGTGAACATGTGCCTGGAGACGTCTCCTTTGGCCTCCTGCCTGCCCATGCGCCCAGCCTCTATTTTTACTCTGATGAGTGATCTGTCCGGACCTGTTGTGCGCTGGATTGCCAGGATTTCCCACAGAATAACCTACTTCAGCCTTTTACCTCTTCATGAATCTCAAACTACTTCTTCTCAGTACGCTCCTTGCCTCGGCCTCTGCAATCGCACAAGTGCCCAGGGAGCACCATAAACTCGCGCCTACACCTCCCATGGGCTGGAACAGCTGGGATTGCTTCGGCACCTCCATTAACGAGGAGCAATGCAAAGCTCAGGCGGATGCCATGGAGCAGAAGCTGAAGCCATTCGGCTGGCAATACTTTGTTGTGGATATCCAGTGGTATGAGCCCAATGCCAAAGGGCACGGCTACAAAGCAGGTGCACCTTTAGAAGTAGACGAATTCAGTCGACTCGTGCCGGCGACGAAAAAATTTCCCTCCGCTGCCGGCGGCCAGGGCTTCAAACCACTTGCGGACTACGTGCACGGCAAGGGTTTCAAATTTGGTATCCACATCATGCGTGGTATTGCTCGTCAGGCGGTGAATAAAAACACGCCAGTCCTTGGCACAACCGTTCGCGCGGCGGATATTGCCAATACCAGGAGCACTTGTAAGTGGAACCCTGACATGTACGGAGTGGACATGAGCAAACCGGGTGCGCAGGAGTATTACGACTCTCTCTTTGCCCTTTATGCATCGTGGGGAGTGGATTTTGTTAAGGTGGACGACATTGCTCGTCCCTATGATGAGACGCAAATGGCCGAAATTGAAGCCATCCGCAAGGCCATAGATAAGACGGGGCGCCCCATGATACTGAGTCTTTCACCCGGCGACACGCCCATTGAACGCGGAGTGCACGTCTCAGCCCACGCGAACATGTGGCGCATTAGTGACGACTTCTGGGATAAATGGAAGCCGCTCAAGGAAATGTTTCATCGTCTGGACAAATGGACGGAATTTCGGTCAGCGGGCGCATGGCCGGATGCCGACATGCTTCCCTTCGGTATCATCGAATTCAAACGTAAAACACGCTTCACACCGGATGAGCAGATCCTCTGCATGACCCTGTGGTCCATCGCCCGCTCTCCTCTCATTCTGGGTGCGGACATGACGCAGCTGGATGATTTTACGCTCAGCCTCCTGACCAATACGGAAGTTCTTGCGGTCAACCAGGCCAGCACGAATAACCGTCAGCTCTTCAATAAGGGTGGTCTGATCGCCTGGGTGGCGGATATCCCCGGCTCAGAGGACAAATACGTCGGATTTTTCAACACTTGCGATAAGAAGGGAACTGAGGCCCCGGCAGGTTTGGAACTGTCGCTGGAACTTTCCACTATAGGCATCCAGGGAACCGCCAAAGTGCGTGACCTTTGGGCAAAGAAGGACACGGAAGCGACGGGGCGTTTCGCTGCCCAAATCCCCTGGCACGGCGCCGGCCTCTACAGAATCTCCAGCAAGAAGCCTTAATCTGCAACGCCTTAATGTTACCTTGATGGCGGACTTTCCAGCGCTAAGGGCAATCCCAAATATCCCATGACCCGACCGTTCGGTTCAGCACAAAAACAGCGAAGTAGAGCCAGCCTACGGGATAAGATTGGCCGGAGTGTGACGGCAGTCCTCACCCGCGTTGCCTGCGCAGTGTTTGTCCCGCCACCCAGCGTCCGTGGACCAGGGTAGAGATAGGCGTGGTCGGGACGCCGATCTCTCCGCGGTGCAGCATGTCGACCAGCACGTTTATGGCAACTTCTGCCACCATTTCGTTGTTTTCATCGACACCGGAGCATCGGGCGGGAGCTTCGCCGTGACGTGCGGAGAGAGCGAAGCCCACCTCGTCCGGCACTCTCATTCCCCAGGATTCCAGCCACTGCAAGACCGTTTCGTCGTGGCTGATCACCACATCGGGAGTATGTTGCGCAAACCACCGCCGGAACTCCGCCGGCTTCCACGGTTGCTTCGAGAAGACCGGAATCTGATTCTGGGGCGGCAATTGCTGGAAGGCATGGAACGTCGCCATCCAGCTTCTGTCGACGGCTTCGTTCGTGCGTGGCCAGATGGCAAAGCCGGGGCGCTTGTAGCCCAGCCGTTTCAGCTCGCGCATCAGCAGAGATCCTGAGCAGTAGTGGTTATTATGTACGTTGTGAAAGACCGGTTGGGCAAGCGTCCTGCCAAAGGAGATAGCCGTAAAGCGGCTCCAGTCCAGCAGCAGATGTGCCCGCGATCGTCGCTGTGGCAGGAAGAGAAGGCCGCGGATATTGCGTGCCTGAAGAATCTGAATGGCGCGCTGCTGGGTCAGACACGGTTCGCCCAGCCAGAAATGCTCCAGGTTATAGCCCAGCTCGGTAGCCCTACGCGTTGCGCCTCGGTAATAGGCCATCATCTCATGGCGCTGCCAGCCGTCGCGAGTGGTTTCGTTTGTCATCCAGCCCAGTGTGGCGTGATACTGGGGTGTCGCCCGGTTTTGGCGGTAGACCATAAGGGCCGAAAGAGCGGGATCAGGCTGGTAACCCATCACTTTAGCAGCCTGTTGTATTCTCTGCCTGGTTTCTGCCGGAATGCGCGGGTTGTTCTTCAGCGCGCGCGACACGGTGGAATGATGAATACCAAGGCTTTCAGCTACTTTCCGCAGGGTTACACGCGATGAATCCATAAGACGGAGCTGGAAAACGTACTGGAAAGGCACATTGGTGCACAACCTCCAAATTCTGGCAAATCCGTTCACACAACACCTTCGGAAACGCGCCGATTCTGCCTCCAAAATTCTTCGGAAACTGCATGATTCCAAGAAGTTGAATAAGCCGAAAATAGAATCTTAGTCAAAGAAACTATAGTCTTGCGCCAATTGTCAACATAGTGCTTGTCAAAGGATGTGTGATGCTGTTTGCATAGTGACAAAGAATGAAATTTACCCGCGACGCCGCAGTTATACTTATTATCGCTGTCCTGATCGTGGTCAGTGGCCTGACTTACCTCTCAACGCAGATGTTTCGCGGGTTGACTGAGGAGGTGGAGCAGGAACAGTTTTCCTTAATGGAAACCATCCTCAACACCAGCCTGCGGGATGGCGAGAACCGTGCTCTCGCCCAGGCTGAGCTGATGGCCAATCTGCCTGACATTCGTAAGATCTTTGCTACTCGCGATCGTGCGGCGCTGCTGGCCGAGTGTCAGCCAAGCTTCATCCTTCAAAAAGAAAAATATGGCGTCGACCAGATGCAGTTTCACGTGCCGCCCGCCACCTCCTTCCTGCGCCTGCACTCACCGGATAAGTTTGGTGACGACCTTTCGGTTTTCCGTCCCATGGTGCGTCTGGTTAATACCGACAACGTGTCGCGCAAAGGTCTGGTAGTGGCCCGCAGTGGCCCGGCCATTTTTGGCGTCGCGGCGATTAAGGATCTTACGGGCACACATACGGGCAGCGTGGATGTCGGTTTGAATTTCGGGCCTGTGCTGGACGCGCTGAAGGCATCCTACAAGATCGATCTGGCGCTGTTCATCTCCGAAGAACCGTTACGCAAGTTCGCTACAGATCTCCCGGGCGATGTCATTACCGAGCAGAATCGCCGTGGCAAATACATCAAGTTCCACTCCACGCACTGGGATCGCCTGAAGGAACTCGTCATGGAATCCGATCTGGCGAAGCTTAACGAAACGCGCTACACCCGCACCGTGCGGGGCGTTACTTATGGCGTGGTCCTGGTACCTCTTCTGGATCCTGCCGGTGAGCCTCTGGGCGTCTTTGCCGCAGTCAAGGATTTCAGCGCCTCGCGTGCCGCTGCGGGCAAGTCGCTGGTCTGGCAATCGTTACTGGCACTATTCGCCATCGTCATTCTGGCCGGAGCCATTCTGGTCGTCATCCGTGGATTCCTGCTGCGCCCTCTGGAAGTCCTGACCGAGCGTTTTGAGGAAATGGTCGACGGCAAGGAAGCCCGCCCTATTGAGGGAGATTTCTGCGTCGAGATGCAGAAGTTTGCGGATAACTACGAGCGACTTCGCCTCTTTCAGTCGGAGCAGCAAAACAGTGCGACACCGCCCGTTGCCAGCCCCAGTCCAGCCCCCGAAGCTTTGCGGGCAGAGGAGAAAAAGTAACGTGAAGCTCTACCTCACCGCTATCGTTACCATAGCCATCGTGCTGGCAGTTGCCTTTGCCGCCGATGGACCACGGCCCTCAGCTTCCCGGCAGCCTGAGCTTCCGCAGCAGGGTGGTCTTCCCATCAACGTGCAGACCGGACTCTTTTTCCTGAAGATCGATTCGGTTCAGGAAAATGAAAACACTTTCAGGGCCACCGTTGATTTGCGTTTGCGGTGGAAGGATTCGAGCGCCCCTGCCACCAGTGATACCGCCATTACCGGCTTCCAGGATTTTATTGGCGACGCAGCAAAGGCGAAGCTGGGCGAAGTATGGGTGCCGGATGTCGAGTTCTCCAACATGGAAGGTGAGCCGACCTATGCGACTCAGGTCCTGCGCGTCTTTAAAGACGGTCGGGTGGAATTCCGCAAACGAGTCACGGGAACGTTCTCCAGCGAGTTCAGCCCGGATAACTTTCCGTTTGATCATCAAAAGCTGCGCGTAAAGCTGGTCGTTCGTGGCGAAGATGCAAAGCGCGTTGCCCTCGACTTCCGTCAGGAAGATCTGGACTTCAGCCACGTCTCTTCCGAGGTTGAAGTGTCCGGCTGGGATCTGGGTCTCGTCGACATCCATCGGGAGTCCGAGCGCGGTCTTTTTGGTGAGTATCACTCCGGCCTTTCCGTAGAGCTCGAAACCATCCGCCAGATTAATACCTCGCTCGCACCAATCTTCATTCCGCTCTTCGCTTCGCTGCTGATTCCCCTTATGGCCATCTACCTGAATAAGGTGGAAGACGGGGACTTTCAGATCGATGCGTTCGAATTATGTAACATCGTCATCGGCGGCCTGTTCGCGGTTATCGCGCTTAACTTTACCGTCAACTCGACCTACCAGAGTCTGGGCGGTACCGATAACCCGGTGACGCGGCTTTTCTCCCTCAACTACCTGGGCCTCGGCATCGCGCTTGCCATCATCATATGCATGTTTCACTTTAATATGGTGAAGCGCATGTGTGGCAAATACGTTCAGGAGCAGCTCTATGTCTACATGATCTGGGCAGGGCCGCTGTTATTGCTGGCTACTGCAGTTGCCATTCTGCTGGCTGCGGCTGCGTAATTCGTCGATTCAGACCTGACTACTGGGCAAAAGCAAAGTGACGCGCGCTTCGGCGATTGTCTGCCAGAGAAAGAGGACGGGGACCATACCGTGCCGGTCTGCTTCTGTCCGCTCTGCCGCTCGCAGCGAAATCATCTGGCAGCGCGAGGCTAAGCGAATCCTCGCTCATGCGGCGCACTACGGAGTGGAAATTGAAAGGCAACCCGCTGCGATGATAGAGAATGTAGGATCGACCCTCTGAGGAAAATACCGCGTGATGGCCGGGATTGGGCACATGCTGTGCTTTTTCCGGCAGTAAAAAGGGACTGTTAGATCCCGGGAAAAACGGGCCAAATGGGGTTTCTCCAACCGCATAGTGTAAATAGTCCCCGCTTCCTGATGAACTGTCAGATGCACTCTCTTTACTCGCCTGAGAAGCGCCCGTATACGTCAGGTAATATCGATTCTGCTGCTTCAGCATGACAGGATTACCACCGTAATTGGGTGGAGTGATATCGCGCATGTCACCATCAAAAGTGATCATATCGGCCTTTAACTTTACGGCCCAGCAACGGCTCGTGTTTCCCCACCTGGTGTCGGAACCCCAGTAGAGCCAGGCGCTACCATCTTCATCAATAAAGGCTTGTGCATTCACCATAACGGTATCGTATCTTTTGTGCGGCTGATTAGACGGATGTCCGTCAATAAATTGGTACAAAAGATGAATTTATTCCTAAAGATTTCTACGGACCGAACTTGTCGAAACGCAGACAACAGAGTAGTTATCCCGCGACTTCGAGGGGTCGGCCTTATAAATGCCGCCGCATCTCAGCAATATGAGCCCATCCGCCGAAAATAAAACGGCAAATGGACTCTTTTAAGGTTTCCCTGGATAGCTTGTGAGGGATGTCGCGAAACGCTCAGTAGAATAAGGAGTCTCCGGAAAATAACCTGCACAACTTGAGCCTCCGCTTTTGAGCGAGAGCAGCGTTGGAATTCCGCTCGAGCATTAGTTTAATGCACTCCCTCCATTCCGTCTTGCTCTCATCACAAAATCGACGACTTAAGTTGCACAGTTTATTTTCCGGAGACTCCTAAACTCCTAAGACCAATTCGCATCGTTAGTTGGGAGGAAAGCCGGATTGCTTTTGGGCGCATGCATCGTGGCGATTTCAGTCATGCAGTATTCTCATGCACTCCCTCTACTGCGCCTTGCCTGCACTTCAAAATCAATCCCGGCTTTCCTCCCAACTAACGATGTGAATGGTCTAAGGCCGGTAGCTCGACGGCTGACCGTTGATGGGATCCACCACTATGCTTGTATAGTTGTCGGGCGGGGCTGAGAGACTGTCCCCGGCAGCGCGATCATGCAGCGTAATAAACCAGGGAGTACCAGGGAAGGGTGCCAGATCGGTTCCGCCATCGGGACGAAAGCGAAACGCATACGCTTCGTAATCCTTATTCAGGCCGGGCAGGGGAGGCTGAATATCGCTGCCCAGCCAGTTCTTGCGCCGTGCGGGCACAAGGATGGAGGAGAGAACCGTGCCCGCATCGATAACAACCGTGGGAGGAAGATTGCGCATCATCCGGATGGGACTGGCTTCACCACTGTCGCTATAAACAAAACTCTGCACGGAACGAAACTGCGACGGATTGCCCGGTACTACGCCATCCTTATAGCGATAAAATCTCACTTCGACGTCCCGATTTACGGAAAGTGCATGCTGCCTCGCCAGATTTAGCTCGCCCAGCACTTCTTCTTCGCCACGCGTCAGCGCTGAGCTGCGCTGTACGGAATTGAACGCAGGCACTGCCAGCACGGCAATAACTGCCACGACGCCCATAACCACCATGAGCTCGAACAGCGTGAAACCGTAGCTTCTGTCCCGGCATTTATTCTTCGTCATCATGGGGCAAACCGTTTTGTGGTGTTGATGCGCCAGCGGTAGTAACTTTCAATCGTCTTGTCGGTCGCGGCGGCAAAGTCCGGGATGCGTGGATCGCCTGGATCAACATAGCGCTCTATAACCGCAGATCCACGATATTCGCCGCTGACCTGATCGCGATTCTCAATCCACACGTTGTCGGCCGTGCCCCGCACTTTCTTCAGTGTCTGAGCGATAAAGTGGACCGTGTAGGTGTTGCTCTTCGTCGTCAGGCGGGGATAGATCGTGGTGTAGGGGCGCTCTTTCACATTGTCGCCACTCATTTTGTGAGTATTCCAGTAGGCGGGCATGCTGCCGTACCTGGCGTTGGTATCCGCCGTGTCTTTAGGGATGATATCCAGTGAACAGATCTCGGCTGGAGCACGGAAAATGTCGCTGGCTGCAAACCGCGCCTGAAAGCCTTTCAGCGTTTCGGGAATATTGACAGGGTAGCGGTAGTCCGGGTTGGTCAGTTTGTTACTCTTCACGCCGCTGGGTGACGAACTTGGCAGACACAGAATGCGCTCGGACATCAGCACGGCCCAGATTCCGGTCTCACGGGTGATGTAGGTGAAAGGCATCATCTGGCAGTTCATGTTAATCCTTCCCGCCGAGGAGAAAGGCTCGCTGATAGCGTAGGGCTCCACCACGGGCATGTGGAAGAGATCCAGCCACATGTAGTCGGCTGGAGCGGCAGAATTGCTCGTTCCATCCACACGGTAACCTTTCCGACCGGGATGTTTGTTGGTGGGGTCGGGCCGGAAGAGCAGCGTCTGCCAGGAGAATCCAAACGTCGTGCCAGTCGAGAGTGATCCAAACATTCCCGCCGAGGGAATCTGCTTATTGGGACTCGTCAGATTTTTGTTCTGCGGAGCGCCCGTCCATTCATAGTAGGGCTCGCCTCCCTGGGTAGGATCGTAGGCCACGCCCTCGTCGGCTCGGTTGAGATACGCGCCATCGGGGGTAATACCAAAGCCATTGCACCAGTCGCCGAGGGGATCGCTTGTGGCGCCAGTCCTGGAGGCGTAAACGCCATTGATCTCACTACGCACAAAGGGATTCAGATTGGAGCCTCCGGAGAAAGTGACGCCTGTCAGCAGCACACCGCTGGCGGTTGCGTCCGTTAGTGCCGCACCATAACCATCGCGCAGGGAATGCGCCTTGTAATTACCAACATCGTAATTTTTGTTCTTGCTGAACCAGGTCTTCGGAACGTCTGTCACGAAACTGAGCCGGCGCAGGTCACCGCCAATATAAGTACCGTCGGAAGCCTTATCCACCACCTGCAGACCGCGCACAACATCGCCACCCTCAAGCGTTGCCTTATTATTGCCGGGATCTACACGACGGGAGATGAGATCTGGACCACCTGACTGACCTTTGCCATTTGCCTCAAAGTCGCCGACAGTCGTGGAATAGATGTTGGTGGTATAGTTGATTTTGGCGCCTGGAGTGGGGATGGGGACATTGAGAGAATCCGGAAATTCAAACTCATAGGTCTGGATGATATCCCCGGCACCAGTCAGGGGAAACTGATCTGCCCGAAGCGTTACCTTAAACGTGCCGCCCCGGAGATTCCACCTGGCCTTCAGCGGATCACCACGAATGACGGGGATATTCTTCGAGACAAGGTTGAACTTCTTGCGGGCATCGGGCTCCGTGATTTTATGAGCCAGCAACGCCGAGTGTCCGTGGTTACCGCCAAAGTTGCGCGGAGAGCCCTGACCATTGCCGCGCTCATTGGCATTCGCCCATTGAGTGATGCTGGTTCCGGTGTTGAAAAAGCTGAATGCACCATCCGCTGGGCTGACCAGCGAGGCATGCTTCGCAGGATCCGCATTGGCCACGGCCTCGCACTTAAAGTCGCCGATTGAGGTAACGTCCAGCTGGACATTCGTAAAGCACAGCATGAAGCCCTGTGTGGGATAGAAGAAGTTGAACATCAGCGCTGCACGGATCTTCGTTTCAGTGAGTTCAGGCTTCGCAGGTATGCCGCTGGTGTTGGAGATGTCCGGCAACTCCGGTGTGTAGAAGACCAGAAAGGCCTGATCGATAATCGGATAGCGACCGCCGCCCTTGCTATTGCCGATTTTGATGGGAACCACCAGACCCGGAGAACGATAGGGTGATGAGGAAGGGCTTTGGTAGGTGCCGCCCAGCGGAAATGCACTGGTGTACGTGCCGGATGTAGGCAGGTTCGGGTCATTAAGGTTGCAGGACCGAATGTAGTCAAACATCTCGGTAAGGATCTGATCACGCTCTGCAACGCCGTATTTGGCCAGCAGGCTTCCGCCGAAACCGGGGATCTCCTTGCCGCTAAGAGTCTGCAGGTAAGTGAACAGGCTTATATTACGCGGAATCTTGTTGTAATCATCCGTGCTGCTTTTGGGATTGTCGCGCTGAAAGTAGAATGGGTACTGCGTGCCCAGAGAAGCACTTCCCAGAGTGGAGCAGAAAGCGATCAGCGTATCCTGGCTCGTGCGGAAGGTGGTCCCTGTGTTCTTCGAGATCGGCCACATTGCCACACGCGGCAGACCGAAGAGATTCACTTCGGGCGCACGATTGTTGGCGGTGAGGAAGAAGCGCGCTTTTTCCAGAACATTCTTGTCCAGCGCGGCATTGGAGATAGTGCGTTCCGTGGAGGGCTTGTCCGGGGAGTAGAGCAGTTCATCCACCGAACTGTAGAGCCGGTCGATCTTGCCGGGAACCCTGGCGACGGTACCGGACGACGTGGCTGCCGTTAGGTCAGTACCGCCTTTGCTGCCGCCGAAACGGAAGCGGGGCGCGAGATTCAGGTAGCTCTCCAGGCGGGTCTGCAGCTCTGTGCTGGTTGCAGTGTTTAGCCGAGGGCTGGCAGAAGACATGCCAGGGGGATTGAAAGTGGTGTCGTAGACGGGCTTGATATCGTTTGGTGAAGGAAGCCAGGGCTTTAATACAGCACTAAGGCATGTGGTGGCAGGATGGCCGGGGTAACGCTGGTACTCGCCGATAACCGGTGCATACATGGAGAAGACGTAATCAGGAGCTCCGCAGTAGTGCGGAATATCATAGTACATGCCCTCAGACGCCGTGTTGATGTTTACCTTGCTGGTTTCGTCGTCCGTCCAGAAGGCGATGCGGCCCACTATCGGGTTGGCATCTGTAGGCGTACCAGTGGCAAAGGATACAGTGCCGGAAATGCCATCCGAAGGCGTGGCGAAAGTGCCATCGGAAAGCACGTAGAGCCAGCGCATCGGCATTGGTAAACGCTGATCATCCGGAGTGGCGCCAGGCAGAACTACGCCGTTAACGCCTGTCTTATAGTCGAAACCCGCCACACTTGTCGTGTCATTCTGCGTCCTTGCGCGAGGATCCACGATGGGAAACTGTACCGTCTTGGTGCCGGTTATAGCGTCGGTACGAATGACCGGGCTGTTGAGATCCGTGAAGACTCCTTTTTGCAGGTTCCAGTTTACAGGCGGTGCTTCATCCCCGACGGAGAAAGATGAACCCGGGACTGAAGCTGTGCCGCCGGAATAGAGGCGGTAATACAGATCCGGAGTTCCATCGTCACGATAGGTGCGAATCATTCCCGGCTGCGAAGCCCAGGCGAGGGGAGCCGAGGCGGAGTTGGCTGAGTCAACCCGGCCCGCAGTCGCATCACTGATGCGAGAGATCACAAGCTGCGGCACTGAATCGGCAAGCAACTGCACGCGTCCCGTATTGGCCTGCGTCTTGGACGTGGCCACCTCCGTCATCATACTGCCCAGAAAGGCAATAGTCAGCACTGTCAGAATGGCCAGAACACTCAGCACCACCACCAGGGCGAAGCCGCGGCCGCCTACCCGCTGCGAAACAGGAATTCTCATATGGATTTGCCCCCTGCCAAAAGATTGACCGACCAACCAACGCTAGTTGCTCTGCTCTGTGCTCCAGCGAGCTCCACGGATGACGACATCCGAGGTAAAGACACGAAAATTGATATGCTTCTCCGTCAGCCTGGCCTGTAGCGTCTCCAGATCCGTACGAAACTTCGCGGCCGCACCGGGACCAGAAGTAAACAGGCCCGTCAGCCCCACGTCCGGCGCGGTTGATCCCTGCGCCAGACGTATGGCGGACGCTTCGTCTATCGCCACCATAGTCACTTCCACCACCGGCGGTAGCTGGTGCTTCGGATTGATTGCTGCAATGCTGGATGACGTTGTGGAATCGTAAATCAGTGTAGGCGCCAGCATTGTCTGAGTGGAGTCATCCTGCACGGAAAGCTTGGGAATCATAACCAGAGCAATCACGTTATCCGCTACCGAATGCACAGGTCGATCGGTGGCGCCCAGACCGTCCTGAAACCATTGCCGACCGTTGTATGCAGGGTTTCCCGAGGTGTACTTGTAAAGCTGAAGCTGATTGGAGGGCTGCATGTACTCGCACAGACGGTAGCGGTAACGCATCGGCGCAGTATGGAAAGGCGGACGAACCGCAGCGTCATCTCCAAATTCCACAAAGTAGCCCCACGTATTCAACAGATTCTCCAGCCCGGAAGCATCCGGCGTCGCCGAAGAGGATGAAGCGGTAAAGCCAAGCGGTGCCTGAAAGAAGATGCCATGCGTCGCCCACGACTTGCCCGAGGGCGCTGTACCACCAATGTTTGCCATCGGGCCGGAGAGAAAGCGGAGTTCCGACTGCCGCTGGTATACCGTCGGATTATTGGGGTTATCGTAATCCCAGAACGTGTTGAGTGTCGCCTGATTCAGGCGCCGGGTGATGGATTCGTACGCATCCCGCGCTGCGCGAAACTGCTTGATCTTGCCCGAGGTATAGCGCCACGTGGTGCTGGTCTGATTCAAGATCACCAGCAGAACTGTCAGCAACATGCTGAGGATGGCCATCGAAACCATCACTTCGACCAGACTGAAGCCGCGGAGCCGGCTGCGGCTACGGAATGACATGGAGGGAAAGCAGGCAGTCATGGCGATGACAATAAACAAAGGACGAGATGCCCAAAAGAGGCCCAGAGTCGCACTGGTTACTGAGTTTTCGACACAAAGAACGAGTAGCGGGAAGGCGTGTAAAGCGAAATGGGGCCGGTGCTGAAGCCGCCTGTACCAGAATCGCGCACCAGAGCCTTCTTGCCGGGATTGTTTACAATATCCACAACCACCGTCGCCAGATTGCCGGAGGAGTTCACATTGACCCCGACTGCCACATGGTACACCACCGCCGCATCCGCGGAAATCGTGCTGCCGGATGTCGCGACCTCGGATCCCTGGTCATCGAAGTATCGCACGGGCAAAGCTACCGTTGCGCCGGGTGTGACCGAAATACCGGCACCCTGAATATTGGCAAAACTAGCCTGCTGAACATTCGCCACTACCTGCTGCATAATCTGCGAACCCACGGACATATCGACCGCAGTCCGGAAATTAGAAAGCCCTACAGAAAGCAGCCCCATCATGGTAATTCCCCCGAAGGCGGTGATTCCAATGGCAATAGTTACCTCCACGAGGCTGAAAGCCTGTCGTGCAAATCGGAGGCTGGATATGCGGCGTAAATTCATAAAAGTACAATTGCATACAAGGTATTGGCAAGACAATTTGAACTCATTGCATATTGATGCATTGCAGAATTTCTCTCGAAGAACTCCGCTTTGATGGGCGCACTTCCCAGAGCTGTGCAGCAGTGAGGCTGCTACATGAAAATCCCGTGTCAGACAAAGAGTCTGACACGGGAATGAAGCAGGCCGTGCTAACGATGTGCTTTAGGAAAAGCTTTTTCCTGCCAGCGTATAAGCTCGGCGCGAATCTTTTCAGGCATGACGGGTGCCGCCGGCGCAGATCCAAAGGAAAGAACGTACAAGTTTTCCCCATCATCGTACTTGGCGGGTTGCAGAGTGGTTGGGTCAATCCATGCCTGGTACAAGGCGGTAACAGCCGGAATGTTTCCCTCTGCTTTGCTGACCACTACTTCCGCTCGATAGTGTTTGAGCGCACCCGCACCGGCAGTTTCCGGGTTGAGAGACTGTACAGTGATCCAAGATACCGACTCGGCGTCGAAGCGGAGTAGAGGGGGGCAGGCTTCGTTCTTCAGATCGCCGCGTAGCAAGTAGACATCGCGATTGTAGGTATTGCTTTGATACAGCCCGACTCCCTTGTCGGTAAGACTCCAGAGTTCCGAAACGCTGTTGTCCGACCAGTGACTGACGTCCCGGCGGACTTTCCCCACCTGGACGATGACGATGCGTTTGAGTACGGCGGATGTGCGCCTTTCGGGAAAGGCAGGATCCGGTTTGGGGACGGTGTGTGGCGAAACTTCAACTGAGCAAGAAAAGTCTCCCGAGGGCAAACTGATCAGGGGATTCGCAGCAGCAACAGACGAGACGTGCAGTATGTCAGGACACCAGTATGCTGCCGCTGTCGTCACGAGAGAAGCAAGGGCGCAATGTTGAGCACATAGCAGAGTGCGGAGGAGCAGTTTTTTAGTCATTGTCGTATACTGGCTCAAGTTGTCGGCTCACTACCTTGCCCGTGTAGCGGTCAATTGCCACGCTCAGCCAGTAGCGTCGTTCTCCCTCCACGATGAATTTGCTTAGATCAGACGCTCCCGGCGTCAGCTTTCCTGTCTGCGCCACCACGTCGATGAGAAAATTCCAGGTTCGGGTTTGGGTAACATCTGCCAGCGAACGTACGGGAGTTTCCACGTAGGATTTATTAGCCCAGTTGGCATCGGCAGTAACGGTCGTGTTAAATGTTACGTTATTGGTGGGTCCGCTGACAATCGGTCCCATGAGGGTGGCAAGATCCGCGCGGTTTGCGTACGGTGCGGTGACGACGGAGGTGAGAATATTCGTGGAGAGCCGTTGCGCCTCGGTGTCGGTGATTTTGTCGTTGAGAGTTTGGTTCTTCCACGCGTCGGTAAAGACGGCTTTCATGACCGGTGCGGGCATCGTGTTGGGATTGATGTGGCCCGCTGTCATTTGTGGAGACTCGACGATGGCAAACAGGTCGAGCAGCGCGGCATCAGCGCTCCGGGGCGACCAGAAGTCGAGTGTTTTGAAGGGCAGATCCCGGTGCGCAAACGCGAGTTCGCCCACGGAACGAAAGGGCCGATTCAGCACAACAGGGCGGCGCCTTAGCACGCTGCCTGTTTTGGGATTCGTAAGAGTGCTGTCAGGGGTGACGACTGCTGTTCCATGATACGTTTGAATGCCGTCTCCGCTTGCGATATTCTGCCGATAGGAATCGCCATACCGCACCACGCCGTCCTGATCTGCGTAATAAGCCTTTCTTAAAATGCCGGAATAAAGGAGCTCGAAATTGGGATCGTTGAGGGACCATAAAGGAATAATTCCCCCTGCCTGGACCGGTAATGTGGTTGGATCATAAAGAGGCGTGTAGGTGAAGATACCCGGCAGGTAGGGGATGCTGAAGCAACCCGTCCCCCCCGCGCCGGAGCCCTGCGGTGGCGACATTCCCCCGCTTGGCGCAGCGTACATGGTCCTTTGGGATGGATTATTCTTCCCCCACCACTGGGTGGATGAAGAGAACCGGTCAGTGCGTGGATCCAGACGCTGCGGGCCCCATCCCGGCACGACGGTCGACCCCTCTACCGATGTGGCAGGCACAATACCCGCCTTATTTGATTCCCCGCCTGGTTTTATCATCTTGGAACCTGGCGAGATGGATTGCGCCATGCGTCCCATAAAATTATACGGATGGTAGACCCCGTCAGGCCCCAGGTACTGGAGGGAATAAGAAACCGTATCAGTAGCGTCCGGAAGGATAAAGTGATAAACGACGTTCTTGGCAGGATCGGGATCGGGGTTGTAGGCTGGATCGCCAACGGTGGAAAATCCTGCAAACTTATTCGGAGTCCCATTGTCTGCGGCCAGATCGTCCCACTTTGTACTATCATAGTAGTTCTCTTTCGGCGTTTTTACCTTATCCACAATGGGGAGACCGCTGCTTGTCAGCAGATCCAGCGTCAGCGGAAGCGGATTGTTGTAAAAGGGAGAGGTATTGTCTGCTGGATTATTGAAGTATATTTCTCCCAGGCGGCCGGGTGTCAGCACGGTCCCGGTTCCATCATCATAGGTTGTCATCGGTCCCAACTTCAGAGGCTTGGTTACCGCGGTAGTATTCCATGCACTATAGACCCTGCCATACGCGTAAGCACGGAAGGAGGCGGGATAACCGGGAAGGGCTGCGGTTGGGATTTCATGAGGGTTCCACACCTGAGGTTGCATCCAGGTTTTGTGGACTCCAGGTGAGCCAGCCGCAGGCGGCACAGGGTCTGATATGGCTATGGGCAACAGGCCCAGCAAGTAGGGCAGATTTTCGATTCCATAGACCGTCTGAATGATCAGGTCGTCCACTTTCGTCAGACCAAAGGCGTCGAAATGGATCGCGGTGGGGTAGCTGTCCGCATCATACTGGTCAAAGATATTGGCGCCAATCTGCATGAGCTGTAAATTTGCCTCTGTCTTGTATTGGTCATAGAAGCTGGAGTATACCCCGACGCCGCCCGCGATGGAGGTATCGCATCCCTTGCCCGGGTCCCGCCCCAGGGAGCCTTTCAGGATCCCTGCATTGAGCAATTCAAAGAAATTCGGCTCCCGTTTTTCCAGAGCCACCTGCTCGAGAGTCTTGATGGCAACGCCGGGCGGCGCCTTGGCGGCCACATAGTCCCACCGCCACTTCACGGCGTCCCACTCGAGGCCAAAGCAATCCTTGATGGCCTGTTGCATGCCGGTTTTCGGTCCACTGGGTGTGATCCAGGCGAGCCGCGCGAGGGAAAAGCGGGTGCGGATCAGGCTTTCCCCAGCCTGAACCGTATAGGTCGTGAAAGTACCGTCGTCCTTGTAATGCTTAATAGTGGCGTCGGCGGGATGGCGGACATTGGGGATAAAGCGGTTCACTCCGGCAGGGTCGTTGGCGTTCGCCCTGTAATCGATCGTGGAGCCGGCAATATCCGTGGGCCCCCAGGACGGCGCCGCGAGTGCGCAGGAAAAGGCCGTCAGGCTGTCGGCGGCTGACGGCAGAATCCCGTTTGCCACCGCATTTAAGAGGTCCCTGCGCGTTAAGAACGCGTTATGGCCGTTCGGAATCGTTGCGAATCCATTCGCTTTGGCGAAAGTATCAACGTAGGTCTTGTAGGCCGATCCCGAGGCGGCCGCTGTGCCATTTCTCCAGCTCATGAGCTTGTCGATGGCCATGGTGGTCCAGACGGCATCCACCTTGTTGAGGTTAATGCGGGCAAGCGAGGTATCACCTGACATCTGCGACGCTGCCACGGTTGGGCAGCCCACCACATTGGCGTTCATGCGTCCGCTCAGATCATAAACGGTGAACGCAAAGCGACCGAGGACGTAATCCCTGGCGGCGGGATTGGATGCATCGGCGATTGCCGGAGTCTGTATCCCATTGCCCCGCGTCTGATAATACCATGTTGGCATGATATTCTGCGAGCCGAGTCCCGGACCTTTGGTGCCAAACCATCTTGAACGCGAGACTGATCGTCCGTTGGCGCTGGGCTCAGTAATGCTTATGCCTGACGCTGTCGCGGTACCGCCTGGCCGTACCGCCATGTTGGCTGCCGATACTTTCACGATCGTGGCGAACGCAACATTTGTTGCGGCAAGAGCAGGATCGCGCCCCATCACCACGGGGGAAGAATCGTGCCCGCTTAGTGGTTGATACATGGTGACGCCGTACTTGCGCAATTCGTTGGCCGCGTCGGGAACAACCGAGCCATCGGCGATTTCACGCCTTATTTCGCCCACCACCCACTCCTGTGCATTTCTGGCCATGAAGTCTGCCTTTGCCATACCAGTACTGGAAAATGCAATTTGCCTGTTAAGCACAGCTCGACTGAAAAAGGCGAGAATCACGATGGTAAGTAGGGCGACCGCCATCAACACCATGATCAAGGCTACTGCGCGGCTTTGACGGCGATCAGAAGCCCGTAAAGATGGTAGGTAAAAGGGCGTACTCATAGAATTCGTTGGAATTTAATGGCTGCATGTACCAGACAACTGGGAATCCTGCACATTAAAGGAGTTGACTTACTTCTTTAAAGGAGTAGGGAAAATAGAGAGGCAAGTCAATGATAAAACGTTGTTTCTCTCATTTTAATCAAAGCATCTTCTCGCAAGCACGAAGTACTTTTCCGGAATAACTCTCGCTTTTCGGCGAGTGTTGAAGTATTTGTATGGGCAAGACTAACATTTTTGTATTTCACCAACATCTTGCCATGACTTCCTCGAACGCCGACGCATCCACTGCTGACACTCATCCCCAGCATCCCCGCAGTTGGCGTACATGGAAAAGCAGCACGCTGCTCGTGCTCTCCGGGATTGCATGGTTTGTCGCCCATGTGGTGGTGGAGTTGATCGCCCATATGATTATTGGCCTGCCGGTATTCGGTATGCCTGCGACGGTTTAGTTCAACCAGACATTGTCCATGCGTGGCGTGGGATGGCGCAACTTCTCTTAGTGTTTGTCACCTGTGCGTTTGACGGACACTTCCTTAATCCAGGCGTTCTGTGCCTGGTTGAATCGGAAATTCCAGCCCCAGGATCCGCCAAAGTTGGCATCGCTGAGCTTGAACGTGTAGGTCTGCCATTCCGCCTTCTTTTCCAGCGTGAAGCGGTCCTTCGTTTCCGTATAACGCGCCGAGCCTTCATACAGCAGGTTGATGCTGGCACCCTTAGTGGCATCAACCGGCATGGCGGTTACAGTAATTTCCAGGTTGTTGTCCCCTACGGAAGCATAGCTGTCGTCAACATCAAAGTACATGTAGGGATTTTTCTCTACGCGGCGCGCGTGGATGCCATTGACCAGGCCCGTCGTCGTTTTTCCGTCGCCGCGATCGACCTGCATCAGCCCTGACTCCACGTTGGATGCACCCATCACGACCGATACGCTTTCCGATTTGGCAAAATCCTTAAGCCATGGCATCGGCTTCGAAGCATTGGCGCGGGCTTCTTCCACTATGGCTTGAGGAATATCCGTGATGAAGACTGGATCTCCCGTCAGCTCAATCTTCCCATTGGCAGCAGTGCTTTGGGTGCCATCAGGCTTCGTGACCGTGACCTTGCCATCAAGCGCCACGGTGTCCGCTGCTCCATCTGCCCACATGACCAGCACAGGGCCGGCGACACCCCGGAATACGAATCCGTAGCTCTTGCCCGTAGGGTTGTACCAGCCGATCCGGCGCGCATCTTTGCCAAAGAGGCCCGTCATGGTCTTCATGGCGTAGTAAGAGGGGCGTGGCGACCAGTCTTTGCGCAGCATACCAAAGGTCCGGCCGGAGCCATAGGCAGGGCCGCGACCTTCAAACCAGTAGATCTGATTGATGCCGAGCGCGAAACAGAGGGTATGACCCTTCACCAGACCGGAGGCCTGCTTCTGCTCGGCTTCCGGTGTGGCAAGTGCATTGACTCCATTTTCGGAGACGACAATCTCCATGTTTTCATTCTGACCAGTCTTTCTGAGCAGAGCGCGCAGGTTTTTCACCATAGTCAGCATGGGCTCCTCCCGTCCGGAGGACACAGCTTCCATCACGGAGTAAGGATGTACGGCAATAAAGTCAAAGTGGCCCGCGCCTCCCTCTTTAATGACCTGCTCAAAGAAGCTGTAGCTCACATCCGCGCACCCCATTCCTATGCGGGCTTTGGGATTGGCCCGTTTGGCCGCGCGGTAGGTTGCAGCGAGAATCTGTGCGTAGTCTTTCGGCGTACCGTTTTTGGCAAATGCAGGCGAGTTGAACTCGTTGTAGACTTCCCAGCAGGTGATGTCTTTGTAACGGCCAATGGTTGACTCTGCATAGGTTTCCCAGTCTTTGATGTCTGCCATTGGCCAGTGCCGTCCTTTCCCGCTGGAGGATGCCCACGCAGGCAAATAAAGAAGCAAACCATAGAGGCTCATGTCATTGGCTTTGGCTTCCGCCAGAGTAGCGTCGGCGTTGGCCCAGTTCCATGAATCTTTAGTTTTTTGTATTCCTTCCCACTCTGGGAACTCCTTTATAGCGGTTATGCCGATTTCTTTCATTTTCGGCCAGAGTTTAGAATTTTCCGCACTTGTTTCCGCGCTGTTTGACATGCCAAAAACCAACGGGCCATCATCTGCGGCATTAGAAACCCTTGTGAATGGTATTAGGGCAACTAAAATAATGAGTCCGACAGATGTAGCTCGGGCAGAGTGTAAGACAGAAGAGAGGAGTTTGGGTAAGCGGAAAGAGACAGAGAGGGATGTGTGCATTTCAGTTTCCGTGGCGGTTTGGAAATGGCGAAATTTGTGATAGCGTCTTACAAAAAGAAGTGGTAAGCCTACTCCTTTAAAGAGGTATAGATGCAAACTGGTTAGCTTTCAATTGCAATCTTCCCTCATTTAAGAATTCGTTTCAGCCTGCAGTAGTCCTGATATGCTCAATATTCGATTTATACCGACCCTGTGCAGTCTCTTTTTGCTTATGTTCACGCTTTCGACAACATCCGGCGAAATCGCTTTCGCCGGCTCGACTGAATCAAGTGCACCTGCTTCGGGGCTGCGCCTGCCGGCGGCGCTGAGCGATAACATGGTGCTGCAGGCCGATAAGCCATTCAAAATCTGGGGTTGGGCGGTGCCTGGACAGACCGTATCGGTGAAGCTGGCCGCGCAGGAGAAAAGCGCCACGGCTGACTCGGCCGGCAAATGGTCCGTTATGTTTGAGCCGATCGCCGGCACTGCCAGGTCCGGTACTGATGCGGTCGATATGACGGTACTCGCCACAGGTGCCGGGGCTGCTGAATCCAGAATTAGGGTCAGAAACATCCTGATTGGCGAAGTCTGGCTGTGCTCGGGGCAATCCAACATGCAGTGGCCGCTTGCGGAAACGAGCAACGCGGCTGCGGAAATTCAGTCTGCCAGTCACCCACGCATGCGTCTCTTTATCACCCGGCTGCATGCTCCGGAGCACCCGGCAGACGACTGTCAGGGGCAGTGGGTCGAGTGCAACCCGCAGACCGTCGGGCGGTTCTCCGGTACCGCTTACTACTTTGGGCGCAGACTTCTGCAGGATCTTCAGGTGCCTGTTGGGTTGATTCAAAGCGCTCAGGGTGCAACGGCGGCGGACTCATGGATCAGCCTGGAAGGGTTATCCGCCCAGCCGGCGCTGGAGCCGATTCTGAAAAGCTACCATGCTTCGGTAAAGGATCCCATGGGATGGAATCCACATCTGCCCACCGGACTCTACAACGGCGAAATTCATCCGTTCACGCATTTCGCCATGCGTGGCATCATCTGGTATCAGGGAGAGACTAATACGAAACGTGCCTATCAATACCGCACACTGTTTCCGGCACTTATCCGATCCTGGCGCGCGGCTCGTGGCGAGGAATTGCCGTTCTATTTTGTGCAACTGACCAGCTTTGGAAAGCCGCCGAACGCTCCTGTCGCCGAAGCATTGTCAGAACTTCGCGAGGCTCAGGCGATGGCCCTGGCCTTACCTTCTACCGGGATGGCCGTCACCATCGATGTGGGTGAGGCTGACAACATCCACCCGAAAAATAAACTGGAAGTGGGGAAACGGCTGGCCCTTCTGGCGCTTGCCAGGACGTACGGACGCGATGTGGCTTGCTCGAGCCCGCTCTACAAGAGCATGAGTCTCCATGGCGTGGCCATCCGCGTGGAGTTTACCGGTACCGGCTCTGGACTCGAAGCCCGGGGAGGTCCTCTCAAACAGTTTTCTATTGCGGGTGAAGACAAGAAATTCGTGTGGGCGGATGCCGTTGTCGATGGCACGTCGGTAGTTGTTTCCAACCCGCAGGTTCCCAGGCCGGTCGCGGTTCGATATGCGTGGGCTGCAAATCCTGCCGGTTGCAATCTGTATAACAGGGAAGGGTTGCCCGCGTCGCCCTTTCGCACGGATACCTGGCCAGGGGTGACCGAGACAGCTCATCTTCCCAGGCCTGGAGATCAGTTCATAACGCCTCCTGCCATTCGGCCTCGCAGTTACCCGGATCCCTCCGCGAAACTTACGGGTAATACGCTGTCGATTGTTCTGGGCAGAGGTTTGCCACGCCCGTGGGAGCAGGTGATTACGGACGCTTACGTTTACTTACCGCAGGTGAAAGTCAGCACTGTTTACACGCCAAGAAGAACAAGCGTGAGTGAAACGCGCATTTGGCTGCCGTACGGCAACACCCGTGGCCAATACTACCATGTTACCGGTTTCGCTCTGACCGATCTGGAGCCAGGAAATCCGGCCGCACTGGTTTTCCCTGCGGAAAATGACAGGGATGGGAAACCCGCCGAGTTCGTGCTAAGATTTCATTTCGACAAGCCGATCAGCGCGTTCCGTCTTGAGAATGGGCCGCCGTTGGAGTTTTCCTCCTCCGATGCCGTGGCATTAATAGAGTACAGTACGGATAGCAGGGAGTGGAAATTGCTTAGCGACACGACTGGAGGAACTGATGCCGGCAAACTCTTCCAGCCTGCCAGGACATGCGCTGCGGATCTCGATGCCCAGGATCTTTACCTGCGCCTCAGCCTGCGGGATAAGTCTGACCCCGGGAAACTCACGCCTGGAGCAAGCTTCAGGATGCGAATGAGCGGCGACCCCGGATGGGGCGATGCCTCCACGAC
>JBGGNE010000458.1:0-15902 GCA_041287705.1 Methylacidiphilales bacterium | reverse complement strand
CGGTTGAGCAAAACCCCTCGGTTGTGGCCGCCATCTCTCGCATCACGGAAGTTCTGATCTCTTCAAAGGAGGAGCTGGATTCCCTGGACATGAAAGTGGGCGATGGTGATGCGGGTACAACCATTGCGGCCGGCTCCCAGACCGTGCGCATGCGTCTGCAGGCCGGCACGCTCCATACAGCGGATCCCTCTCAGCTTTGCTCCGAAATTGGCAGCGCCTTGTCACTGGTCATGGGCGGCTCTGGCGGTGTGTTGCTTTCCATTTTCTTTACAGCAACAGGCACCTCTCTGGGCAATGGCGTGGCCTGGCCCGATGCGCTGGCCGACGGGATCAAGCGGATGCAGGACTACGGCGGCGCCTCCGTGGGTGACCGTACAATGCTGGACGCCCTGATCCCGGCCGTGCAGGCGTTGCAACACCAAGGCCTTGCGGAGGCTGCGCACGCCGCGCGATCAGGAGCTGATTCCACTGCGGGAATGAAGAAAGCTCATGCGGGACGCTCTGCCTATGTCCCGGAATCGGCACTTACTGGAGTAGTAGACCCTGGAGCGGAGGCCGTTGCCCGTGCATTTGCAGCAATGGTCGCCACGTCCTGAACCAGAAAATCCTGTTCAGGAAGATTACAACACCACGCATTCGCTATGGCACGCATCACGTCATAGTGTAAATTCTTTGTGTAAGTTCGCTTTTTGATTTCCTTTTGCGCGCATTACTGTAAACAAGATGTTGTCTTCTATAGTGTGCGCGCAAAAGTATCGCAATATACTTCACCGCGACCGTTCCCATCTCCGCTAAACCTATGGCTCGCAGAGAATTTCATCTGATCGAAGGTACTGCCAGTAAATTTTGGGCTATCGAGCTCAACGGTACAAAATTTTCGGTCCATTATGGACGCATTGGAACATCCGGCCAGGCCCAGGAAAAAACGTTTGCCTCGGATGTTATAGCTAAAAAAGAGTACGATAAGCTCGTAACTGAAAAGCAGAAGAAGGGCTATAACGAAGTAGGCACAGCGTCTACAGGCTCTGTCGGCGTTGCACCTGTACCCAAGGTGGCAACACCCAAACCAGCTATAGCAACCCAGGATGCTCAGGCAAGCTCGCCTGATGTTAAAGAAAAAGACAACGCACCGTCTGTTGCAGCGCAGGAAGCTCCTTCAGTGCAGACACCAGCACAGGACGCTTCTCAGCCATCTGCCTCTGTTGCTACAGCACCGTTGCCTTTTGAGCGACGGATTAAAATAGACGATGCAACCCGCAGCCGTCTCACCTGGACAAAGCAGTTTGAACGAGTGCTCACAAGGCCAACACCTCCGCAATATAGTGAGCAGGCAAAGAAAGCCAAAGAGAGCCCCGGTAGCATCTATGTCTGGAATCTGACACTCCCCGGCACATTATCTAAAGAAGAAGCCTTACTCTGGATAGAAATACTACGGGCTGAACGTACCTATAATCTCAAATTCGTTCAGGATCCGACATTTGAATCCTTGATAGAGGGAGTCAATGAGAATTCATACCTCTATTTCCTGCCGTCTCCCCAGATTCTTACTCCCTTTCTCAGTCCGCTGGAAATTGCCCGCTTGTTTATCAAGTGGCATACGCACTTCACCGGCAATACTGGTAAGTATAATTACAGACAGGAATACGCGTGCCATCACATTGCGTCTTCCTTCAGCACCAACGTAGTTCCCTACATGTCGCTTCGGGAACGTGACGAGTTCAGATCGGAACTTGAGCAGCTTTATCAGGGCGAAACAAATAAGTCCTCTCCTTTAACGCTCATGATTTGCAATCTGCTGACAAGCGTCGGCAGCAGGTATATTGAAGAGTTCCTTACACAGATTCCCGCGCATTCTCCCGGCACTCACCGCTGGACAAGCTACTATGGCTACGATAGTAACGGCATCCTTTCTCTGCTGGTAGGTTTGCCGGATGAAGCCACCTTCACGAGGGAAGGCCTGCGCCTTCTGAATCTGCTGCGCTCGCGCGACGATTTCAGGCTGTGGCTGGCAGCGACGGAATGGCGCCAGTTGAACTTCCTTAAGGATAGCGTTCTTAAGATAGATGACAAAGCTCAGGCTGCCGTTCTCGCGCGTTCCCTGGCGCAGGTTGAGGCGCCCGAAGCTGCGCTGCCCATGCTGGAAATTCATCTAAAATCGAAGGCACCGCTCGTTGGAGCCGAATGGTTTGCACAGAATCCGCTGCACGCTGCAATAGGCCTGACGTCGGTTGCCATGGGCAAGGGCGAACTGGCTGATGCAGCGCGCAATCAACTCCTGACTATGCATCGGCGCGGCCAGGACAACATTCTTCTCTCCGCTCTGCCCCACCTGTCCGAGACCGAGGCTATCTGGCTGCGCACGACTATCATCGAAAGTGTCCAGGAACAATTGCTCCAGGATATTGCGACAAGCGAGATCCCTGAGCCGCTCCGCACACAACTGGCTGAGGTATCGCCCGGCAAACCTATTGCCTGGCTGGATGTGCCATTGCTGCCGCCGATCAAGATCTACGGTAAAAAGCTGGCAGTGCCTGAAGTCACGCGACTGCTCGCCACGCTAAAAACCACGGAACTGGGCTCTGCCTCGCCGCTCATCGACAGCATTAAGGAGCATTGTGAATCCAACTCCATCGATACTTTTGCCTGGGCGCTTTTCCAGAACTGGCTGAAAATGGGAGCTCCATCCAAGGAGAAGTGGGCGCTTACTGCTGTTGGCCTTTTGGGAGGTGACGCCAGCGTTCTGAAGCTCACCCCGTTAGTACGTGACTGGCCGGGAGAAAGTCAGCATGCCCGTGCGGTAATCGGGCTGCAGTGCCTCAAGGCAATTGGTACCGATGTGGCCCTTATGGCTCTCAATGGCATCGCGCAGAAGCTCAAGTTCAAGGCACTGAAAGAGCAGGCGCAGGTGTTGATGAATGATATCGCTGGGAAACGTGGTCTCACGCGTGAGCAGCTTGCCGACCGTATTGTGCCGGACTGCGACCTGGATGAGCGTGGCACCCGTGTATTTGATTTCGGCCCGCGCCAGTTTCAGTTTGTGCTGGGCTCAGAAATGAAGCCGCTGGTGCGTGATGCAGAAGGCAAAATGCGCCCTGATCTTCCCACACCCAACAAAGCGGATGATGCCGAGAAAGCCGAGGCGGCGGTAGCCGAGTGGAAGCTGCTGAAAAAGACACTGCGCGAAGTACTGAAGATTCAGGCCGAACGCCTCGAGGATGCGATGATCACGGGGCGACGCTGGTCAGCGGAAGAGTTCAACACGCTGCTGCTGAAACACCCCCTGATGGTAAATCTGGTACGTCAGATCATCTTTGGCGCGTATGATCCCACGACCGGCAAGCTGCTGAATACGTTCCGCGGCACGGAAGACCTTACGCTGGCAGATGAAAACGATGATCCTGCTGAAATCCCGGACGGAGCACAGGTAGGCGTTGTTCACCCAGCCCATCTGGCGGAGACGACGCTTTCGGCATGGGGCCAGTTGCTGAGCGATTACGAAATCATCCCGCCCTTTCAGCAACTCGGGCGCAACATTTGCCGTCCTGATCCCAATGAGCTGGAATTGACCGCTATAACGCGGTTCAAGGGAGCCAAAATTGAAGGAATCATACTCTACGGCATGCTGGAACGAAGCCACTGGCTGCGCGATACCCCAGCCGATGCGGGCTGTTTTAACCAGCACTCAAAGTACTTCCCGGCAGCACATTGTACCGCCTTTATTCATTACCAGGACGGGCTCTCCATAGGTTATTATGACCAAGAGCAGGAAATAGATGAGGTCTATTTCTGCCCGGGCCATGTGAAGCCGGAGATGTGGGGCGAACATACCAAACGACTCAAAGTTGGCCAGGTAGACTCTGTGGTGATAAGCGAAGTGCTGCGACTGGCCTCCGCTATTCACGGGAAGGCTAAGCAATAATCCTGATCCTTCATCCCTGCTGATCTCCTTGCCATGGCTGCCTCCAAAACTGCGCGGAAGCTCAATCCCTCGACAATCACAACCCTAAGCCTGGTCGAGGTGCCTACCTGGTTTTCGGAGGCGGCCGAAGAGCTCTCCCCTGCCCGTCGCCGCTGGCTTAAAGCATTGCCCCCCATCGCATTGCGCAGCGGCTTTGGAGATGGCGAAAGCGCCGGAAGCATAACCGAGCTTCCGGATTTGTCGCGACCGTGGCTGATCAGCGCTCTGGTCAGTTCTGAAAAGGAAGGAGCACGCCACGATCTCGTGGATCTGGTAAAGCGCCACGCCCGGCGGGAATCTCTGGACGCCTGGACGAAGGCGCTGCTCGCCACCTGGAAAGATGGCAGGGAGCCGAGTGTGGACAATACCAAAGGCGATTCTAAAGTCACCGAAACAGCCTGGCTGGACCGCGACTGGGTTCTGACAGCCGCGGGCACCTTTGGCGGGGACGAAACGGCTATATACCTCCAGGCAGCCGTAAGAGAATGGACAAAAACCAGGAAATCCACGCTGGCAGTCCGCGGTGTGGACATGCTTGGACGCATCGGGAGCAAGGCAGCGCTGGAGCAGGTCTCCACGCTCTCCGCTGTCTCGGGAAGCCGCGTTGTGGCCGATGCGGCCCTTCGAGTCGCCGAGACGAAAGCCACGATTCGGGGGCAAACGCGAGAGCAAATGGAAGATACTCACACACCGGCGTGCGGGCTGGATGACAAGGGTGAGCGCATCTTTCGCTTTGGACAACCAGCAGTTGATGGAGCCCCTCCTCCTCGCACATTTCGCACTTCTATTGGTCCAGACTTGCTGCTCCGGCTGACAGATTCCGAAGGGCGTCTGTTAAAGAGCATGCCGAAGGCCGGCAAACTGGATGATCAAGAGATTGCGGCCGCCGCCCGTGCAGCCTGGACCGATGTGAAAACCGGATTCAAGCGCGTGATTTGCTTGCAAATCAAAAGATTTGAGCAAGCCATGATTACCGGCAGGACCTGGACCACTGACGGATTCCAGACTCACATTGTGCAGCACCCGATTGTCCGCCGCTTTGCTCAAACCCTTATCTGGCAAGTGCTGGATCCCTCTGATTCGGACAGCACCCTTGACGGATCGCTGAAAGCCGGGCATTCAGTTGCCTTCGCCCGGCTTACCGAAGATCTTACTCTGGCCGATGCCCAGGAGAATCTCGTAAAGCTGCTTCCCGGAAACTGTCTGCGTGTTGCACACCCACTCTATTTTGGTGCGCAGGATCTGCTGGCATGGGGCGAACTTCTATCGGACTACCGCATTATTCAACCGTTTCCGCAGGTGGCGCGACCCGTTTATAAAGTTCCGGCACCAGACAAAGGCCACGGCAGCAGCTTCAGTCTGGTTCCCCCCGCCCATACAGCTCTGAAGCCCGGTGTTCTCTATGGCGTCCTGGACAATGATGGATGGCGCCTGGGAGAATTCGGCAAAGACAACGTCATCAGCTGGAGCTGGAAAAGTTTTGTGGGGGAGAACGTAACTGCACTTGTGTTTTATTCCGGATTTCAAGACGGCATCTCCCGATCTCGGGATCAGACGGTGGACAGAATAGAATTTTTCGCCGGCATCATGGATGCCGCATCAAAACCAGTTCGCCCCGACTCAAAGCCTCTTGCCCTCCACCAGGTACCACCAGTCGCTTACAGCGAAGTGATGCGCCGCCTGATAAGATTGACGGAAGCGGTTGATCTGGAGCACGACTGACGTCTCTGATTCACTCCACTTTTTCTCTGAAACCCATCCCGCTTCATGGCTTCCAAAACAAAACCCAAAAGTTCCGACGAAGTCTCCGCCCCAGCGTCGACAGCAGAACTCCAGCGTCCAGCAGCGGAAATTCTCTATGCAGAAGAGCTGGCGCGCCTGTCTTCCGAAGACATCGCAAAGCCCAGGCCACCAGGCTGGCGCATGACACCTCAAAGCGTCCTGCAATTCATTCTGGGCAACGAAAAAGCCGGGCTGAAAGCCAAGTTTGTCGGGCGCCGCGCCATGCTGGAGCGCTGTATTGTCGCGCTGGCCACCAACCGTGGGCTGATGCTCATCGGCGAGCCCGGCACCGCCAAAAGCTGGCTGAGCGAACTCCTCTCCGCAGCCATCTCCGGGGACAGCACGCTTACCATTCAGGGCAGCGCGGGCACCACGGACGACGCTATCAAATACAGCTGGAACTATGCTCTGCTTCTTTCCGAAGGTCCGGGCGAAAATTCGCTGGTCCCTGCTCCGCTGCATCGCGGCATGCAACGAGGTCAGATCGTCCGCTTCGAAGAAATTACACGCTGTCCTGTGGAAATCCAGGACACGCTCCTCTCCATTCTGAGCGACCGCGTAATGCTGGTGCCGGAACTGAAAGGTGAAGGGCGCACTCTTTATGCAGCGCATGGCTTTAACGTTATAGCTACCGCAAACACACGCGACCGCGGCGTAAACGAGATGAGTGCAGCGCTAAAACGGCGCTTTAACTTCGAAACCGTGCCGCCCATCGAACACTTTGAAGACGAGATGTCGCTCGTCATGCAGGAGACAACGCGCCTTCTCAAGCGCGCAAGCGTGAGCGCGGAACTTCCGCCCGATATCTGCGAAGTTCTCGTCACGACTTTCCGGGACCTGCGCTCAGCCAAAACGCGCGAAGGCAAAGCGCTGGAGCCACTTACTACCGCCATGAGCACAGCCGAAGCGGTCAGCACCGCATTCGCGGCTGGTCTGCACGCCAGCTATTTTGGCAATCAGCATATCACGCCCGAGCATCTGGCGCTGCATGTCGCCGCTACCGCACTTAAGGATGCCCCGGATGACCTTAAGAAGGTGCGTCACTACTTCAATCACGTCGCAAAAGACCGCAACACCCCTATCTGGCAAAGCTTCTACGAAGCTCGTAAAATGTTGGATTAAATCAGCAAAATCTGTTTTCCCACACCACGCATTGCCATTTCTCTCCGGTCCATGCTTCTTCCTGTTCGCCATCACAGCCCAGCCTGCGCCCGCATGGTTCGCGCCGAAATTCAGCGATTGCGCCCAGCGGCGGTTTTGATTGAAGGGCCTTCCGACTTCAACAATCGAATCGATGAGCTCTTTCTTGAGCATCAACTTCCTATCGCCATTTATACCTATGTGGCCTGGGACGATAAAAGTCGCCAGGGTGCGTATTATCCCTTCTGTGATTATTCGCCCGAGTGGCAGGCGCTTTTTGCAGCTCGCGAATGTGGTGCTGTCGTCCGATTTATTGACCTGCCTTACGCCGCCCTGTCTCGACACGACAGACGAACCCACCGCTACTCGGACGGGCGGCTGCGTGGCAGCCATTACGTTCGGGAGATGTGCCGTGCTCTAGGCGTGGAAGATTTCGATGATGCATGGGACCTCATCGCCGAACAGGATCCGGATCTGCCTGCTGCCGAAATCTACAAGCGCCTGGAAGAATATTGCGGCAACCTGCGCCGGCTGGACACGGAGGCAGACGAAACGCGCGACTTTGATTTACAGCGCGAAATCTATATGGCCGCGCATATCCGGCGTGCCTGGACTGAATTCGGCAAGGATCGCGTCCTCGTCGTTACCGGCGGCTACCATACCAGCGGTCTTCGCACCATGCTGGCGGATACGTCCGATAACGATATGGACACGAATGTCCGCTTTCCGGATGGTATCGTGGAGCGCGGCATTGCGTTGACTCCCTACACTTTCCAGCGGCTGGACAGTCTTCGTGGTTATGACGCGGGTATGCCGAGCCCGGGATTCTATCAAACATCCTGGACGCACCGTCCGTCGGATCCTCCCGTGCACGTAACGTTGCTCACCGAGGTTGTGCAAAAGCTTCGCCAACTGAAGCAGGTTGCCAGCACTGCTGATCTGATTGGCGTGGAAACGTGCGCGCGATCCCTGGCCATGCTTCGGGGTCATGCCCGCGTGTGGCGCCGGGATCTTACGGATGCCATTGTAGCCGTGCTGGTTAAGGACGATGTTGAGGACACTCACCCTTTTGTCCTGACGATGCAGGCGGTGCTGCGCGGCAATCAACGCGGAAAACTTGCGCCCGGAAGTCCGCTACCGCCTCTGGTTCGCGATATTCAAAAGAAGCTGGCTGAGGCTAATCTGACCCCGGATATTCCCGTTCGGCATCTGGAGGTTCCCCTCACCGATTCTCATTCACTTGCCAGAAGCCAGTTGCTGCACCAGTTGCGTATCTTGCAGATACCTGGTTTTCACCAGACCGGTGGCGTTGACTTCGCAAAACGCGAAGACCTGACCTCTCTTATAGAAACCTGGGCGGTACAATGGAAGACGGAGCAGGATTCCGCCATGATCGAGGCCTCCCGCTTTGGTTCTGCCCTTGACGAAGCCGCCACCGCTCGTTTGCAGGAGCAGGCCGTGGCGATTCAAAACCAGTCTGCACAGGCATCATTGCTGCTTCTGGATGCAGTGCTGTCTGGTATATTTCTGGTGGCCAATGATTTGCGCCAGCGGGTTGCGGACATTATTCATCAGGATGGCAATCTGGCCAGCGTGGCGACCGCAATGGGTCATCTCCTCTTTCTTTACGCTTGGGATGACACCCTGGGCACGCAGGGCAATACCCAGACAGGCATTCTGCTTCGCGAAGCATTTCTGCGCGCCACGTGGCTGTTGGAAGTGGGCAGCGCACCCGCAAACGCTGGCGAGGAAGTAGATGCCGTGCGGCTGACACGTGACGCCTTTGAGCGGGCGGAAGAGCCCATGAAGCTGGACCGCAATGCATTTGCTGCGGTTCTTGGGCGCGTTCAGGCGGATAATCAACGCAGCCCGGCTCAACGTGGAGCATGTGCGGGCGCACTCTGGTCGCTGCGATGCGCTGATCCGGCCGATATTCACCGCGATATGCTGCTCTTCTCCTCACCAGACCATCTGGGCGACTTTCTTACGGGTTTATTTGCCCTCGCCCGCGAGGAAGCACAGCGCGATCCGCAGCTTCTTACCGCCATCCACAATGTTGTTATCGCATGGAATGATGACAGTTTCCTTACCGCTCTGCCGTCTCTCCGTCTGGCCTTTATGTACTTTACCGCCCGCGAGAAAGCGCACATGGCCAACTCCCTGTTCGGCAACGAAGCGTCGGAAGATAGTGCTTTATCCGAGCCCGTGCGTCTGGCCGTCTCCGTGGCGGAGGCTGCTGAAGCCATGCAATACGAGACCATGCTCTGCCTGTTGGCGGCGCAATACGGAGTCAAAATCTCATGAGCAATCCTTACCCCGCACCCGCGAGCCCTCTTCCCTCAGCTCCTACAGTGCCGCCCGCAAAATCTCGGCAGCATAAGATCCGCTGGCGTCTCATTCTGGGCGAAGATGCTGAAGGCCAGTGCGGCGGCCTGGCGGGACCGGAGGCGGATATGGATGTGGCCCTGGAGTTTCTCTATGGGCGGGAAGGACAGGGCAAGAACAGGCGCAAAGCGGACAAGTGCCAGGCCCGCAAGGGGTCCCTTGATCCCTCTTCGCTCAACGTACCGGACTGGATCAATGCCGTGCACACGCTGTTTCCGCAGCGTACCATAGAACGTGTGGAAAAGGACGCTCTTGAGCGTTACAAGATCGACGAACTTGTCACGAATATCGATCTCCTGAAACGCGCGGAGCCCAGCACAACGCTGATGAAAGCGGTCATGCATACCAAGCATCTGATGAATCAGGAGGTGCTGGCCATGGCGCGGGAAATGATGCGTAAAGTGGTGGAGGAGCTGATGAGGAAGCTTTCCCGTCCCATTAAGTCCGCATTTCTGGGTGCCGCAGACAGACGCAAGCGCTCCAACTTGCGTGTTGCCAAGAACTTCGACGCTCGTTCCACCATCCGGCTTAATCTGAAATATTATGATCCGGACTCTGGAAAACTTTTTATACGAACACCCTACTTCTTTTCACGCATTCACCGTCATACGGATAAATGGCAGGTCGTCATCCTGGTAGATGAATCCGGCAGCATGGTGGACAGCGTTATCCATAGTGCAGTGACGGCGGCCATCTTCTTCGGAGTTAAAGCTCTGCGAACGCATCTGGTTCTCTTCGATACCAGCATTGTGGATGTGAGTGCAGACTGCGCGGATCCGGTCGAAACGATCATGAAAGTGCAGCTGGGGGGCGGAACCGATATTGCCCAGGCTGTGATGTACGCGGACAAGCTGATAGATAACCCTCGCAAGGCAATCGTGGTGCTTATTACCGACTTTTGCGAAGGCGGCCCGCCTCATGTGCTGTTCTCCGCCTGCAAAAAACTCATTGAGCAGGGTACCATTCTCCTTGGACTTGCGGCACTGGATGGTGATGCAAAGCCGAACTACGATCGCTCTACGGCAGAGAAAATCGTTGCGCTGGGAGGCCATGTCGGCGCAATGACTCCGGGCGAGTTGGCAGAATGGGTAGCGGAGAAAGTGAAATGACCGACTTCCGCAACTTCCTTTCAGTACTTTGTGCAACATACAATCAGCACCATTAATGCCTTCCGCCACTCGCCCTGATTTGCTGGCACTTACGCCGGATGATCTCGCCGCCATGGCAAACCGTGGTTTGCTGAAGCGTGCCCAGAAAGAGGTAGAGCAGCCCGACCTGACCCCGCAATGGACGGAGAGCGAGGACAATACCATAGTCGCTACCTGGTCGGATTCGATCACATGCACCCTGCCAGGAGGCAAAACCCTGAAGGACTCTAAGTGCAGTTGCAGCGCTCTGGAAATCTGCCGACATGTTCTGCGCACTGTCCTGTCCTGGCAAAAGAAGAAAGCATCCGAGATTGTTACAACAACGGAAGCCGGCGAAGAGGACGACTCGGGAAACTCAACGATACAGCCCCAGGCCTGGGATCCCGGAAGCGTTACAGATTCTTTGCTGGAGACTCAGGTGCCCAAGCATGTAAGGGACCGGGCGGAGCTACTCTGGAAACAGGGCGTCCTGGCCGAGCTCCTTCGCTCAGCAAAGCCATCCGCCCATTTCCATTGCCCCGGCCATACCGTGCGTTTTCTGGTTCCCGACGATGTGCGCTACGCCCAGTGCAGTTGCTCGGATGCGACGCCGTGCGTTCATGCCGTGCTGGCAGTCCGCGCTTTTCGCTGTCTGAATACGGAAGCCACATCCGGCATTGTTAGCGAAGGCCCCCTGGCCAAACCTGTGCCGGCTGAGCCTCTCGTGGCTGCGGAAGTATGCGCACAGCAGCTGATTACCGATGGCTTCTCTTCCCTGACCACAGTCTGGCGCGACCGAGCACGGCGAGCAGCGGCTGATTGCGATGCGGCATCGCTCATCTGGCCGGCGCAGATTCTGGAGGAACTGGCGGATGATTTTGACCGTTACGCAGCGCGAGATTCCGCGTTCTCTCCCGAGCGAGCCCTGGAGCGCCTGGGCGAGCTTCTGCTGCGCAAGGACGCCATCTTTGCCGGCGGCACAACAACGGCCGGAAGTCCAACAGCAAACACCGAAGAGCTTCTGCATATTCCTGTACCACAAGCGTTTGTGCGTGGAATGAAATCCGACCGCGATTCAGACCTGGGCGCGGCCCGGTTTATGGGTCTGGGCGGTTCTATCGTTCAAAACAGACTCTCCAGCACAGTCACCATATTCCTGCAGGATGCCGACAACGGTCATGCGATGACATTGACGCGCGAGTTCAACGAGGATCCGAAGTCCGATCCACCGGGAGAGCGTCGCTCTTTTACCCAGCTTGCCCGCGCTCCTGCCGTTAAAGATGCTAATCTGCGTGCGCTTGCGGCGGGACAGCTCATCACCAATGGTGGGCGCCGCACGGCTGCGGGACGCATTATTCTGGGGCGATCGCGATCGGTAGTGAATCCTCAGAACTTTTCCTGGGAGCAATTGAAGGCACCCGTTCTAGTCGAGGATTTTGCCGAACTCAGAGCCCGGCTTAAGCTGCTGCCACCGGCATCGTTTCGCCCGCGCCGCGCTGCTTCAGACTTTCATGTCTGCCCTGTAGCGGAGATTCACAACCCCTCTTTTGAACCCTTTACAAATGCGATCGAAGCAATGATCGTGGATCGCTCGGGCAATATGGCCCGCTTGTCGCATCCATGGTCCGAGCGTGGAGAGAAAGGCGCGGAAATTCTTCTGGCGGCGCTGAAATCAGGCGCCAAGCCTTTGTTCATCGCCGGCAATGTGCGCATTTACGGGCCAGAGCTCCGCTTCAGCCCGACAGCCATGATCTTTGGCGAAGGCACCGCCAGATGGGCCGTATTCCCCTGGCTTGATTCTACATATCCCTCCCCCATCACGACTGGCTCCAAAAGCACTGAAAGCTTCCTCGCCGATATCGCCGAGAACGCAAAGCGGACGGCCAAGACTGCTGCCCGATCCCGTTATCAGCTTGTGACGGAGATTCTGACGGAGGTTCTGCTGAATGGAGTGCGAAGGATCAGAAAACAGAACTGGCCGGACTGGCAAACAACTATTCAGGACATGGAAGAGCGAGGGTATCATCGCATGGCATCCCTCCTTCAGAGCGTGCAGAATCAGTCCAGTGATCCGGCGGTAGCCACGATGCCACTGCTGAAACTGCTCACACTCTCTCGCGATGTAGAGGGAATGACCATGGAGCCAGCTTAGTGCCCGCCGGCGAAAGCAGCATGGACCTGGAGCAAATGCACGAGCTGTGCCGACTTCGCTCCACGCTGGAAGCCTTTGCCGCCGAAAGACTTCGGACCTGTCCCGCACGTCTCGACACAACCCTTATCGCTCTTTCAGAAAAGCTACAGCAGATGCTTGCCACCGCCCGAGATGGCGATTACCCGCGTTTTCATGAGATCGATCGCCAGTTTCATCGCACACTGGTCACATCAGGCGCGCTCGCATCACTAACCCAGAGCTGGCAATTGGTGATGGACGAGTTGGACTGCTGGTTGCGCCATGTCAAAACAGCGTACTGGCCGAATCTGATGACGCTCTACCGCGAGCATGAGCTTCTTCTGGCCGCCCTGAAATCCGAGGAAAAATGGGTGCCCGCACAGGCCCTGCACCAGCATCTGGAGGCAGGATGGTTTCGCGTCGCCAGCATGCAGCCGCAGCAAGGCAGTGGCTTGGACTGGCCTGCCGGTTCGGATCCCGTAGACCGTGCATCTGCGTTCATATCCACCCACTTTGCCAGCCGTTTCAGCATGGAGGAGGTGGCGAGTCACGTCAGTTTTGTGAGTACGGGACATATGAACCGTCTGTTTCGCCAAAAACTGGGAATCTCCCCACACGGTTTGCTAAAGCAGGTCCGTTTGGAGCGCGGCGCGGAGTTGCTCATCTCTGGAGCGGAGGGCGAAATTGCGGTGGTCGCGGCAAAAGTAGGATATAAGAGCGTGTCCCACTTCATTCGCGATTTCCGGCTGCACTTTAAGTGCACGCCCAGAGCCTACCGCCAGCAGCGCGTGCAGAAAGAAGCTGCCGCCGGCTAAGCCTCAGCTCCAAAGTATCTCATTTCGAACATCAGGTTAAGCTGAAGCGGGCATTAAAGCCTGTTCGTGTGGATCAGAATTGCTGGATCCATCTGCTTCGCAACATGATTGTAAAGGCGGTAATTCGCTGCGGAGCCGGCTATTTTGACCGAGGCTCCAGTTTCCTGAGCGCACCAGGCCAGTCAGGGGAAGATCTTCGACGCTTTACCCATCAACGTATCCATCTTGCCTGCAGAGCCCTGCGTGAAACATTGCCAGTGGAGGCGCTGGCATGAAAAAGCTGGACCACTTTCGTGGAGAGGTTCTTCCCATTTCGCCCCTGCTCGGCACTTGGCTTTCTACGGGATCGCCCATAGTTGCCGAGTTAGCCTCGCTGTGCGGATTTGGCTGGCTGTTACTTGATCTTGAGCACGGCAGCTTTTCAGAGGGCAAACCTCCTTTCAAATCTACAGGCGCTGCAGCACTTTCCGGGAGCGGTCATTGTACGTGTGCCCACCCACGAGCCAGGACTGATTGGCCGCGTTCTGGACTGGGGTGCGGACGGAATCATCGTACCGCATGTTTCCAGTGCACATGAGGCTCAAAAGCTGGTTGGCGCTATGCGTTACCCGCCACACGGCAGCCGGGGTTTCTCTCGTACAGTGCGCGCCTATGGATACGGGCTGAAGCCGGCGGGGGAGAACGAAGACGCTCCTCTTTTTTTCGCGCAGATCGAATGCGATGAAGCGGTCCAAAACGTCAGTGAGATTGCGGAAGTGAGCGGTGTTGACGTGCTATTTGTAGGGCCGGCAGATCTGCAGTTGAGTCTTTCTGTTTCGGTCAGAGCCGGACAGCCGCCGTCGTTCGAGGTGGCGCTCGCCAGGGTGCTTGGCGCTTCCCGTCAGCACAGGAAGCTCGCAGGCATCCTGACGCGCAGCCCGGATCACACTTCCACGCTTGCTGCCCAGGGATTTACCGTGATTGGTGTCGACTCTGATCTGGCGATTCTGAGAAAAGGCTTTCAGGCGGCTGCGTTCCTGGCACCTCAAGACTGAATCAAGCTCCCTCAAGGGGAAGCAGGTAAGCCAAGCTTTGCGAAGAGATCCGGCGAGGCATGAAGCCAGCGTTTGTCGGACATGGTTTCCTGCCATTTCTTTTGAATCTCCGGATTGGCCTGCACCCGGGAGTCACCCCAGTATCCTTGCATATAGGGTGGCCCCCACATCAGTTGTGCGTCCCAGTTGACATTAATGTAGGCAACGACGCGGATAGCATCTCTGTGCTTATCTATATACCCGAAGAAAGGTACAAACCATTCACTCCAGATCTCATCCGGGGTTTTAGGTTTTCGATTCTTGCCCTTTGATAGTTCGCCTTTAGTAAGTCGCGCGATATCATAACCTTGCGGAGCCGACTCGCATACCATAACCGGCTTGCCGCATTCCCGGGCAAGATCCAGAACTTTGTCCGTAAGCTTAATCTGCCCGGAGCCACTGAGAAACCACGAGTATCCAAACCAATCCACATAATCATCACCAGGATACCAGTCCCGCAGATTCTTATCCTTGTTGCCACTGTATGGAGAAGCGCACGCCTGCCAGACAAACGCGCAGTTGGTTACGCCCTCGGTGCGAAACTGATCAGCAATGCGCCTCCACGCTTTTTTGTATGGCTCTGGCTGATACTTGTTCCATGTGCCGTCAAACTCGTAACCGATGCGCAAAAAGACCGGGCGCTGCGTCTTTTTGATCCATTGAGCCAGTGTCTTAATGCGATCGTCGTGAGTACCTTCCGCTATATTCTTTTCTTCACCTACCATGTGAAGGCCAATAGCCAGGACAGTATTTTTGTACACAGGGTTGTCCAGGATTCCCTGCGCATGCAAATCGCCGGAAAACATGTTAACTCGTTCTGTCATTCCACGCAGCAGCGGAAGCGACAAGTAAGTCGTCACCCCGCCGGGTTTCTGCGGAAGATGATCGGCATAACCATCATCATTGGGCTTGGGAAAGCCGCCTATGGCGCCAAGATCCTGCCCGATAATCAGCAATGTTTGCCCGCTGGGAGGCTCAAATTTGGCCCGTTTCCCTGGCTGCGAATCCTGGGCATACAACATTTGGCTTCCTGTAACCAGCAGCAACATCAACGTCACAACCAAACAAAGCAAGGTGCGAACGAATCGCAAGTCAATCATTCCTATTAATTGAGCCGCACCTCGGCCACTGTCAAGTTCAAACGTCGCCGTTGCTTGCCATGGGATCACTGGTTGTTACCATCGCCTGATGAACCGGGCCCTGGATCACAGGCATAAGCTGCAACTTGGTGCAGTTTCCCCCACGCTTACAAAAACCTTCTCTCCGCGTTTATTCAGCGGTGACTCCTAGACAGTGTCGTCAGGAGTTGAATTATATGTTAGGATAACGGGCATGAAATCCCTTCCGTCCCATCGTCGGCATGATATCTCCGATGAAACCTGGTCATTGCTGGAGGCCCGTTTGCCCGGTCGCAAAGGTTCATGGGGAGGGTGGGCGAAGGACAACCGATTG
>JBGGNE010000457.1:0-9437 GCA_041287705.1 Methylacidiphilales bacterium | reverse complement strand
GCAGTGAGGCGATCAGTGAAGAAAGACTGGAGGACATTTTACGTCCCTCCTCGTCCATTACTGCGATAGCCACTACAATTCCCGATACGTCGCGAAGCAGGTCCGTGGTGGGTATGGAGTTGACGGCGGAGGTGTTAGAATAGGTGCCGTACCCACTATGCCGGGCTTTGCGCATATGCAGGGTGATGCGGACTACTTTGCTTGCGACGGCTTCGCAAATGCAATGTGGCGGGCTGATCGTATCCCGGCTAGGGTACCCAAAAGAAAGGATATTCATGACGCGCCCGCTTCGTATTTTTGCCGACATCAGATGTGACTCTGCCACCGAGGAAAAGCTTCGCATTGGGGTTTCGCCGCACGAACTCATTCGCCCGACGGAATCCATCTCGGTGCTTTCCTCCATCAATGCTTCGCTGACCGGCGTGGATATCGCTTTTGGACAACCGGGCGTCGCCGGCGTTCTTGCCTCCGATACGCTGCGCTGGGTTCACGTCAGTTCCGCCGGATACACGCGCTACGACACGCCGGAGTTCCGCGCCGCGGCGCAATCGCGCGGACTCGCTCTTACAAACAGTTCCAGCGTGTATGATGAGCCCTGTGCCGAGCACGTACTCGCCTTCATGCTGGGCGCCGCCCGCCAGTTGCCACGCGGCCTTCAGTCGCGCGCCGCCAGTGGCACGCGGGACTGGAATGGGCTGCGCAGTGCCTGCCGGTCGCTTCGTGGCGAGTCGCTGCTCATTCTCGGCTACGGCGCCATTGCGCGTCATCTTGTGAGATTGCTTGCGCCTTTTCACATGCGCATCGTCGCGTTGCGGCGCCGGCCCAGCGGCGACGAAGAAGTGCCTATCATTTCGTTTGAGGAACTTCCGGCGGCTCTTGCCAAGGCGGACCATGTCCTGAACATCCTTCCCGATAACGCCCAGACCCGGGGTTTCCTGAACGAGGAGCGTCTCGCTCAAATCAAGCCCGGCGCATTTCTTTACAACATCGGCCGCGGCACAACGGTGGATCAGCCTGCCCTTGTACAGGCGCTGCGTTCGGGTCAGATTGCCCAGGCCTGGCTTGATGTCACCGATCCCGAGCCGCTGCCGCCGGGGCATCCGTTGCTCGCTCTGGAGAACTGCCACATCACGCCTCATATCGCCGGCGGCCACCAGAATGAATCTCAGAGTCTGGTCGATCACTTCCTCCAGAACTTCCGCCGCTATGTCGAAGGCAGCTCTCTGAATGACCGGGTTTTATAGACCGAAAGACAGCGAGTGACTGAATGTGAGGTTAACTGCTACTCCCGGTTCAGATAAACCGGATCCGCAATTCCTTTGCGGTAGATCTCAATCTGCTCCGGTACGCGCTCGATATCGACGTCTTTGCCCCAGTAGAAGTAGGTGATGGCCTTCATGTTGGGGTAGCGCTTCATGAATTCGAAGGTGCGGCGCAGGTGTTCGGCGTCGCCGGGGTAGGGCTTGGGCACGTACCAGTCGCCTCGTTTGGGTTCGGTGCCCCATTCAGCCAGAACGATTGGCTTGTTGGGATATGTGGCGGCCAGATTATCCAGCGCGTAGTGGTTCACGTCGTTGTAGAAGCTGGCGCCTACCCAGTCCACCACGTCGTCGCCGGGATAGTAGGCCTTGTAGCTGTTCATGGAGTCATATTTGCCAAACTTCCGCCCGACGGCACCCGGGCACCAGGCAAAGACCACCTGCGCGGCGCCGTTCTCGCGTAGGATCTTGTGGATATGGCGCCACACCAGTTTGAACTTCTCGGCCGTCCATCCCGCAGGATTCTTACCCTTGTAAAGCTCGGAGTACTGGAACCAGTCGCCGTTCATTTCGTGATTGATGCTGAGCATGTATGGCTTGCCGAACTCTTTGGAAAGCTCCGCTATGCGAATCCAGCGCCAGTCTTCCTTGCCGGAGAGGATATCATCCGCGGTGAGGAACGGGCCGCCGGGTTTCCAGTCACCGGTATACAGCTTCAGAAACGGCACGACGTTCGGCAGCGAATCGATGACCTTGAGTCGCTTCAGGATCGTCTCTATGGGAAGCGCCTCGCCCTTGCTCCACAGCGGCGCGAAGCAGCCGACCATGGATGGCTTTTTGCCTGCCGCCGCAATGTACTTGGCATAGCGCTTGTCAAAGCCTTCCTGCGTGTCGGTATTGAGCAGGACGCCGTGATAAATTTTGTCCTTCAGCTCAAGTGGCGCGAGCGATCGCTTCGGCGGATGCTCCGGCACCTGACTGAGCTTCGCGTACTGCATCAGCTCGACATTCGGATCGTCGCCATGATCAAAAGGCTTATCCCCCGGCTTTGGTTCCTCAGCCCGAGCGAAGGCCAGGCCAGAGAGCAGAAGCACCAGCAGCGCGGATCGAAAGTAATAATCGCTCATGATTGCATTTCAGGCTTTTCCGGTCGCTGCGTCAATGCGTCTGCCGGACGCGTCTGCTGGACAGTCAACGGGAAAACGTGGGATCCGGCATGCGCCGACTGCTCCTGAGCGCGGGATTTGTGACATATGGATGGCGGTTATGTAACATTAAAGGTGGTGGCCTGGTATCGTCTCGACTTCCTGAATTCGTCTGCAAATAACTTCGGGTGTGAAGCATTTCATGCTCGTTTGGAAGGTGTTGGCAGTGGCGCTGGTTATCTCCGGGTGCTCGCCCAGTTCTGCCCCGGATGCCAGTGCGCCGGAGAAGCCCGCTGGTCAGGCTCAGGCCCCGGCAGGCGCGGTACAGCTGGTCTTTACGTACGGCTCGGAGAAGGAGGAGTGGATCAAGGACGTCACCACTTCATTTAACGCGTCTGGAGCCAGGACCGCATCGGGCAAGCCGATCTTTGTCACGGCCATTCCCATGGGCTCGGGCGAGTGCGTGGATGAGATCCTCAATGAGACGCGCAAGCCTCATCTGGTCAGCCCCGCATCGGGCGTCTTTATCAAGCTGGGCAACGCGCAGTCGCGGCAGAAGACCGGCAAGGACCTCGTCGTGGGCGAAGCCGAGAATCTTGTGCTTTCGCCTGTGGTCATCGCCATGTGGAAGCCGATGGCGGAGGCGCTGGGCTGGGGCAAGAAGCCGGTCGGCTGGGAGGACATTCTGGCTGTGGCCAAAAGCCCGAACGGCTGGGCGGCGTTTGGCCAGCCGCAGTGGGGCGATTTCCGCTTCGGGCACACGCACCCTCAGTTCAGCAACAGCGGCATTATATCCGTACTGGCAGAGGTTTATGCCGCATCCGGCAAAGTGAAGAACCTGACGCTGGACGATGTGCAGTCCGCCAAAGTGGCTGATGCGTTGCAGGGTATTGAGCAATCCGTTGTGCATTATGGAAGCTCGACCGGATTCTTTGGCAAGAAGATGTTTACCAACGGCCCTAAGTACTTAAGCGCCGCAGTGCTGTACGAAAGCAGTGTTATAGAGTCTTACTCTTCGCAGTTTACGCCGGCGTTTCCCGTCGTGGCGATTTATCCCAAGGAAGGCACATTCTGGAGCGATCATCCAGTGGGTATTGTGGCGCGCGACTGGGTAAGCGAGGAACAGCGCGCCGCAGCCAGGATTTACATTTCCTACCTGCTGGCAAAGCCGCAGCAGGAGAAGGCGATCACCTATGGTTTCCGTCCCTCCATGGTGGAGATCCCTATCGCTTCGCCGATTGATACGGCGCATGGCGTGGATCCCAAAGAACCGCGCACCACGCTGGAGATTCCCTCCACGGATGTCATGGACTCGATCCTGACGCTGTGGGGCAAGGCCAAGAAGCACTCCAGCATTACGCTGGTACTGGATACCTCCGGCAGCATGGAGAAGGACGGCCGCATGGCCAATGCCCGCGAAGGCGCGCTGACGATGCTGAGCGCCCTGAGTGATGACGATGTCTTTGGCCTTCTGCCCTTCAGCACGAAACCGATATGGGTGAGCGAAGGTGCGCCGCTGAAGCAGAGCCGCGAGAAGATGAAGACGGCAATAAGCGGGCTTATGGAGTCCGGCACCACCGTTTTGTACGATGCTATCGGCATTGCGTACGACAAACTTCTGCAGCAGCGCAAGACGAATCCGGGGCGCATTGATGCTCTGGTAGTCCTTACCGACGGCGCGGATAACAAGAGTGATATTTCGCTGGAGCAGCTGCTGGAGAAAGTCCGTTATGATAATGAAGGCAAGACCATCCGTATCTTCATCATCGGCTACGGCGACGAAGCTGAAAAAGATAAACTAAAGAAGATAGCGGATGCCACTCAGGGCAAATACTATGATGGTACGCCCCAGAATATTCGCCAGGTCTTTCGTGATATCTCCACGTTCTTTTAATTGTAGAATAATCCAATCCTGATTTATGTCGGAACAACCACAGCAACCGAAAGTGACGTGCCTGGGCTACGCCGTCATCCTGCTCTTTATTACAGCGTGCCTGGCCGGCGCGGCCTATTTCTTTGGAATCAAGCCCGAATGGCCGCCGAAATTCGGCAACGGCCTGAGCACGCCCACAGTGGCAGCGCCCGGACAGGATCCCCATGCCTCCCCTGCCCCGACGCCATCACCGGAGCCCGCTTCTTCCGTGGAGATCGGCATTGCCTACGGCACGGAAAAGAAGCGCTGGCTGGAGTGGGCGGTGAACGAATTCGCCCAGACACCGCAGGGCCGGAAGATCAAGGTGAATCTGCTGCCCATGGGCTCGCTGGAAGGCGCGCAGGAACTGGTGGCGGGCAACAAGGCGATCAACGTGTGGTCGCCCGCCAGCGCATTGTACAAGGACACCTTTGTGCAGGACTGGCAGCTGAAGTACAACAAACAGCCGATCCTGCGCGAGGAAGTGCTGGCTCTTTCGCCCATGGTGTTTGTCTTCTGGGCCGAGCGTTATGACGCGTTTATCGCCAAATACAAGACCGTCTCCTTTACCACGATAGCAGATGCGCTGAAGGAGCCCGCCGGATGGGACGCCATAGCGCAAAAGCCGGAATGGGGCGTCTTTAAGTTCGGACATACCCACCCCAACGAATCTAACAGCGGCCTGATGACGCTGGTGCTGGCGTCGTATCAGTATACGCAGAAGAGCCGCGGGCTGACTCTTAAAGACATTCTCGACCCCAAGTTTCAGAACTGGCTGGTAACCATGGAGCGCGGCGCCAGCGGTCTCTCCAACAGCACGGGCACGATGATGAAGGAGATGGTGCTGAAGGGCCCTGCCTCGTACGACGCTCTCTTCGTCTACGAGAATGTGGCGATGGACTTTCTGAAAAACGCGGAAGGGCGCTGGGGTGAACTGCGTATCGCCTACCCCAGGCCCAATATGTGGAATGACAATCCCTACTACATTATCGATGCGCCCTGGAGCACGTCGGATCAGCGTAAAGCATCGGCTGTTTTTCTGGAGTTCCTGCTATCGGAGCCGATACAGAAGCAGGCGCTGGTTCATGGATTTCGCCCCGGCAATCCCAGCATCGCGATCAAGGCCCCTGACAGTCCCTTTGTGACTTACGGCAAGTACGGGGTTCGTATTGATCTCGATGAAATTGCGGAAGCGCCCAAAGGCGAAATTATCAGCAACATTCTGGCGATATGGCAGCGCAGCGTTTCCGGACGTTGATGTGAGGCGCGGGGCCTGATAAAGACATTTCATGTGGCGCTATGTTAATGAAGCCTTCTGGCTGCGGTACGACATCCCCGGGCTGGGGCAGATTCCGCTGAACTGCGTGGCCCTGGCGGGGGCCGGCGTGCTGGGCTTTGGCAACGCAGGCTTCTGGTTTCTGGGCGCCGCTCTGGAAGCCACGTACCTGCTGGCCCTGGCCACCAACCCACGGTTTCAGGCGGTGATCAACGCGCGCGACATTCAACTGCAGAATGTGGATGTGGCGGGCGAAAAAGGCAAACTGCTCGCCGTGCTGATTCCACCCGCACAGCAGCGCCTGCAAGCGCTGGAGCAGAAGTGCGCCAAGGCGATCGACATCATCAAGGGTGACCCCAGCAAGGAATTTCTGGTCGAAAGTAACCGCGACGCGCTCAACAATCTGGCGTGGATTTACCTGAAACTCCTGGTGGCGCAGCATCACCTGATGCAGACGCCCGGCGTGGAGGGCTCCGGCGAACTGCAGAAGCAGATTGCCAAAGTAAAACGGGAACTGGAAAGCGTATCACTGTCCCCCAGCCTGCGGGATTCGAAGAGCGCCACGCTGCGCATCAGTGAGCAGCGGCTGGCGAACATGCATCAGCGCGACCAGACGCTGAGCGAAGTGGAAAGCGACCTGACACGCATTGAAGCTCAGGTGGATCTTGCCGTGGAAAATGCGCGCCTGCGGGACCAGGGCGTGCTGGTCTCAGGCAATATTGATCTGGCGAGCCGTCTGCTGGACGATTCGTTCTTTGGTGAATCACGCGAAGCGATTGCGGCACTGGACAGGACCTACACGTCGTCAACGACGAGCCCCAGCCCGGCAGGTTCAGACGTGGCAGGCTCGGCAACACCGGCCTCCGTACAGCCACAACCACCGCGGCTGCCGCCTATGGCATCATGACGGCTACGGTATGCAGAAGCCGGCTCATGGGCGCGACGCCGGGACAGATACCCTCGGCATCGCGCTTACTACTGTTGCGGCTTCCTGCAGCCTCCGCCTTCTTTAGCGGTATACTTTCTTGAACTTTCCGCCTTCTTCACGCTTGCGGGGGCCGGACCAGGATATGCCTTCGTAATTGGAGCGGAAGTTCTCGCTGATATTGCGAGGCGCATCACCTTTACCGTTCTGAATGCCGGTGGGAGAAGAGGTGGTGGTGGTGGATTTCTCCGTGGATTTGGCCGCGGAGCACGACGATGAAGAGCAAGTGTCACTCATGTTAGGGAAATCTCGTAAGGGAGATAATGGGGGCAATTTTTTTCGAGCAGAGAACGTACCATGCTGGGTAAAAAATTCAAGTAAAGACTTAACGTGCTCTTCTCGCCTGCGAGCCTGCGTGATGCAAATGAGTTTGAAATCCGATGCGAAAGGAATCACGGAAATCTCGCGCTTAGACGAATCCGCTTCAGAATCTTGCAAAAAATTTTCAAACAGCTCCTTTTCATTGGCCCTGATGCAACTCGCGCAACACGCTTGGGCAGAGCACGATATCGGCGGTTTTTGGGTCCGGAATACTATTTTTTGAGGCCCTCGTGTTTTGTTGCACAAATGATTAAAAGCCACTAGAGTGCGCTCACTGATAACCGGTTACCTATCCATGAACAATGCCATTTTGCCCCTGATTCGGCGCTTTTGCGGAGGCCTTCGGCTTCAGTGCAGCGCGGCGGGCGCGGGATGTAAAAGGCAGCATTTGGGGATGGCGCTGCCGGCGGGCGGTTTCGCGTCAACCCTGCCTTATTGCGTCCTGCCATGATATTTCCTTTTCGCTATATACAACCTGTTGCCGCAGTCCTTCTTCTGAGCATTATGAGCATTTTACCCCCTCTCGGTAGCGCCCATGCCGGCGAGCCGCTTGATGTCGGCGCAGCCGCGCCCCAGGTAGCAACGGTGGACCATGATGGTAAGGAAACGGACCTGGCCAAGTTTTATGGCGCGGGATTTACGCTGGTGTATTTCTATCCGAAGGCCGATACGCCCGGGTGCAAGGCGCAGGCCTGCACGCTGCGCGACTCCTTTACCCAGCTTCAGAGCAAAGGCATTGTCATTGTAGGGGTTAGTACGGATAAACCCGAAGCGCAGAAGGCGTTTCGCGATAAGTATCAGCTCCCCTACACGCTCATTGCGGATTCTGACAAAAAGGTGGTGGACGCGTTTGGCGTTCCTTCAACCGGCGGTTTTGCCGCACGGCAATCCTTCCTCATTAAGGACGGCAAGGTGGTATGGCGCAACCTGAAGGAAGTGCCCACCAAGCAAGCCGAGGAAGTACTGCAGTTTGTGTCGGACTACACGAAGGGAAATCCCGGGCGCTAGGCCCCCTTTCCCTTCCTGCTGTCCGCACATTCCTCGGTGTCCGTGTTTCCTGACTCTCTGTCTCCTGCTGCCTGATCGTGATCGTTTTGGGCGAGCCCGCGTATGCTTCGCGCACATGCGGGCCTGGCACCTTCACTTTGCCGATTTTACTTTTCATCATCAACCCCTTGATTCGTCACTTCAACCGCCACACCCGTCCTATGATGAGGAGCATGCCATATCGACACAGCGGCTGCATTGCAGCGCGCCGCCCATCGCCTGAAGGCTGCTCCCCTCAGCGGACCACGTGCCCGTCTGCGCCCACCCCTGTGGAAAGGGTAACCGAGGAGATTTCGACCCGTGGATAATCCCAAGCACGTTATGCACCCCAGGCACGCCGCCCTGCGCGCGCTGCTGCCGCTGCCGATGATGGCGGTTGTGGCTGTGGCCCTTACACTTTCAGGTTGCGGACCGGGCGGCAGAGGTCCCAGCAGTCAGGCAACCGGCACCGGAATCGGCACGGGTGTTGCGCCTTCGGGGCCCGGCGGCCCTGGCGGTTCGCGTGCCTCCCAGCATCTGGTGTACGATCCCGAAACCGGAACTCTCAAGCCTGTGGACAGGCCGTCGGCCGGCACGTCTTATGCCGATAATTCTTATCCTTCGCCTGCTCCAGGGTCACTTCCCGGCGCTCAGGCAATGGGTCGCCCGCAGCCGGGCAAACCGGCGCCGATAAAGGGTGTGACTCCCGCGCCTGAGGCCGTCCCCGGCAAGGTTGCCAAGGTTGTGCCCCCGCCTGTTGCTCCGGAGTATCCCACCGCGCCCGCAGTCCCTGCCTCCCGACCTGTGCCCACCGCACCAGCTGTTCCGAACAGCCGCACGCGCGTCGCCAATTCTAAGGTTCCGCCGTTGCCCGTTACACTTGCCAACCCGCCTTCTTCATCCAGGCCTGTGAAGCCTGTGAAGGTGAAGCAGCCCGACGCCGTGGTATATCAGCCGCTTGAAGAAAAGCCGCTGGTGGATCCGACGCCTCCGCCACCAAGCACTTCGTATCCTGATCTGGTTCCGCCACCGGTGCCAACGAGCACGCCTCCCTCGGGCTCCATTGCCAGCAGCCGTCTTAACCCGACGAGCAAGACGCTGCGTCCTGCTACCTCCACGCGTCCTTCCAGCCAGTGGCATACCGACGTGCGCCCCAAGCCGGCCCCTCAACTGCCGCCTGTCCGCCCGCAGGATATCAAGCCTTCTCCAACCTACTACAGCTCACGTGCACCTGGCGCGGGCAACAGGGTATCGGATGTCAGCGCTCCAGTACGTCACAGGCCGAAGCCCACTTCGCCAACAGGTATTGCCAGGGTCTCGACACCAGGTGAATCTTCGACGGAATCCGGAGCCAGCAGCACCGGTAATAAGACCAGACCTGTTGTCCGCCATGGCAATAAAGAGAGGTGGAGCAGAAACAACAAGAGTGCGAAACCTGGGCAAGGAGTTGAACCGACAAGGCCGCAGGTCAGACCTTCCCCGGTTAAACCACAAGACAAACCGCCCGTAAACT
>JBGGNE010000456.1:0-6625 GCA_041287705.1 Methylacidiphilales bacterium | reverse complement strand
TGAACTCTCTGCTATAAGACTCACCTTAACTTCGGTGTCATGACTTTTGAGGCAACGTCACCCTGTCTCTCACTTTCTGGGCTTCCTTTCGGTGTCATTTACTTTTGAGGCAACAAGAATGAGCGAAAGCAGCGGTTCAGTGCGGATCACTCTGGCGATATATCCTGACGCAGATGCCGCCTCACAGCACTACTTGGTCGCGGGCCTGGTGGAATCCACCGCCTTGTAATAGCTCTCCAGCATGTCACGGTATTCTTCGGGCACGTTCTTCGAGGTGCCGCCGCCTGCGCGCTCTACGGTGCGGTGTTCCGCCATGCTGCCTGTCGGGGGACCTTCTTCCTCGGGGATGTCGGCGGTCGTATCGCCGCCGTTGATGCCCTTGCCAGGCTTGTTGCCGGGTTTTTTGCCAGGCATCATCATACGGCACATGCCGGCCATCTGCGACTGACATTTGCCGGAGCAGCTCTTCATCATGGAGGCAATTGCGGCATCCAGCTTTTCCAGAGCAAGCTGCTCGGCGCTCTGTGTGGGCTTACCCATTTCCGGCTTGACCAGTTCCTGACGGGCGTTGCTCATGGCCTCCAGCGATTCACCCACTTCCTGCTCGGGCAGGGGGAGTTGGCCGCCATCCAGCACGTCCTTCAAATCAAGCGCAAGCTGGTTCTGGCGGTTGCCCAGATCGTTTGAAATCTCTTTGTGCTGATCCGTGCCTTTGGTCAGCTGCTGATCGGATGCCGTTGTCTGGTTCAGCACGGCTTCCTGCTGCTCGCGGGTGCGAAGCAGTTTCAGCATGGCTTCCATCTGCTTGGGCGTCATTTCCTTGGAATTGGCGCACTTGCTTTCGCCCTCGCCGGGTTTGCCGGACATGCCCGGCATGCCCTTGCCGTTCGAAGGCTTGGCCTGCTTATTATTTTCCTCGCTCAGCTTTTCGGCCCAGGAGGTGTATTTGCGTTGCATGTCGCGGCTGCTTTCCAGTGACTGATTCACGCGATTGGCCTTCAATAGCTGGGAGAGCATATCGAGTTGTCCATCCGGATTGGCTCGCTGCATTTTCCCTGCTACCTCGCTGTATTTTTCCAGCTTGGTGCGGTCAAAAGTCTTCTGAAGCTCCCGTTGAATGTCCTGGGTTTCTTTACGTGCGGCTTCCTGATCGTTGGAGAGACCTGAGTTCTGCTCCAGATCGCCGGGAGGAATCTGAGAGGCGTTGAGGCCGATGTTCCGCTGCAGCTGACTTTTCAGAGCGTCCACGGTTTTGCCTTCCATGCCTGCAAGGCGGCGAAGGCGCAGCGCGAGATTATCCACATGCATGTCCTGCGCTGTCTGTGCTGTCTTGGATTGAAGTTCCTGCAGGCGGCGCAGAATTTCGTCCATCATCTTGGACGCCTCTGATAGCTTGTCGGAGCGTTCGGAAGGATTGTTCGAGCCCTCGTTCATCTTGTCGGAGGCTTTGGGCATCGAGTCGCCGGACATCTCCTTCATATTCTCCATGTGCTTGGTCCACTCGGCCATGCGCTCGGTTTTAATGTCAGGATTCTTCATCGCTTCGCGCATGATCTTCGCCGTCTCCTTGGCGACATCATTCAGGCGTGCGGCATTCTGCTGCTGCTCGGCGGCCTGATCGGCCATTTTCTGCTCGCCTTTACGTCCCGCGAGTTCCTCAGGCGACAACTTCGCTGTCTGACGGGCTGCTTCCACCAAAGCTTCCTGTGCGCGAACGACTTCCTCCAGATTGGCGGCGGCCTTTTCCAGTTGCTCCTGAACCAGACGGGCATGCATGGCGCGGCTCACCACGAAGATCCGCAACGGCTCGGAAAGCGATGCCTGGCGGCTCGGCTTATAATCATTGGCCGCTGCCCGCATCGTGACTGAAGTGTCGGCGGGAATCTTCAACAGCCGGGGACTGAACGCCATCGTTCCCTTAACGTCGGTTTCCTTGGGAGTGCCCTTGGAGAGCTGGCGCGATTCCTTCGGCGGAGCCGTTGCGCCCGGGGCGCGAGTCACGGCTTCCCATGTCAGCGCCAGCGTCGAAACTCCAAAATCGTCGCGTGCGGCACTGTCGATCTGGATGACTTCCTCTTCCAGCATCGCAATTCCGCCATTATGGCTGGTGATGGCGGTCGCAGGCGCTTCATCCTCTACACGGCGCACTTCCACACGTGCAGCGGCTGCCGGCCCGAGGCCAAATTCATCGCGCCAGTCGAACGCCACATCTTCATTGATATCGCCCTTGCGCACAGGGCTGGAGAAACCGGGGCCCGCGATTGAAACGGGCAGGGCTGCTGCAGCGAGAGCTTCCGTCATTGTTGCTGTGTGCAGCTTACGGGCTGTTTCACCGCGAAACGTTACGGAGCTGTCTTTGAGCACGGTCAGGAATCCCCGGCTGGCATCCATCTTTTGCGTGTCGCGCTGAAGATAGTCCGGAAGCTGGACCAGTGCATCCAGTTGCTTAAGTTCGGGACGATAAACGGGCTCCAGTAAAATGGCCTTGGAGATATCACCAGTACGCACCACAAGCCAGGAATTTTGAGTCTGACCCGGCACCCGGAACTTTGCGGCATCGTTTTTATAGGGTTGCTCCGCAAGCGGCTGGCCGGAAAGAGTCAGGGAGGCGGCACCAGGCTTCCAGCTGCTTTCCTTCAGCAGCTTCACATCAAGTTCAAATGGCTCGCCGCGCGCAATCACCATGCGGTCGGGAAGATTCTCGATCCGGGTGAAGGTAAAGCGTTCAATCGGGACAAAAGGAAAAAGCCAGCGCGTAACGGCGTTAAATGCTGCGGAAGGCATCAGTACGCAGGGGATAATCAGCACGACCAGCAGGATCTGCAACGCGCGCGCGCACTTGGTCGCCTTCTCCGTCTTCACTGCGGAATTGAAATCGATGGGCGTGGCGGCGGCAGCCACCTGGCGAATGGCCGCGGCGCACAGTGCAGGCGACATATCCGCAGGGCGCTGGCGTCCGTGGCTTAGCTCAACGATACCGAGGAGCTGATCGCCGAAGCCGCGGTGCTTTGTCCTGACCACCTGGGCCAGCGTTTCGGGCGTTGGTTTCGACCAGACCCAGCGCCGCATATAATAGAGCGCCAGCGCTCCGGCGACAGCCCAGCCGGCAAACGCGACAATCGTGCGGACCCACAGAGGCGTTTCCCAGATTCGGTCGGACAACAGTACGAAGAGCAGCGAAAGGATCAATGCTGCGCCGGCGCCGCCCCAGACAAGCTTCTTGTCCGTACGAAGCATCCGTAACTCCAGATCGCGGAGTTTGGCGACGAGAGTATCCGGCAGAGGAAAGTCCACGTGATCGCGGGGAGGCAAGGAGGAAGCGGGCTGCTGCGAGGACATAAGTTGCGGTCTCCCGATAGAAGTGAACTGCGAACACCAAAAATTCACGGATACATTACCGCTATACTATAGAGAAAGCGAGAAAATATTCGTGTGTCACACATTCTCATACACACCGTATCTGTCGCAGAAAATTGCCTCCTAAATTCCCTGTATTTACCGCTTTTCTTGCGTGCCTGTTCACGCTTTGCTGGTGCCAACTATGATCCTTGCAGGCGATATTGGCGGAACGAAGGTAAACCTGGCGCTGGCACCCTCCCCGGGCGAAGCAGGCAGTACGACGGAACTCCTTGCGATGGAGACATTTCCCAGCAGCACTCCTGGCGGGCTGGAGGCGATCGTCACCACCTTTTTAACTCATTACCAGCACCTGGGCAAACCCGGCAAAGCATGCTTTGGCATCGCGGGCCCTGTGCAGGACGGCGTGTGCCGTACCACTAACCTCCCCTGGGTGGTGGATTCGAGGCAACTGGCCCTGACGCTGGGCATTCCCAAAGTAGCGCTGCTCAATGACCTGGAAGCCAACGCCTACGGCATCAATCCGCTGGAATCCAACCCCGACAACTTCCTGACGCTGAGCCCCGGCATTGAGACGAATGGCAACCGCGCTGTTATTTCCGCCGGCACCGGTCTGGGCCAGGCTGGTATTTCCTGGGACGGCAAACGGCACGTTCCCTTTGCCTGCGAAGGCGGCCACTCCAGCTTCGCACCGCAAACGGCACTGGATATGGCCCTGGCTGACTATATGCGCTGGGAATACGGCCACGTGAGCTGGGAGCGCGTTCTCTCCGGTATGGGCATCGCCAATATCTACCGCTTCCTCCGCGACACCAGCGGTCGTCCTGAAACCCGCGAAGTCGCGCAGGAAATCGACCAGACGAATGATGTCGGCGCCGTGGTCAGCCGCTGGGCTCTCGCCGCAGCAGCCGGTTCACCTCGCGTCTGTCCGCTCTGCACCAAGACGATGAACCTTTTCCTGACCTATTACGGTTCGGAAGCTTCCAATCTGGCTGTCAAGATCATGGCGCGCGGTGGTGTTTACATAGGCGGCGGTATTGCCGTCAAAAACCTGGAACTGATGAAGAGTTACACCTTCCTGGACGCCTTCCTCAGCAAGGGCCGCATGCGTCCTCTCCTGCGCTCCTTCCCTGTTAAGGTGATTCTGAATGATAAAGCAGCGCTGCTGGGCGCCGCATGGTATGCGTGCAACGAGATGGTATAATCACTATCCGGGCGACTGGCTGGGCAAACGGATATGAAGCAACTTCATTCACACTTTCTTCATCTGTTTGCCTGGCTGTTGGCTCTATTTATCAGGCTCGTCAAAGATGTTACGCTTCCGCCTGCCATTAGTCGTGGCAGTTGGCAAAAGCGCCGTTGCTGTAAATATATCCGCTTTTGCTGGAGTTTTACGAATGCCCGGCGCAACATGACGTGAAGTCAGCTAAGGAAATAAGCGGCAAGGAATTACCCATGCCATACCTGCTGAGCTACGAGCGTCTCACAAACGCCGCATTCAGGAAATCCGCATTCTTTCGGATTCGCGCGAAATTCTATTCATTTCTCATTCATGCGCTGGTCCTTTTCTGCAACGCCCGAGATGGCGGCCATGGCAATTGCGCTTTTTGCAGCATGCGCCTGGTTCTCCTGGCAGCACTGGAAACGGCGCGGCGGGGGCAAACGCATGGCGGTTCTGGAAGGCATCCGCATGCTGGTTTGCGCGCTTCTGTGCTTCGCCCTGCTGAAACCGGAGCTGGTTGAAGAGCTGAAGTTTACGCAGCGGCCCGAAGTTCTCGTTCTCTGGGACGCCTCGGGCAGTATGGCCAGTCGTGACGTGGAAACCTCCACCAATGTGATCACGCGAGGCGAATGGCTGACTGCAAAGCGCGCGGCACAATTCTGGAAGCCGCTGGAGGAAAAAGCTTCGGTCGCGGTGGAGAGCTTCTCGCCCATTCCTGAAGATGCGGGAAGCACAAATCTTCCACGGGTGTCTTCTTTGCCCCCAGCCCCATCCGGCACAAATGCTCCGGTCGCCCCAACACCTGGCTCGCTCGCTCCGTCCGGCACCGATCTTAGCAGCGCTCTGGAAAAGGCGGTGCAGCGCAAAGGGAATCTGAAGGCAGTGCTTGTCGTTACCGATGGCGACTGGAATCTCGGCGGTTCCCCGATTTCTCCGGCCAGCAGGCTGCGGGCACGCAATGTGCCTGTCTACAGCATCGGCCTGGGCTCCGAGACGCGCCTGCCGGATCTGGTGTTGCTGCCGAGTCAGCTTCCCAGCTATGGGCTGGCGGGTGAGCAGGTTTCCGTGCCGTTCCGTGTCCAGAGCTTCCTGCCGCGCGATGTTGAAACCGAGATTTCGCTCTCCACCAGTGCGGGCAAAGTCGCCACAAAGCGCATTCGCATCCCCGCATTCGGGCAGGTGCAGGACGCCGTGTTGTGGGCGGCTAATGATCCCGGCGAATTTCCGATGCGTCTCAGCGTTCCTGTGGAGCATGATGAAATCCTGAAGGACAATAACGAGCAACAGTTCCGCATCGCCGTTCGCCGGGAGACGTTGCGTGTGCTCGTCGTCGACAGCCAGCCGCGCTGGGAATATCGCTATCTGCGCAACGCCCTGATGCGTGATCCCGGCGTCGATGTGGATTGCTATCTTAAACTGCCCCAGGGTCTTGGCGTGGGCGACGGTGCTCATTACATCCGAAGCTTTCCGGCCAGTAAAGAGCTCATCAGCAAGTATGACGTCATCTTCCTGGGCGACGTTGGACCGAACGAAGTTTCCGAGCGCGACTGTGAGCTGATTCGTGGCGTGGTGGAGCAGCAGGGGACCGGTCTCGTGCTGCTTCCCGGACGGCGCGGGTCGCTACCAGCGCTGGCTAACACCGTGCTGGGCGACATGATTCCCGTGGAGTTTGACACGGAGAAATCGCGTGGCCTGACAAGCGGCTCCGAGTGGAACATGAATCTTACGGGGGAGGGACGCGGGCATCTGCTGACCATGCTGGCCTCCAGCGAGACCGCCAACGTTGCGGTATGGAAATCGCTCCCCGGATTTTACTGGAACGCCGGCGTGAAGAAAGCCAAGACCGGCACCGAAGTTCTTGCGGTGCACAGCTCCGTGCGCAATGAGTGGGGGCGTCTGCCTCTGCTGGTTACTAAAAGTTTTGGCAATGGCAAAGTGCTCTTTATGGGCACCGACGCCGCCTGGCGCTGGCGCAAAGGCGTTGAAGATACGTACCACTATCGCTTCTGGGGACAGGTGGTGCGGTGGATGTCCCACCAGCGCCAC
>JBGGNE010000455.1:0-12906 GCA_041287705.1 Methylacidiphilales bacterium | reverse complement strand
GGCGGGGCGCGGCTTGCCATCCGGGCCCAGCTCGGTAATCACCGTGGGTTTGGTGTTAGCGTCACCCTGGCTTTGCGACTTGCTCAGTGCTTCAAAGGCCAGGATGCCCCATGCGGCGGTCTGTGTGGTGATGGTGCTGCCAACCTTGCTCGCCAGATCATCAATCTCCTCCTGCTTCAGGCGCGCGGTGAATTTCGGCAGGTGCCTGCATACCAGAAAGATATGCTGCAACTGATCGTCCGTGCTGCGGGTGAAGCAGCCGATACGCGAGGGCTGACCGGAGTGAGGGCGCACGGGGGCTGTCATGGACTTGTCGTACTCAGCCATATATTGCGAGGCGGATTTATCATCGCGCAGCAGGGCGTAGCTGGCGGCCATGTAGACGCTGGCGATGTCGCGGCGCCATTCGCCGTTCTTCCAGTTGGCATCCAGACGGGTGCGCAGCTGCTCCAGGTAAGCGGTTGTCACGACACCGTTACGGGTGAGGATGTAGACGCTCATGGCCTGAAGGCGCAGCTGGCTGAGATCATCCGCTTTGTCGCTGGCCAGGATCTTGCGCAGGCGTTCGAGTGCGGATTTATGCAACTGGGCGGGAATGGCGATGCGGCGATCCGCGGCTTCTGTCAGGAAGAGCGCACTATATATAGTGGGGTAATCCTGCCAGCCGAGTTCTGCGTCATTCTCGCCGCGTTTCCACAGGCCGATAGCGCCCGCGTAGCTCTGGCGGCTGCGCAGTACGGAGGCGATGTTGCGGACCTGTTCGGTGGCTTCTGCGGTGGTGGGGCCGAGGTTGGTGCCGGCGAGCGTTACCACGGCGATACCGCGCGAGCTAAGCTGCTCCGAGCAGGCGTGCGGGTAATTCCCCAGCCAGACGCCGAGACCGCGGGCGATGCCCAGGGGCAGCGGCGAGGCGTCGGACTGTACTTTGGCGAATTCCGGGTAGAGCACGCGGCTCATGGGGATATCGAACGGATTGAGGCCGCGCATGGTGCCGCTCCTGATCTCGGTGTGATAAGCTGCGGCGGGGCGGACGCTGAGGCTGGTTTCGCGTGTGCGCACTTCTCTGGTGCCGCCGGGGACGCTGCCGCCCGCGGTGATGGCCAGTGTGGCGTTGCCCAGCTTGTCCGTAGCGCGGCACTTGAAGACGACCGTAGCATCGCCGCCTTCGCGCACCGCGATTTCCGACACGGGGAACTCGATGATCTCGATGCCGGGTTTGGCTGCTTTATCCGCCGTCTTTACCTCGGCCTTGAAGCTGAGCTTTGCGTCGGGGCCGGAGCCTTCCACGTAATTGATCAGCGTTACGGGGACTTCAAACGTATCGCCCGGGGCCACAAAGAGCGGCGCGTTCGGCTGAATCACCACAGGCGAGCGGGAAACGACCTTGGTCTCCGCGCTGCCGGCCGATGTGGGGCTGATCGCCACCGCCATCACGCGCAGGGTGCCGTTGAAGTAGGACGGGATGCGGTACTTCACCTCGCGTACATCGGTGCCTGCATCAATAATGCCGGACCAGTAGACGACGGGCGGTTCATCCTTGCGCTTGAAGGGATTCAGATTGGCCTCCAAAAGACCCTTCAGATCGCCGCCGCCACCGGCCGCCGCCATCTGGCGGGAGATGGTGTACTCGGGCATGATGAGATCCAGGATCTGTTCCGTTACGGTCTGCAGCGCCAGCTTGCGGAAGAAGAAGTCCAGCGGCTTCGGCAGCTTGTACTTGGCCACTTGCAGGATGCCTTCATCCACCGCGTAGATGACGATGCGTGTGGGCTTGCCCGCGCTGTACTTGATCGTGAGGTCTTCGCCGGGGCGGGATTTCTCGGGCAACGTGAGCTTCACTTCCGTGGTGCGCGCTTCGCGGCTGATGCGGAACGGGACCACTGCCGAGCTGAGCGGGCTCATGAAGAGTTCGCTCGAATTCAGGGCGCGCACAAAGGAGACATGCACATACGCGTTGCCTTCCAGGCCAGCCGGTACGCGAATCTTCTGCACGCTGCTGTTAGTCTCGGAGTGGAACCACTGCGCGGCGTAGACTTTGTCGCGCTCGATGGTGATGAGGCCGTTGCCGGTGTAGGGCGCGGTGATGGAGATCTCGATCTCTTCGCCATTGGCAAACTCCACCTTGGGTATGGAAGCCTGCAGCTCCGCCTCGCGCTCCAGCGAGCGCTGGATGTTGGCTTTACCGGCTACAGTAAAGCGGATGACGGCGACCTTATCTCCTTTGGCGTCCTGCATTTCCGCCACAAAGATGCCGGGCGTTCCGGTGGGTATCTTCCACGGCGTGCCTTCAGTGCCGGCGACGGCGTTCAGCGCAATCTTGCCGGTGCTGACTTCGCGCTCTTTCTGTACGGACTGATAAGCGTGCTTGCCGTTGCTGCCCAGGGTGAGGACGGACACGTAATACTGCTCCTTCACGGAGACGGTCAGTTCACCGGGCGACATGGGTTTCAGATCAGGGCCAACGGCGACGAGGCTGACTTTGCGTTCCGAGCCCTGGTGCACGTAGTCCAGCGATCCATCGGGTTTGTAGCCGAGTACCCAGTCCAGAGAGGAAACCAGGACCGCGCCGCCATCGGCGACATTGCGGCCGCTGTTCTTCTCAAAGCCACGGGTGACATAGACCATGCGGAAGGCGCTGCGGTCGAACTTCTGCAGTGAGGGATCGAGCGTGGCTTTGCCTTCAGCGTCGGTGGTGGCATCGGCCAGATCTTCCTGCACGGGGCGGCGCGGCGTGGCGTCGTTGCGCAGGGGATCGAAGAACAGGTAATCCTCATATTGCGGGAAGCTGAACTCCGCGGGATGCAGAGTGATCTGTCCGTTAACCATGTTGCCTTCCGATGCGCCGCCGGTCAGATGCTCCAGCAGCACGTTGATCTTCAGGTCCTCGGGCTTTACCCAGCCGGAAGTCGCCAGGGGCTGATGGCTCAGCGTGGCCTTGATCTTCATGCGGTCCGGCAGGAATTCTTCCACGCGCACTGTCTCGCTGCCAATGCACTGGCCGCGCAGTTTCTTGGCCGATATGGTATACAGGCCGATGGTGTACTGGCCGGTGGGCGAAGTCTCCGGTACGGTGACGGAGCGGTCAAAGAAGCCGTCGCCGGTTACGTTCAGGCGCTCTTCAATAAGGCTGTTGCCGCGCGCGTCGGTGACGACGAGTTCCAGCGGCGTGCCTTCCACTTTGCCCTGCCAGTCCTGCTGCTTTATGGAGAAGCCGAGCTTCATGGTGTCGCCGGGGCGGTAGATGCCGCGGTCCGAGAAGATGAAGCCGTTGAGCTGCGCCGCCGAGGAGATCAATGCGCCGCCGGTATCGAAGCGCGAGAGATTGACGCGGCGATCGGAGGAGCGGAAGGGGATGAAGCTGATATCATCCGCCAGACGCGCCACAATGGCGATAGGCATGCGCTCGTTCTTAAGACCGGCGATGACAGGCAGCGCGGCGCGGCCTTCCGCATCCGTTGTCGCGCTAACCACAGGCTGGCCGTTGACGCCGATGACTTCGATGCTGACGCCCGCCACCGGTTTGCCGGTCTGGATCGACTGTACAAACACGTCGCGCGAGGCGTCGGCGTTATGCTTTACCAGCATGCCGAGATCGGTCACGATGATAAAGCGGCGGTCGGAGAGCAGCACGGGGTCGTACTTATTGTCATCGCGGTAGTCGCGGTTCTCCCATTTGCGGCGGCGCACGCGATAGTCGATGTTGTTCTCGCCACTGGCTTCCTTGCTCAGGTTATCCAGGCGGTAATTGGGCGAGCCGGTGCTGTCATCCTGGTTGCTGCTATCTTCATCGGGGGCAACGTCTACGCCCTCACCGGAGGAATCCCTGTTGGGGTTTTCCGGGGGCTTGTCGCGCATCTCCGCAATACGCAGAAAGAAGATACCGCGTTTCTGGCCGGTCTTGGCATCGGCCATGTAGGGCGCCATATCAATGGTGCCATAGGCGGGCTTGCCGGGGTTGAGTTCGGTCAGCATTTCTTCGCGCTCAAAGACTTCGGTGAGGTTATCTTCACCAAACTGGCTGCTTTCAAAGGAAAGCTTGTCCATGTCACCCGAGGTCTGGCTCAGCAGATGATGGATCTGCGGGCTGGTCAGGCGGCCAATGCGATACTTCAGCTTGCGGATGGCGCGGGCCGTCACGGCAATCTTGCGCTCGCCGTTCAGCGCCAGCAGCGCTCCGGGCTGCATCACACTCAACTGGCGCGGCCATACGGGCATCACGCCGGTCGTCGTAAAGTCATCTCTCAGCGTCACCTTGCCGGGGCCAGGCATGCCGCCGCCGATCTTCGCAAACAGATAGCGCTTCTCGGGAATCTCACTGAGGCGAAACACGTGAATGGAGTCGCGCTCCTTGTCGGAAGGAACCGGCGTCAGCACGACTTTCTCCGAAGTCTCCAGAATGCGCTTGTCGATATCCGATTCGCTGGTCCAGTCGAAGTCCACACGCGCTGCTTTGTCCTCGTCGGACTCTGCGGGTGTGGCTGCGGCGCCCATGCCGGGGGCGGGGGGCTGGGGCTGATCGTCCTGAAGCTTCGGGCGATCCTTGGGAAGCAGTCGCATCTGAAGAAAGCGCGCCACGTCATCGATGCGTGTCGAAACGCTCGTCTCCACAATGACGACCTGCTGCGGGGTGCCGTCGGCGGCGTTGATGATGTCCGGCTTGATGCTGGAAATCTGCAGCAGGCGCGATACATCCGGCACCGTGACGGAGACCTGCACGGGCGTTTTCATGGCGCCGGTTTTGGCGTCCTGCGGCATCAGGCCTTCGGTCAGGCGCACAACGGCAAACGCGGTTTCGCGGGGCAGGGTGATGGTGCCCGAAAGCACCGTGGCTTCCAGGCCAAGCGACGTGATGCTGACCTTGTGGACGAGCTGATCCGCGGAAAGATCCGCAAAGATGTTTTCCTTACCCTGCTGCGCTTCAATCACCAGGTGCTTGCGCACTTCTTCTTCGGTGACGGGGTAGTTGAATTTGTAGGTCACACTGACGCGGCGGACGTCGGGATCGGTCGGGTCGATATAGAGCTCCTGCCCGGTGACGGTGCTGCGCAGGGGCGCGGTATCAAACTTGATCGCCAGGGTTTCCGGAAACGACACGTTCGGCGAGAGCAATCCTTTGCGAATGACCGCATGGTAAGTTGTGCCGGGTTCCCAGGAGGATATCGGGTCGGGATCAAACTGCAGGCGGCTGTCATCCAGCCATTTCCATTTACCCGATATGGAGGGGATAAGCCCCAGGTAATCGCCGGGCAGAGTTTTGGTCAGATCATCCAGTTTGGCGGCAGGGCCGCTGAAACGGACGACAATGGGCTGCGAGACCAGCTTGTCCTTGTCGGAGTTCGGGGCCAGCAGCTTGTCTGTGCCAATAACCTTCACCGTCAGATAGGGCACTTTGGGCTTTGGAGCGGGAATGGTGTAGAGGTACGCGGTGCAGGCGACAATAATGCCCAGCACGACGCCCCAGCCGACAGACTGGCGCGGATTTTGCCGGGCCGCAGTTGCGCCGGTACGAGCCCAGTCGGGTGGATGCCAGATAAAGGCGCCGAAGACAGCGCCGAACAATGCGCCGAAGACTGTCGAGATACGTTTCGCGATAGTCTGCAGCAGATAAGATGCGGAGGCTAGAAATCCTGACCCGTTACCAGGGCTGGAACCTTGAGGAGACGATGCATTCATGAAAATGGGGGGTTACAGACTGTCATTCGCGCTTGCTTCACCGCTTCTTACAAGGTCCGTGTCAAATGAGATCACCTGAATAATGCAGTAGTGCCCTTTTTCAGAGCGGAGCGGGTAAGTCGTTTATGATAAATATTTTATATTGTGCAAAAAATCGGCGGTTAATCGTCCGTGCAGGGTTTGTGGACTACCCCTGCGGGAGAAGATACGAGCCACTATCGAGAAATTATCTTCTTTGTCTGTCTTTTAGTCATAAGAACTTTTAGCGCTTCTGATTGCGGTGATTTATTGTAATTCAATAAGCCAAACCATACAGGAAATGTACGAAGCGTATAGATACAAGGAAAAGATCGTAACAGATACACTTTCTCAATGGACAACCGCCCAAACACGCGCAAAACTCCGCGCCATGAAGGCCGTCATACTCGCCGCGGGCAAAGGTACCCGCATGAAAGAACTCACCGCCAACCTGCCGAAGCCGATGGTGCAGGTACGCGGCAAACCCATCCTGGAGTGGATCATCTCCGGCCTGCGCGATCACGCCGGCGTGCGCCAGGTCTTTATCATCATCGGCTACCAGGGCGACGTCATCCGCGACTACTTTGGCAACGGCGACAAGTTCGGCGTTGATATCGAATACGGCATTCAGGAGGAGCAGAACGGCACCGGCAAAGCGCCCGAGGTCGCCCGCAACTGGGTGGCGCGCGATTCCTTCCTGCTTACCTACGGCGACATCTATCTGTCGGATCCGGCAGCCTACGCCTCCATCGTCGGCGCATGGCAACCCGAGACCGACGACGCGCTGATTGCGGTGAAGACCGCCGAAGATCTCAGCAAAGTCGGCGCCGTTTTCCTCGATCTCTACGACCACATGTCGCAACTTATCGAGAAAGGTAATTTCCCCAAAAAGCCGAGTAATGCCTATGCTAATGCAGGTATCTATATCTTTACGCCCCGCATCTTTACCTATACCGAAGAGCTGCACATTTCCCCCCGCGGTGAGTACGAACTGACCGACGCCCTGCGCGCCATGCTGGACGATAACGCCAAAATCCGAGGCGTCCGCCTCAAACAGAACTGGGTGGATGTTCGCGACCCGGAAACCGTGGCGGAACTCAACCAGGAGAAATAGGCGAGAGATTATCGATCCGAGCTTTCTGTTAGCGTTTTGACGCAACCTGAGCGGCAAGAGAATCCAGGGTTTCCCTGCCATAGACAATCTTGCCGCTCTTGTAAAAGCCAAGTCCCTCCTGTATGACGGCATCTGCCTCCGCGTAGCGGCCTACCCTCATCAGAATCGTTGCGTAGCGAACATAAAAGGGCACCTCTAATAAATAAGGTTTTTCTCTGTAAGTCGTTGATAAAATTCGCGTCCTGGCCTGATTTTCGTATTTATTAGAGGTGCCCAAAAGACAGTTATCCGGCGGGCTCCCTCGTTCGGGTTAAAAGAGGGAATATTCCGGGCCCATGTTGCTGTTGTTTTGAAGTAAGGCAGCAAATTATCGACTCGTTCCTTTAGTCGCTGCGGATCTTTTTCCTTTTCCAGATCCTGCGTCGCGATCTGAATCCCATGGAATGTGCGGAATGCCTTGGATTGCGCGTCTGTCCACAATGCTGCTTCTATAAAATTGTACTTGAGAGCTCTCTCACTATCTAATAAGTGGTTAGAATAGTAGAGATCCATGACATATTGGCAGATATCTATCTTCGTCGACTTCTCCTGCTGAGGATCTTTTATCACAGCGTCAATCTTCTCCAGCCACTGGTTCAAATTCCGCCTCTTTTCTTGCAATGACCACATACTGAATTCCTTAAGGAGTGGGTGCGCGGATTCGCGTGAAACAGACACTGTTGAGATATCACTGCCCCGATCGAAAGCGCCGCAGGCACGCATTAAAGTCAAAGCTACAAATATAAAGATGACAATGCCGATGCGCTTGAACATCTGAGTTACAAACGCTAGCTGGTCTTCGTTCATCTCAGAGTCTGGCTTTTCCATGGTTCTATCTCCTTGGATGTAATCTCGAGAAAATTAACCCGCCATACGCCCCAGCCATTCCCGGACGGTCTCCCTCTGCGGGCTGTGCAGCACGGGCGGCACGGCCAGGACGTCGCGCAGCGCTTGCATGGTGAGGCGCGCGGTCTCCTTGTAAAGCGCGGCCAGTCGCTCGGCGCGCGAGCCGTTGCCGGCCGAGGCTCCATACATCAGCAGACTGGGTACCAGCACCGTGCGCGTGCGCGGCCAGCCGCTGAGCATCAGATTCCATGGCTCGGCGTCCGGCCCGGACTGATCGCCGCCCGCGCGTATATCGGTGCGCAGAAGCACGCATGGGATGTCCGCCGCCTTGGCCAGCACGAATTCCTCTACTGTGCCGCTGTCCAGCTCCAGCCCGTCGAACTGCACCACCAGCGCATCCGCGGACAGCACCGCTGCTATGTCCACATCGCGAATCTGTTTCGGCGTCGGGTTGGAAGGGAACTTCAGCTCCTGAGGCAGGATGCACTGCGCCCCGCCCTGCGACTCAGCCTCAATGGCCTCCGCCAGCTGCACATTGCCGGAGATCTCCCGCACGTTAAACAGAGTGCCGGCCAGATAGATGCGCACGGGACGATCCAGTGCTATCACCGTCGCCGAAGCCGTCGCAGTAGAAGAGAAAGAGGAAGCAGACGCCGTAGCAGAACTGGTAGAGGAGGTGAAATCAGCAGAAGCCATAGAGTCCAGAAGTATACCGTCAAAGTGCCATATCGCGTCAATACCGGTATCGGATTCTCATCCAGAAAGCTGGAATTCGGGCGGCTTGCCGGGTGTTTGTGCGGTATTTATAGGCATGAGAAATGATTCTGGATAAAATATAAAACGGCATCGACTTCAGATATATTTGGAGATACATTAATAGCAATTGTTATTTATGTTACCGCCCCATCGCCTGCTTCTTTCTGTGCTGGCTTTGTTTGTATTGATGGGCATCTGTGCTCCACCATCCGCCTATAGCTGTGCCAGAATGGTGAGGCATCGCCCGAAGGAACTTGAGATCTCCATAGGCGGTGAGCGCGCCGTCATTATCTGGGATAGCGTCAATAAAAAGGAGCACTTCATCCGTCAGGCCCGCTTTGAGATTGATGCCAAAGTGCCCGGGCTCACCACGCAGGATGCGGCATTCGATTTCATCGTGCCCACTCCCACGACACCCGAGCTGGCAGAAGCTGACGCCTCCATATTTGATACAGCCGGCTATGCGGGCAGAAACCGCTATATCGGTGAACGCGTCTATACGTATCCGCTTGGTCCCCTGAGAGACGCTTCATTTGCTGCAGCTTTTACTCTGCTGATTATTCTGACAGGTATAGCGTGCGTAAATAGCGCTCATATAACGGGTAGATTATTTCTGATCTGTACAATCAGCTTTGTAGTGTATGGCCTGACCCTTTCTTCCGGCGGTGGAGGAATGCGGCGGGCAAGATACATTCCTCTGGAATCCATCGAGGCCGACGTGAAGATAGTGCGGGAGCAGGATGTTGCCGGCATGCACGCCGTGGTTCTGGAAGCAAAGAATTCCCAGGCTCTGGTCGAGTGGCTCAAAGCGAATAAGTACGAAACGACGCCACGCTTTCAGCAGTGGCTCGATCCCTACGTCAAGGCATCCTGGAAGATTACCGCTTTCCGGATCATTGATGCCGATTCGGCGGACAAGACAGAGCTCAGTTTCCGGGATACAAAGACGGTGCATTCCAGAGCCGTGCGCATGAGCTTTGCCACGGAACATCCCTTCTATCCCTACAGCGAGCCGGCCCGTGAATTCAACGAGCTGCGCAAGGAGAGAACGCTGTCCCTGGCTGTGCTGAGCAACGAAATCGTGGGCGGCACTGTCGAAGGCAATACGGGAAAGCCATGGCAGGCCCGGCTCCAGTATTCCGGCAGTTCCACGCCTAACGATAACGATGAAGCGGATCGTCCCCTTCAGATGATCCGTACAGGAAAATGGCTCAGACTCGCCGGCCTGGAGAATGATCCCATTGCCCAGCGCTTTCCCACCCACTTAACCTATTTCATCGATCATTCCGACCGGCCCGCAAATGGTGACCTGACGCTGGCAAGGGCAGTGGACCAGACCCCGTACATGCCGGTGGTTCAGAATGCGTATCTGCCGGATGTGCATATTTTTGTGGCCGACAACTTCTTTGTCAACGCAGCCGCCCTTCTGCTGCTGGCAGCCGATGTGGTAATGCTGATGTACATTCCGGCTGCCATACGAGCCGTGCGGAAGTTTGCGCAGAACTATGAGGATGAGGCGTGCCAGCCCTCCCTTGCAATCAGATATGGGGCTTCCGCAGTGCTTCGCCGCAAATCTGAATAAGGCACGCGGTCGCCACATGTTTGCCGCATGCCGCCCCCATCATCAAGACTCTTGCCAACTTGAAAAAAACGCTGCACTCTATAAAACGGTGCGGCTATTCCGCCCACGCCCCGCAATAACATATAAAAGGGGGCGATCAGATTTTCATACTGGGTCCAGCCTAACACTGGCCTCTTACATCATCGCTATGTCCAGCTCGACGCTACCGGCCGCGGATTCCCAACCCAACATTACCAGCGGGAATCCCGGATCACCCCTCGCGCCATTTTCCACCGCCACGCTTTCCGGCTCTGCGCACCTGCCGTATTGCATCAGCCCGTACCGCTACGCGCGGAGGGCCACCCGCACCGTCTCGGTGGGCAAAGTCCGTATCGGCAGCGAGCACGCGATCGTCCCGCAGTCCATGATCACCTGCGACACGATGGACACTGCCGCCTGCGTTCGCCAGACGCTGGAGCTGGTTGCGGCGGGTTGCCAGATTGTCCGTATCACCGCCCCCAGCGTACGCGATGCCGCCAACCTGGAACACATCAAGCGCGAGTTGCTGACCGCCGGCTGCGATGTCCCCATCGTCGCCGATATTCACTTTAAGCCGGACGCCGCCTACGAGGCCGCTAAATGGGTCGAGAAGATCCGCGTCAACCCGGGCAACTACGCCGACAAAAAGAAGTTCAAGGTCCGCGAGTACACCGACGACGAGTATTCCGAAGAGCTGGACCGCATTGAGGAAAGCTTCAAGCCGCTGGTGCAGCTGTGCGCCGAACGCAACGTGGCGATCCGTATCGGCACCAACCACGGCTCGCTGTCGGACCGTGTCATGAATCGCTTCGGCGACAGCCCGCTGGGCATGGTGGAGAGCGCGCTGGAGTTCGCCCACGTGGCGCGCAAATACAATTTCCATAACTTCGTCTTCTCCATGAAGGCGTCGAATCCGAAGGTGATGATCAATGCGTATCGCCTTCTGGTGGCAAGACTGACTGCCCTGGGGCCGGACTGGAACTATCCCCTGCACCTCGGCGTCACTGAAGCCGGCGATGGCGAAGACGGTCGCATCAAGAGCGCCATCGGTATCGGCGCCCTGCTGGCCGACGGTATCGGCGACACAATCCGAGTCTCGCTGACCGAAGACAGCATCCACGAGATTCCCGTAGCCCGCGCCCTCATCGGTCTGGCCGGTCAGTACAGCCGCGGCAACTCGGCGGAAATTAGCAAACCCGTTCCGGTCTCCTACGATCCCTACGCCTTCGCCCGCCGCGAAAGCCAGGCCGTGACTCTCCCCACTGCGGGTGAGGGGACTGTTGGCGGCAATCAGCCTGCCCGTGTCGCCTCCACTCAGGGCACTTACACCGTGCTTGAGCCCAAGCGTGTACAGCTGGCGGACATTTTTCCTGACTTCATAGCGGACACATGCGGCGCGATCGAAGTTGATCCGCTGGACGACAAGGCGATCGATTTCATTCACAACTCGCCCGAGCCCCTTCTGGTCACCGTACAGGATGGCTGCGCGCTGCCGCCGCTGGTCGCCTACCGTTACCTGGCTGCACGTATTCCTTCGCGCCATCCGCTGCTGCTCAAGGACACATTTCATCCCCCGCTGCCCGGCGAAAAGCCCGACGTGCTGCTGACACTATTACACTCCGCAGCAACGCTGGGTGCGCTGCTGGCGGACGGAATCGGCGACGCGATCTTTGTTCGCTCGGAGCCCGGTCCTGGTGCTTCTATCCGTCTGGCGTTCAATATCTTGCAGTCTGTTGGCAATCGCATTTTCAAGACCGATTACGTGGCCTGCCCTTCCTGCGGCCGCACGCTGTTTGATCTGCAGTCCACCACGGCACGCATTCGCGCGTCCACCAGTCATCTCAAAGGTGTCAAGATTGCGATCATGGGGTGTATTGTAAACGGACCCGGTGAAATGGCCGATGCTGATTTTGGCTACGTGGGCGGCGCTCCCGGCAAGGTAAATCTTTACATTGGCAAGACGCCGGTAAAATTTAATATTCCAGATACCGATGCCGTTGGACGTTTGATAGATTTAATAAAAGAGCACGGCAAATGGGTCGATGCCCCTATACATACGTCGGCCACAGCTACTCTGGGAAGCTAAGTGGTTCAAAAATCGCAACCTTTTTACCTACTGAGCTGTAAAGAAATTGCCTGGAAACAGCCAGGTTGTCTCTGGTAGCTGATTAACTTTTACCGTTTTCGAAAAGAGTGCCAAAATGGAGCCCTTTGCCAACCCTGTTTCAGCCTCTTTTCGGAAACTTATAAGTGAAACGCGAAACATGGCATCGATGCTGCTTAATAGCTAGATGTCAGAACGAAGCTGACACTTCAGAAAAAGTCGAAATAAACCTGCAAGCTATTTCGACTGTCTCGTCTAATTCGCGTAACAACCCCCTAAAATTTCCTTTTTTTCCGAGTTTTTTCTCAAAAAGAAAGGGAGGTGAAAATACAATGATGACCAAAGTTATTTCGAAAGTGAAGTCCCTGGTTCTTAGCCGCAAGGGCAAGTCCGGTCAGACCCTGGTTGAATACGCGCTGATCCTGGCGTTTATCTCCGTGGTTGCGATCGCAGTCCTTCGTCAGCTGGGTACCACCGTAACGTCCGTGTTCACCAAGATCACGACGAACCTGCAGCAGGCAACGGGCGGATCCTAATCCTTTAAATTGAATCGAATAGTCCAATCCTTTCGATTCAATTTTTTTTGGCTTTTTCTGGTTTGTATCTAAAGAATCTGTTGTTTTCAATCGATATACAATTTAGCAGTAACCTTTTACTATAAAGATTTTTTATTCTTATAAAGAGAGGAGGTGGAAAAATACAATGATGACCAAAGTTATTTCGAAAGTGAAGTCCCTCGTGCTGAGCCGTAAAGGC